>DASVLI010000188.1:0-44414 GCA_036384955.1 Occallatibacter sp.
CGCAAACCGTGACCTACATTGTGGCGACGACGGGCGCGGGGCAGGCTCACACGGAGGCGGCGATTCTGCTGACGGCGGATGGGATTCGCAGCTCACCGGCAACACACCAGCAGAAGTTGAGCGCACCGGTGATGCTGGGCAGCTCCGGCGGGAACGTGAGTGACTTTGACGCCAACGGCGCGACCGTGGTGGATTGCTGCAGCGGCACGCTGGGCGCGCTGGTGCAGGACGGCGCGGGGCGGCGCTACGTGCTGAGCAACAACCACGTGCTGGCGCGGAGCGACCGGGCAACGGCGGGCGATGCGATAGTGCAGCCAGGGTTGATTGACAACAATTGCACGCCGAATGGAGCCGCGCCGGTGGGCCGGCTGAGTGCATGGCTGCCGCTGAATGCTGCCGAAACCAATGTGGATGCGGCGCTGGCCGAAGTGGACGCGCGCGCGGTGGAAGCGGGGATTCTGGAGCTGGGTGCGCGGCAGGCCGACGGCAGGCTGAGTGCGGCGATGCCGGGAACTTCGTCCAGCGGAGGCAAGGGTGTGGCGGCGAGCCTGCAAATGCACGTGGCCAAGAGCGGGCGCACCACGGGGCTGACGTGCGGCGCGGTGAGCGCGGTGGATGTGGATGTGGCAGTGGACTACTTCAAAGATTGCGCGGAGACGCGGCCTTATTTGACCAAGCACTTCACGCATCAGATTGCGGTGAGCGGAAACCGGTTCAGCGATTCAGGCGACTCTGGTGCGCTGCTGGTGGCGGCGGAGAGCGCCGAGCCGGTGGGGCTCTACTTTGCAGGCGGACTGGATACGGCGGGCGTGAGCCAGGCGATGGCGAATCCCGCACCGGAAGTGCTGAACGAGTTGGAGACAAGATTGAGCGGCGGGCTTACGTTTGCGGGCGGCGCCGACCACACTGTGAGCTGCCTGAGCTATGGCGACAGCACGGCGGCCGCGGCGCAGGCGCGTGCACTGAGCAACGCGGAGATTGCGCGGGTGCAGGCAGCGCTGGCAGCAGCGCGGAAGATGGTGAATCCCGCGCAGGGCGTGCTGGGCGTGGCCATGGGCAAGAGCACGGACCACGCGGGCGAGGCGGCGGTGCTGGTTTACGTGCGACGGGATGCGCAGCCGGCGATTGCATCGACGATTGATGGTGTGCGCACGGTGATTGTGCCGACGACCGAGCAGGCAATGCAGTTTGGCGCCGCGCCGAAATCGCCGGCGCTGGATGCCGCGCCGAGCAGCGGCACGCTGGCGCAGGCTGTGGCGGCGAAAAACCGCTTAGCGCGCGGGCTGATGCAACGCGAGCCGGCGTTTTTTGCGGTGGGTGTGGGGCAGAGTCTGGATAATCCGCGCGAGGCGGCGCTGGTGGTGTATGTGGACCGATGGCATGAGCCGGAGAGTCTGCCGGCGACGATGGGCGGGCTGCGCACGCGGTACGTTTTGATGGACCGTCTGCATGTGACGCGGGGGTATGGATTGCAGCAGCGATGTGTGGGGAAGTTTTGAGGGACAAGGGACTAGGGGACTGAGGGACTGGAACGGGCGTGGCGCTAGCCTCAGGGCTAAAGTTCCGGTTGTTTTTGCTGCGCACTGTTGGCAGGGCTGAAGCCCTGCCAACTACCGTTCTGTTTTGGGGTGGGGGTCTGTGGGTTTCCACAAAACGAAACCTTGTTTGTGGGGACACCGGACGCGGGGCGGACGCGATATCCGCGGTTCCCACCCTTCGCGCAAAATGCGCGCGAAGGATGGGGCATCCATTTTTGTGGTGGAACCTTCCCATCCACTTTCGTGCTTAGTTTTCCCGGTCCCCAGATGCGTGGGACCGGGGGCACCCGTGTGATGGTGACCTGGTTTACGCCAGGGCGGACTGGGCGGCGGCGACTAGCCTTTGCAGGCCGGCGTCGACGTCTTTGCCGAGGTGGACGCGGAGAGCGCGGCGGCCACGGCTTTCAAGAACCGCCAGGTCGCCCGCGGCCTGAGCGTTGATGACGATGCCGAAACTGTACTTCTGGTCCGGAATGGCAACGTCGACGGCGTGGTCTCCGGTGATCTGGAGGAAGACGCCGGTGTTGGGTCCGCCTTTGTAATCCTGGCCGGTGGAGTGCAGGAAGCGCGGGCCGAAGCCGAGGCAGGTGGCGACTTTCTTCTTCTCGAAGACGGCATGGCGCAGGGTCTGGATGGCGGTTTCGTGCGGGGCGAACATGGGCAGGAAAGCGAGCGCGGCGAAGTAGTCGCCGGTTTTGATCTGCGCGAAGTGCGCCTTGAGTGTTTCGACCAGGTTTGCGCCCTTGATGGTTGCGGCGTAGGCGTCGGTGGCGTAGAGCTCGATGCCGGTTTCTACAAGGAAGGGCGTGCGCATGGGCAGCTTGCCGGTCTGCTCGTAGGCGGAGGTGAGCGCGCGGGTTTCGATTTTGGCGGACTCGACGTCGGGCTGGTTGAAGGGGTTGATGCCCATGACGGAACCGGCAACGGCGGTGGCGACTTCCCAGGTGAAGAACTGGCCGAAGATTTCGTAGCGGTCGGAGATTTCAAAGTACGCGACCGGATGGCCGGCGGCTTCAAGCGCGGCAACCTTGGCATCGAGGCTGGCGTCTTTGGTGCCGGCCAACTTGACGTAGGCAAAGAGGCGGTCGTTTCCGTAAGCCTCGGGCGCGCCGATAGCTTCGCGATCAACGGGCGTGATGCCCTTGCCGAGCTTGCCGGTGGACTCGGCAATGAGCTGCTCAAGCCACGCGCCGAGGTCGTGAATTTCGGGCGAAGTGAAGAGGGTGATCTTGTCCTGACCGGCGTTGTGGGCCGAGCCCATCAGCAGGCCGAGTTGGACGGCGGGGTTCTGCGCAACGGGCAGCCTGGAGGAAGCAACGCCCTTGGCGGCTTCAGAGAGTAATTTGGCGATGTCGAGACCCGCGCAGGTGGCGGCAACAACGCCGAAGTTGGAAAGCGCAGAGTAGCGGCCGCCGACTTCCGGGTCACCATAGAAGATGTGGCGGAAGCCATCGGCCTTGGCCACCTGCTCCATTTTGGAGCCGGGGTCGGTAATGGCGAGGAAGTGGCTGCCGGCCTTGTCCGCGCCAACGGCCTTCTGCATTTCCTGATAGAAGTACTGCTTGAGCACGTTGGGCTCGAGCGTGGAGCCGGACTTGGAGGCGACGACTACGAAGGTCTTGGCCAGATTGACGATGTCGCGCGCGGCCTTGACCTGCGCCGGGTCGGTGGAGTCGACGATGTGCAGCGAAGGCGCGCCGGGCTGGCGGCCAAAGGTGAGGGTGAGCACTTCGGGGCAAAGACTGGAGCCGCCCATGCCGAGCAGCAGAACAGACTCGAAGCCCGTGGCCTTGATGTCTGCCGCAAGCGCAGTGAAGGAAGCCAGATCCTTCTGCTGGCGCTCAACGATGTCGATCCAGCCGAGCCACTTCTCTTCCCCCTCGCTGGTCCACAGCGAGGCGTCCTTTTTGTAGAAGCGCTCGATCTTGTTGTTGGAATCCCAGTCGGCGGCGGCAGCGCGGACGGCGCTGTCGAGAGAAGCGGGCATGGCGAATCGGAAACTCATCACGCTTTCGATTGTGCACCAGAGCGCCGGGATTCGGAAACTGGAGCCGTCACATCCCTGTAAGAAGTTCTCTATTGGGCAAAGCGCCAGTGGAAATCGTAAACCAGGCCGAGGCTGGCGCCGCGGGGGTGCAGGTCGCGATTGAAGAGGCCGGGCCAGGTCTGGCGCTCGTACTCGGCGCGAATCCACAAGTTGTCACTGAGGCGGAAATCCGAGCCACCGGTGACGCTCCAGATGGTGCGGGAGTCACTGGAGTAGGAGCTGATGGGGCCAAAACGAATGGAGCCATAGCCGGCGGCGCCACGGACGTAAGGCTGCCAGTTTTCAAAATGACGCCAGCGGTATGCCAGCCCAGCCTGATAGGAGTTTTCGCGCAAATCGGTTTGCGAGTCGGAGCGGTGATAGTTCAGGTCGCGTAACTGGCCGGAGACGTAGAGTCCGGGGACGTGGCGATTGAAGACATTCGGGGTGTAGTCGGCCCAGAGCGTGACGCCAATCATGGTGCCGCTCTCAAAGTCAGGAGCGATGGCCGAAGGGCCAACGCCGAGGCGGAAAGGAGGCGGATTCTGCTCGCCCGAGTGCACCACCTGGGCCTCGGCCAAGTCTCCACCGAGCAGGCAGGTGCAGGACAGAAACAGAAAGAATTTCAGCTTGTTCATCACGAACGCGATCCCTCCGCAAGGCCGCGCCGGCCTTCGCTGCAACCTTGCAACGCGGGACGTGGCTTGACGTTTTGTGTAGAGGCAATCACCGGCTGTCACACGCAGGCTCCGTAGCCCGGCGACACCGGGCCGTGAGGTTGCGCGGAACAGAAAACCATCGGGAAGCGGGGGAAGGCCTGCGATGGCCGATCCATTGCCCTTCAGGGGAATGCTATCGTCTTCCGCCAAAGCTGTATACCGCACCAAGAGTTAGTCCGTTGGGATTGAGGTCGCGCGGTCCGAAGATGGCGCGCCAGAACTGATACTCGTAGTCGAGCCGGACGGCGAAATGGCGGCCAATCTGATAGTCGACACCGCCGCCCGGCGCGAGCACCGTGCGCGTGTCGTGATCGTAGGCGGGGTTGCCGGGAAATGCGGGAAAGTCGATGCTACCGATGCCGGCCAGGTATTTGGCGTAGGGGCGGAAGTTACCTATTTTGTGCCACTTGTAGTAGGCGCCGATGAGGGCGGTGTCCTGCCGCATGCGGGGCAGCGTGGAAGGGCGGCCGAAGTTGATGTCGCGGCCTTCGGCCTCAATGCCAAGACCGTCGAGCAGGCTGGGCATGTGGGGCAGCTTCCAATCCACCCAGACGGTGACGCCTTCCATCTTGCGGGTGTGGCCGTAGTCGAGGATGTAGCTGGAAAGGCCGCCGCCGACAGTGAGCACTTCATGGTCCTCGGTGGCGGCGTGGACGACCTGGGAATGAGCAGCGGCCGATACGGACAAGAGGACGGCGGCCAGAACGGCAGGAATGAATCCCTTCCGAAGCATCATGCATCTCCTTCGAAATAAAAAGGTTGGATTGTCTTCCCCGATCCATGGCTGCAGGCAGACACGTACCGCTGGGGAAGTTCAAGGCAAGGAGACAATCAAGCGATGCAGGGAAATAAGGAGGAGCGGGTTCCGCAGTAAACTATGCCACGCTTGCGGATGTACTTCGCTCCGGCAACAGGAAGGACGCGCACGACCCGCGTTCCGTTTGCTGCCAAGCCCATTGTAGGGTTTAGACGCAAAGCGGCAGTGAAGGGATGGGCAGATCTGCGTAAATCGGTAACCGGAGCGGTGCTGATGTCCAGAGAGGCAAGGCCGCGCTGCCATGCGATCCTTGCACCCTTTTGAAACGGAATGAGTTGCGCCCCGGTGTCAGCGCGCGGCTGCGGGCCAGCGTGGCGAAATGCGCAGCAGATCAAGGCCGCCAAGATCTTGCACGGCGAAGGCTGGGGAGCTGGCAGGGACGGCAACAATGCTGCGCTCGTCCAGTTCCACCGCCTCAAAGGCCGAGCTGGCAAGCCGGGCGCGGCCGGCAGCAGCGAAGAGATAGGAGAGTCCTGGTTGCGGCTCGCCGGGGCCGGGCAGTGTGGAGCTGCTGCGGCTGGCCTCGACTGGAATCCGTTCGACGCAGAAGTACTTTTTATCGATGAGTGTCGTGCGGTCATCGAGGCGTACCGGCTGGACCTTGTTTGCATCGAGATCCGGACGCGTGGCCTCCAGCGATTTTTCGATGTGGAGTTCGCGGGGTCGGCCGTAGTCGTACATGCGATAGGTGAGGTCGGAGTTCTGCTGCGTCTCAAGCAAAATGGAGCCGGGCCAGATGGCGTGCACTGTGCCCGCATCGACGTAAATCATGTCGCCGGCATGAACCGGAACGATGTTCAGTGACTCCTCGAGCGTGCCCTGGGCGATGCCGCTGCGCACTGCGTCAAGCGTGGTGCCGGGCTTTAGACCAGCGGCCACCTTTGCGTCCGGTTGGGCAGAGAGCGCGTACCAGCACTCGGTTTTGCCGCGCGGCTCGCCATACTTTTGCGCAAGGCGGTCATCGGGATGCACCTGAACGCTGAGCTTCTGTTTGGCGAAGATGACCTTGATGAGCAGCGGCGAGCCGGAGGATGGGGAGGCCGCGCCGAGCAGGTCGTGCGCGCTTTGCTGGAAGAGCGTGCCGAGCGATGTGCCCTTGTGGGGGCCGGATGCGATGACGCACTCGTCGCCGCTGAGCCAGACTTCGCCGCAAGGCTCTGTGGCTGTTCCGGCTGGCGGGAAGTCATACCAGGGGCGGAGGTCGGTGTATCCCCAAACGCGTGCAACGAATTTTGGCTCGATTCGAAACGGGGTCAGCGGAGCGAAGACGGGGGACTTGTGTCCCTGGGAGATCGCATTCACTGCCTTGGATAGTAGATTCGGTACTTTCATGCTCTCCAGACGCGATAAGGAAGTTGGCTCCGCAAAGGGATGCCCTCAATACCTTCAATTTATCAGGGACAAGCAGGAAAATGTGTTGGCGAAGAGGATACGCATATTTGGACCGGCGCGCTCCGCTATGTTGGCGCAAAAACCGGCGCATGCAGGTTCTATCTTCCGCGCAGATGCACTTTTACTTATTCGCGTAGTTATCCGTGACCTTATATCTGTTTATATCTTCACCGGAGAAGACGCCGGCCGGGATTGCACGTTGCCCTGGAAGCCGGGTTCTGCTAAGCTTCTTGGCCATGCCTTCCATTATGAAGTTTTACGCGGCAGTTATCGTGCTGGCTTTCTGCGTTGCGCCGTCCCAGGGACAGAAGTTTCAGCCAAAGACCTTCATCTTCAATGGGGCTCCGCAATATTCCGAGCAGGATCTGCTGGCCGCCGCGGGCATCAAACGCGGAGCCATCATGACCTCGCCGGAGATGAACGAGCATGCCAAGGCGCTGATGGATTCCGGCGTCTTCGAGACTCTCTCGTACAAATTCGACGGTGTGGAGATGACGTTCACACTGATTCCAGCGGCGCTGTACGACCTGAAGCTTGAGAACTTGCCCTTGACACCGGGCCCGGAGCTGGACGCGGCGCTGCGCGCGAAGTTCCCACTCTTCCGGGGGAAGGTGCCGTCGCAGGGCACGCTGCTGGACGGCGTGCGCGAGGCCCTGCAGCAGATGCTTGCCGCCAAAGGGATTACGGCGGAGCTGGTGGCGACGCCGGTGAGCAACCAGAAGAGCGGCGGCAAGGTCACGGGGATGGGGATTTCGATTTTGTCG
This sequence comes from Occallatibacter sp., assembly GCA_036384955.1. Taxonomy (GTDB): domain Bacteria; phylum Acidobacteriota; class Terriglobia; order Terriglobales; family Acidobacteriaceae; genus Telmatobacter. The sequence continues at coordinate 7,257 of DASVLI010000188.1, forward strand.
CCCCCAGTGACGCTGAGCGACGTGCAGTTCGAGGGCGCTTCTCCCGAGTTGCTGCCGCAGCTGCTAGCCCTGACGAAAGACCCTGCACTGCAGCCCTACAGCTCGGAAGATACGACCGCGAATCTGGAGCACAACCTGACGCTGTTCTATCAGGACCGGGGTTATGCGGCCGTGAGCCTGCACGCCGAGCGGCAGGATACCTTCGAAGTCACGCCGGATGCTATTCGCGTGCCGTACCATGTGAGGGTTCAGGAGGGGAAAACTTATAAGTTGGGCGCCATTCTGCTTCCTGCGGGCTCGTTAGTTACGCAAGATGAGGTGAGTGAACAGCTACGCAAAGCAAACGCCAAGCTACCTGGAACAAATGTGCGCTCCGTATGGGCGTTACTGGGACAGAGATACCATTCAAAGGGCTATCTCGACTTTGCCTTCACACCACATGCAAATCTGGATGAGACTGCGGGGACGGTGAACTATACCGTGGACATCGTGCCGGGGCCGGTATATCACCTGGCGTTCGTAAAATTCGACAACGTAGATGACGCGCTGCGCATCCAGCTGATGCGCGCCTGGCAGATGATGCCGGGAGAACCGTTCGACGAGGGCTATGCGGTCCTATTTTTGCTCAAGCTGCAACAGGGTGATTCTGACCTGAGCAAGCGGCTTGCGAATGTAATTGAACGAAGCAACATGATGATTGATTCGAATACGCACGAAGTAAATCTGGTAATTCGACTGGAAAAGCGCTGAGCGGCATCTTATGCTCGGGGCATGATGAACCCTGCCCTGCTGGACCACATGTTTCAAATGCCTCTCCCGCTGCTGGAGAAAATCCTCCGCCCGGTGATTGTGTACCTGGTGCTGGTGCTGCTATTGCGCATCTTTGGCAAGCGCGAGCTGGCACAGCTTAACCCCTTCGATCTCGTGGTTCTGCTGTCGCTGTCGAACACGGTGCAGAACGCCATTATCGGCGACGACAACTCGATTACCGGCGGAGTGGTCGGCGCCTTCAGCCTGCTGGCCATCAACTGGCTGGTAGTGCGGGTACTGTTCCGCTCGCGGCGGCTGACACGGCTGCTGGAAGGACGGCCCACCGTGCTGGTGCGCAATGGACAGCCGGATGCGCGGGCACTGGAGCAGGAAGCGTTGACGCGCGAGGAACTGCTGGAGATTGTTCATCGGCAGGGATTCGAGAATTTACACCAGGTACATCGGTGTGAGCTGGAGCCTAACGGCACGTTTTATGTGGAGGGTTTTGACCCCTCGGCCGCTGACAAACACCACAAGGAACTCCTGGACAAGCTGGACGAGCTTTCACGGGCAGTGACGGCCCTGCGACGGCAGGTGTAGTATTGCGGCGGCGCAAAAGTGCGGCGCAAGATGAATTTGGGCGTTGTGTGCAGATGGGGTCTTTCGCCGGTCGCATTTTGGGCTCACTGGGATCAGCCGTGCCAAATATTTTGTTAACCTGCGGCCGCGCAAGCTGTAGTCAATTTCCATCGCCGCGCGTCCATTCGATTGACGGCAGTGCTAACTTCGTCGACGCCGCAATCCAATCTCAGTTTTCCGTGAGGGGAGATCGATGAAAAAGTTTGTCGTACTGCTATTTGTATTAGCGCTTGCAGCAACGCCATCATGGGCTGACAAGAAACTGACCGTCGAGCAGTTGAAGTTGCTGCTTAGCAGCATGCAGGCGCAGAAAAAGTCTGATGCTGATGTGGCAAATGAGCTGAAGCAGGTGGAGTTGACAGAGCAGTTGGAGCGAAACGCGATGAACGACATGGCCGCAAATGCTCCGGGACAGCTGACGACCGAACAGATTTATGTGCTTGAAGCCAAGAGCGCGATGCTCCCCCCCCCGTCAGCCGAGGTACCCAAGAATCCGCCGTTGGAAGGGCCGGCGCAGTCGGATCTAATCAACGAGGCAATCGCTTACGCCACCAAGACCTACACGGGGCTGCCGCACCTCAGCGTGACGAAAACCACCATGCGTTTCCAGGACAATATCTCCGCGGTAGCTTCCAGTTCGGGATTGGTCGGCAGCGGGAAGGATGCCACCACCTCCGGCGCAATGGGCAATGATGGTGCCGGAAACAGCTATGTGCGCTACATCAATGCTGCCGAGGTCCCAATTGAATTGGTCAACGGCGCGGAGAAGCTGCCGGCAACCAAGGACAAGACACCCTGGGGTCAGAATGGATTCATGGCGCTGGAGGAGCCGGACCCTTCGCTGGGCGCGGTCATGGCCGAGGCCCAGGCTTCCGGACACTTCACGTTTGAACGCTGGGAAAGCGTGAACGGAAAGCCGGCGGCAGTCTTCGAATTCACTGTAGACAAGAAGAAGTCGCGCCTGAACGTAAACATCTGCTGTTTCCCGGACGTGGAGCAGGTAGGGCGCGCCAAGTTCACCTCGTCGCAGATCGGCTCACTTAGCGGCAGCAGCGGCGGCGCAGCCGGCAACATGCAGACCAACACCGCGTGGCACAACTACAAAGGCACTCTTCCGTATCACGGCGAGGTGTTCGTTGACCCGGACACGGGCATTATTGTGAGACTGATCACCAAGGCGGACTTCAAGACGTCGGACTATGTGCGGCAGCAGGATACGCGCATCGACTATGCGCCAACGCAGATTGGCGGCCAAGTTCTGGTTCTGCCCATGAAGGTTGTTGTCATCAGCGAGGTCTTCCCGCAGGGCGACTCAGGCGTTGGCGGACACACACTGCGGCACAGCTATTTCACCTCGACTTACAAGGACTGGGCAGCCAAGTAGGCTCGACCTGCAGGAATCTTTCCGCGCCCACCGTGTTCAAACGGTGGGCGTTCGTTTTTAGGTGACCGGCGGCACTGCTCGGGCAACTTTTGTCCTGTACTAATCCGTCTATACCAATGGGCCCCGATAGAGTAGTCGGCTGTCCTCGCGCCCCGGAGTGAAGCGATGAAACGGATTGCGTGTATGCTGTTTGTACTGGCCCTGCTGGCATCACCTTGCTTGGCTGAAAAGAAGGTCTCCGTACAGCAGCTCCGGGACATGCTCTACGACCTGACACGGGAGAACAAAACCGACGAGCAAATCGGTTTCGAGCTCAAACAAGTTGAGTTGACCGAGCAACTCACGGTCCGGGCGATGAACTCGTTGGCGCGTTTTGCACAGGGTGCGCAGACCGTGGAACAGATCTACATTCTTGAAGCGAAGAGCGCGCTGCTAGCCCCCCCCACCGAAGAGTCTCCGGCACTGGCGGCGCCGGACGCGGCGAAGCAAGCGGAGATTCTCGGCAAAGCCGATGCCTATGTGCGCACTGTTTACGGAGCTCTGCCGTCTCTACAGGCAATCCGAACGACGCTGCGCTTCCAGGACAATCTTAACGCAATTTCGGCGGCTTCGGGCGTGCAGGGCGGTGCCAAAGACGCTGCGGTGAGCAATGGCATTATGGGCGACCCAGCCAATCAGTATGTCCGTTACATTCACTCGACTCAAGAGAAGGTTAGTTTCCAAAAGGGCACTGAAGAGCCCGGCGCGCCGGACAAGAGCCCGCAGTGGGGACAGAATGGCATGATTGTGCTGGAGGGGCCAGACCCCGCGCTGGGCAGGACATTTGCCGATGCACATGCATCGGGCCAGCTCGCATTTGTGCGCTGGGAGAACGTGAACGGCAAGTCCGCGGCGGTATTCAGCTATAGCGTAGATAAGAAGAAAGCCTACTTTCCTGTGAACATCTGCTGTTTCCCCACCATCAATCAGACAGGCACTGCGCGTTTCTACTCGTCAACTCTAAGTTCAGTGAGCGGACTGAACGGCGGCGGCGTAAAAGGCGACATGCGGCAAAGCACGGAGTGGCACAACTACAAATCCACAGTGCCGTACCACGGGCTCATCTTCATCAACCCCGAGTCAGGCATCGTGGTGAGACTTGTGACTCAGGCCGAGTTCAGCACATCAGATAACGTTCGGCAGCAGGATGAGCGCATCGATTATGCGCCAGTGCGGGTGGACAATCGCACGCTTGTGCTTCCGGTGCGAACCATCGTGCAGAGTGAAGTGCAGCCGCAGGGAGACAGCGGAGTAGGCGGGCACGCCACGCGGCGGACATACTTCACCTCGGAGTTCAAGAACTACACGTTGAAGTAGAGCGGCTGTCTCTATCGGTTCCGTCTGAATCGCAAAAATCGAGTGAACAGATGGCCCGCGAGAATTTCCATCCCGCGGGCTGTTTGCATTCGTGCGCTACTCTGGAAGCACTATGCTTCCCTTCCCCTCTCTACACAGGTTTGTTGTGCCTGCTTCTGCTGCTCGTCGTCTTCCGGGTTTTGCGCTTGCGGCAATGGCAGCTTTTGCGGCCCAGGCACAGACGCCGGCCGGCCACGTTGTGCTGCCAGCCGGATCGGTGCTGCAGGTGGAGCTGGAGCGCAATGCGCCAATGAAGGCGGGCGCAACGCTGGCGACGCGGCTGCTGTATCCGGCCTATGTGAACAACGCGCTTACGGTGCCGGCAGGGACTGAAATCAGGGGCAAAGTGACGGCGATTTTACCCGACAACAAAACACGCGCGCAGGCACGATGGAATGCGGACTTCACTCCGTTTCATACTCCGCAGGTGGAGTTTGAGCAATTGCTGGCGGCGGGCGGCACGGTGGCGCTGCACGCGGAGACGACGGGCGGAGCACCGATGATTCGCCTGAGCCGGCCAGGGTCGACGCCACACCACGGATTTATTGCGCGGCAGTGGACGGCAGGCATTGACACACTGAAGAATTCGGTTCTGTTTTTCACCGCGCCGGGCCGCGGCGACCGGCTGGTGCAGCTTTTCTACCACCAACTGCCGGTGCATCCGCAGCGCATTGAAGCGCACACGGCATGGACGCTTACGCTGACTGAACCGCTGGAAGTGACGGCGCCGACGGAGCCAGCCACAGCGCCGCCAACCACGCCGCTGGTGGAGGCGATGCTTACCGGCGATTTGAATTCGGCCAGCGCACATGTCGGCGACCGTGTGGAGGCGCTGGTGATTGAGCCCTACACCAGCGCGGATGCGGGGATGAAAATTCCTCAAGGCGCCAGGCTGGTAGGCAAAGTTACCGAAGCGAAGCCCTCAGGCAAACTGGGCAAAGCGGGTAAGCTGCGCTTCATGTTTCAGCAGGTGCTTTTGCCGGCCGAGCCGGCGCGCGCGGTGGAGGGATCAGTGGCCGGAACGGCAACTCCGCAGGCGCACGCGCTGACGATGGACGCCGAGGGCGGAGTGGCTCCGCGCAACAACGCGAGCCTGGTGGCGCCGCTGATTCTGGGAGTGCTGGCGCAGCGCACACTGGACTTCGACAGCCGGACGCCGACACTGCACAACGCCGTGGGATCGAACGGATTTGGACTCGCCGGACGCATTGCCGGTGCGGCGTCGGGCAGCCACGAACTGGCTGCCGGGATTGGCTTCTACGCGATGGCGCTGAGCGTGTACGGCAATTATCTGCGCCACGGCAGCGATGTGGACTTTGCCAAGGGGACGCGGCTGGAGGTTGAGATGAGTCCAGCGCGCTCGCCGGTGTTGAAGCCGGCGGAGAATTGATGGAGCTACCCTCTGCTGCGGCCGAGCCGGCGCATGCGGTAGTACACCGTCAGCATCGTCACCGTGCCGCAGGTGAAAAGGCTGGCTGCCATGCCCAGCGTCAGCGAGAGGTCGTGCTGGTAGCTGCCGTGCACAATGCCCACTACCTGCAGCACGCTGAATCCGCCGAAGGTGACCAGCGAAATGCCTTCGTCGGTCTTTTTGCGCCACAGCGCGATGGCTTGCGGCACAAAGAGCGCTGCGTTGCCGAGGAGGCCGAGTCCGAAGAGAACCGCGACAAATTCCTTCATCCCCTGATTGTTCCATGGCTCGCGCGCCGGGCGGGTGCCGGGCTGTAAAATCGACCCAAACACGCGGGTGCCAATGAGCGATCAGAGCTACTACGACCGGGTTTCGGAAGCCGCAACTTATCTGCGCGAGCAGATGAAGAAGAAGCTGGGCACGCAGGTGCCGCGTGTGGGCATTGTGCTGGGCTCGGGCCTGGGCGCGGTGGCCGACCGCATCACCGACCCCGCCATCATTCCATTCGAAGAGATTCCGCACTTCCCGCGGTCCACGGTCGAGGGTCACTCCGGCCGCATTGTGGCCGGGCAGTTGTGCGGCACGCCGGTGCTTGCGATGCAGGGGCGCGTGCACTCCTACGAAGGCTACTCGCCAGCCGAGGTCACCTTTCCCATGCGCGTGCTGGGCATGGCCGGCATCAAGGCCGTGGTGCTCACCAACGCCGCCGGCGGCATTCACAAGGACTACCGCATCGGCCAGCTGGTGATGATTACCGACCACATCAACTTGATGGGCTGGAACCCGCTGGTGGGGCCCAACGAGCCGCGCTTCGCGGTGCGCGAGGGCGCGGGGCTGCGCTTCTTCGACATGACCGAGGCCTACTCCAAACGCCTGCGCTCGCTGGCCAAAACATCGGCGGGCCTCGAGAATTTCGACCTCGACGAAGGCGTCTATCTGGCTGTAAGCGGGCCTAGCTTCGAGACGCCGGCGGAGATTCGCGGCTTTCAGGCGCTGGGCGCAACCCTGGTTGGCATGTCCACCGTGCCGGAGACGATTGTGGCGCGGCACATGGGCATTGAGGTACTGGGCCTGAGCTGCGTGACCAACCTGGCCGCGGGCCTGGGCGACACACCATTGAGCCACGAAGAGGTCTTTCAGGCCGGCAAAACCGTGGAGCGGCGCCTGGCCGACCTGCTGGAGCTGCTGGTGCCGCAAATTACCGCGCTGGTGGATGTGTAGTGTCGAACGGCGACTCCTCAGACACAAAACCGCAGTTCCGGCTGCCCTTTCCTCCGGTGGTGGTGGGCATCGCCGGCGCGTCGGGCTCGGGCAAAACCACTCTGGCGGCGGAGCTGGCACGCACTCTCGACGGCTTTCACTTCCCGCTCGACAACTACTATCGCGACCTCTCGCACCTGCCGTTCGAGGAGCGCGCGCTACAGAACTTCGACGACCCGGCGCTGATTGAAGACGATCTGCTGGCCCGCCACGTGGCCGCGCTCAAGCGCGGAGAAACCATCGAGCGACCGCTCTACGACTTCGCGCACCACATCCGCGTGCCAGACAAAACAGAGACGGTGCACCCGCCCAAGCTGCTGATTGTGGAGGGCCTCTTCGCGCTCTACTATCCTGAGCTGCTGCCGCTTTACCAGTTGCGCATCTACATGGAGACGCCGGATGAGCTGTGCTTCGAGCGGCGGCTGCGGCGCGACACGCAGGAGCGCGGACGCAGCGAGGCCGGCGTGCGCGCGCAGTACGAGGCAACGGTCAGGCCTTCGGGACTGCTCTACGTGCGGCCATCGGCCAGGAATGCCGACCTGATTCTGGATGGCGGCGAGGCGCTGGATTGGAAGCTGGAGCAGTCGCTGTCCATGATGCGAAAGCAAGGCCTTCTGACACTCGGCGCCTAGCAACCCGTTCCAAACGGGAAAAACCGGCCTGCTCTTTCCGAATTTGGTACCAATTCTGAGCCTTTTCACACTGAACCAACCTTCCACAGGCTGCGTATCGCTACTGTGAAGGGTAGGATGAATCGCTGGCTCACAGCTCGGAAGCAACAGGCGGCGGAGTGGCTGCGGCAAGGGGTCTCGCCCCGCCGGCTGGCGCTTACGCTGGCTATTGGCTTTGCCGTGGGCTGTCTGCCGGTAGTGGGCATACCCACAGCGCTGTGCGCGGTGCTGGCCCTGGGTCTGGGTTTGAATCAGCCTGCGATTCAGGCCGCCAACTACGCGGCGCTTCCCGCGCAACTGCTTTTGATTGCGCCCTTTGCGCGGCTGGGACACTGGCTCGTCGCGGCCGATCCGCTGCCTGCGAACCTGCTCCATGGCTCGGCCAAGCAGATGCTCAGCACCTCTGGCATGCTGGCCGGTCAGGCTTTACTGGCGTGGCTTCTCTTCGCGGTGCCGTTTGTGGCGCTGCTCACACTGGCGCTGACGCCGGTGCTGCAACGCGTTCCCGCCATCGCCCAATCGGGCGACTAACTCCAACATTTCGCATGGATTTTCAGGGGGCCTTCGGGCCCCCTGATTCTTGCGTTGTTTATTTGGCGTAGGGATCGGCCACTGGCTGTGCGCTGTCCACCCAGGCGGTTGCCACCATGTCGCGCAGCATGCTGGCGCCGGCGGCCAGACGCTCGGCGGTGAAGGCACGTGACTCAGTGCTTCCCGCGCCGGTGAATCCACCGGCCTTCTCCAGAACGTACACCTGCTCAACGTGGGTCGCAGACTGGCGCAGATAGGCGACGTAGTTATCGAAGATGTCGCCTTCGAGGATGTGGGCCGCGGTCATCTTGGGCTGGATGTCGGCAAGCTGGATGTTGGCGCCGACAAACGGCCCCTCGAACTGCCAGTGGATCTTGTGCTCGGTGGTGTAGCCGTGCGGGTTGTCGCCCACCCAGCCGTTGTACTGGATGGAGGTGTGCAGCGGCTGCGCGCCGTCGCCCACGTAGTGGCCCAGCCAGCCAATATAGAAAAAAATCGCGTGCTCCACCGGCTGCGTGTCCTGGTGCGCGGCGGAGAGATGGCGGTACTCGCGGAAGGCAGCCTTCAGGCGCTCCCATACTTCGGTGGCCTGCCAGGGCTGCAGGCCAATCTTCTCCGGCTTCTGGCCGTGGGTGATGGCCAGTGCTTCAAAGTCGAGACGGCGATGGGGCAGCGGGCCGAGAGCATCGGCCAGTTCCAGGTCGATGAAGTGCTCAGGCGCCTGCGCGGCGACGAGTTCGGGCTCGGCAGGCGAGCGCCAGCGATCGGGCTCAGGGCCCAGGTACTCGACTTGGCTGATAGCGGTGTCGGAGCGCAGAAAGGCGGGCATGTCCGCGGGCAGGCTGGTCATGGCCAGCCGGTTGATCATGCGATGGCCCTCATTGCCCCAGGCGAGCACGGCAGGGGGTTGCAAGACAGTTACGGTAATCAGGAGGATTGCGACGAGAGAAAAACCAAAGCGGCGCAGCATGCAGCCAGTATAAGCGTGCGGAAAAGGAGATCGCAGTGACACGCCAGAAGGGCCAAAGCCCTTGATTGCACCGTGTTTTCCACAGTAACAGTACCGGGCACCGCGAAGGACGTTATTTCCGATTCAACGCAAAGTGATTTCAGCAAGTTACGCTTGATTTTCCGGGGTAAAGTAGTAGCAAAGCGGATGGGCCGATTTCTACTGAGATTGTCTGTCCGTGGGAGGCTTCCCGAAAAGCCGGGACAGACAGCGCAGGTGCAATGTATTCTCGTTCCATCCGGGGCGCACGCACTGGATGGGGCAAACCTGCACAATTTGTTTTCCGGAGAAAACGCACACCCGCCGTCGGCTGCTTTTGTTTAAGCAACCGGAGCGGTTGATTTGTGTTGGTATGAAACTGCCCAGGTTCGGATGAAGGGTTGCGGCACCATTTCGCACCCAGGAGTTCGTGGAACGCATGGCGACAGACGAGAACAGACAACTGGAGGGTCGAGGCGAGCGGCGAGCGCCTCCCATGTGGTCTGCGCTCGCCGTGCTGGCTCTGGCCATGGCGGCAGGCGGCATTACCGCGCGCCTGGAGATGGGTCCGAAGTACGACTGGCTGCTGTTGATGACAGCCATTGGATTGACCGGCGCCGTAGCCATGCGGGTGCTGGGCGAAAACGCCGCCGACCGCGAAGCTGAATCGCGCTATGCGGGCGACCCCCTGAAGGATCTGCTGGACTCGGCTGGCCCGATGGTTTTTGCGCTGGGCCTGGATGGACGGCTGACCTACGTGAACCCCGCCTCCGAGCGCATGCTGGGTTATCACGCCTCGGAACTGGTGAGCCAGTTGCGTATTCAGGAGCTGCTGGCGACGGGCGAAACGGATCGTCTGCTGGCGGAGATGCAGCGGGTTTGCGGCATTACCAAACAGGCAGAGGAAACCGACAGCGAGGGCGTTGAGGCCTTTGCGCAGGTGGCGCGCGCGCTTGCTCCCAGCCAGGTGCCAAGCGTGGAGACGCATCTGCGCCGCAAGGGCGGCGGGCTCTTCCCGGCCCGCGTGCAGGTTTCCGCACTGCGCGACCGCGAAGGCGAAGCCATTGGACTGGTAGCCGTGGCCGTGGCGCTGGAGCAGACCACCGCACAACAGGACCAGAACGCGCGCAACTCGCGCGACCGCTATCGCGATCTGTTCGAGAACTCGAACGAGATGATCGCGACACTCGATCTCTCAGGCCGTTTTCTTTACGTGAACCCGGCCTGGAAGCAGTGCTTTGGCCTGGACAAGAATGCCACGCTGGAGCAGGAGCCGTTCACCACGGTGTTTGGCGAGAACTGCCGCACCGAAGCTGGAACTCTTTTGAAGCGCGCGCTGGAAGGCGACTCGATTGACCGCGCGCAGGTGCGCAACGAGACTCCGGACGGGCGTTTGCAGGAACTGGAAGTGAGCCTGCATTTGCGCCGCCGCGTGGGCAAGCCCATGGCCGTGCAGTGCCTGGTGCGCGACGTGACACGCCAGAAGCAGCGTGAGCACCGCGTGGCGCTGCAACTGCTGGTGACGCAGATTGTGGGCGAGAACACTTCGGCGGAGATGGCCGCGATGCGCGTGCTCGAAGCACTGTGCGTCTCGCAGGGCTGGGATGTCGCGGTAAAGTGGGACGTGAACACCGAGGACAATCGCCTGGAGTTCAGCACCGCGTGGGGCGTGCAGGGCGCAGACGCCGAGGCGATTATTCAGGAGAGCATGCGCTCGACCATTTCCGCGGGCGACGGTTTGCCGGGCCGCGCATGGAAGGAAGGCCGCCCGCTGTGGGTGCCGGACTTGACCACGGTGACCGTGGACGGCCGCCTGAGAATGGCGGCACTGAACCGGATGGTTTCTGCCTGGGCCGCACCCGTGCAGGTGGGCGACGAGGTGCTTTCGGTTCTCGAGTTCTATTGCCACTTGCGCTTGCACGAAGAGCGTGAGACGGTGGCCGCGGTGGAAACGGTGGCCGCCTCGCTGGGCCAGATGCTGGCCCGTACCCGTGAGCGCGAGCGCGCCGAGGAACTGAGCCGCCAACAGGAGATTCTGCTCAGCTCTGTGGCAGACGGCATTTGCGGCATTGACCGCAACGGCATGGTGCGCTTTGCCAATCCTGCTGCGGGCCGCCTGCTGGGCGCGCGCCCCGGCAGCCTGATTGGCAAACAGATTCACCAACTGGTGCACGGCTCCGCCCCGCCGGACAAGCGCTGCGGCGACGAGTGCGTACTGCGCACCGCTGCCGGCCAGCGGCGATCGGTGAGCGGAGAAGGCACTATTTTCCGCACCAACGGCACGGGCTTCCCTGCCGAGTTCTTCCTCAATCCGATTCTTGACGACGGGCGCTTCTCCGGCTCGGTGCTGAGTTTCCGCGACATCAGCCAGCGCTATGCGCTGGACCGCATGAAGGACGAGTTCGTCTCCACGGTGAGCCACGAGCTGCGCACCCCGCTGACTTCGATTCGCGGCGCGCTGGGCCTGCTGTCGTCGGGCATGCTGGGCTCCATCAACGAGAAGGCCGCCAACCTGCTGCGCATTGCGTTGACCAACTCCGAGCGGCTGGTGCGCCTTATCAATGACATTCTGGACCTGGAACGCACGCAGAGCGGCCGCGAACCGCTCAGCTTCCGCCCCGTGCAAATGAGCGAAATCGTGCGGCAGGCCATCGACGGCGTGCAGCTGGTTGCCGATGCTGCCGGCGTGATGCTCATCCACGACAAGACTCGCTCCGAGGTTACCGCCGATCCGGATCGTCTGCTGCAGGTGCTGACCAACCTGCTGTCGAACTCTGTGAAGTTCTCGCCGCCGAACTCCGCGGTGAGCGTGATGCTGCGCCCCGGCGCCAGCGGAGTAACGCTTTCTGTTATCGATCAGGGTCGCGGCATTCCCGCCGACAAACTGGAAGCGATCTTTGAACGCTTCCAGCAGGTGGATGCCACCGACTCTCGCCAGAAGGGCGGCAGCGGCCTGGGCCTTGCGATTTGCCGCGCGATTGTGGCGCAGCACAACGGACGCATCTGGGCAGAACGCAATCCGGTGCGCGGTTCCACGTTCCGTGTCTTTCTGCCGTATCAGCCGGCTTCAACCGGTAAGGAGCACGAGGTTAACGGACTGCATCCTTCGCCGCACGGTGCGGTGCTGGTGGCCGACTCCTGCGGCGCCACGCGCCCATTGATTGTGGAGCAGCTGAGCCGCCACGGCTACCGCGTGGTGGAAGCCAACACACCCGAGCAGGCAGTGGCCGTGGCTCACGAGGGCGTGGAGGCCATTCTGCTGGATACGACGCTGGACGGCGTGAATGGCTGGGAAATCTTGCCGCAGTTGCGCCGCGATAAGCCGGAGTCGCAAACGCCGGTGATCATCACCAGTGTGGCCAGCTCCACGGTGGTGCCGGAGAACGGCTCCAAGGCCGTGCGCCTGGGTGAGCGGCCCGCCGACGAAATTCTGATGGCCGAGGCGGCGCGCGTACTGTGCGAGCCCGGCGAGCTGATGCGCGTGCTGGTGGTGGAAGACGACGTGGACCTTGCGCGCATGATTGGCCGCATCTTTACCATGGACCGCATCGCGGTGAAGACGGTGCACACGCGCCAGGCAGCGCTCGACGAGTTCCTGGCCTTTGAGCCGCACCTGCTGGTGCTCGACATTGGATTGCCCAACGGCGACGGCTTCAACATTGTGGAATGGCTGCGGCAGCGTGAGAGTCTCATCCGCCTGCCGCTGGTGGTCTACTCTGGCCGCAACGTGACGCCCGCGGTGCGCGGCGAAATGATGCTGGGGCCAACAAACTTTTTGACGCGCGCCAGCGTGGAAGCCGAGCAGTTGGAAACCCTTCTGCTGACGCTGCTGCGCAGTTCGCATGAGTTGGAAGAGGCGGCACCGGAGATTCCGGCGAGCCAGAATATCTAGAGGTTTACTTTGCGCACGGACGCGGCACAGACCGCGCCGGCCTGACAGCTAATTTTGCCGATCTGCGGGAACTCCGCGCCAGGGGCCAACAAACCTGACGCATACGAGCACGGAGAGCTCGAAAATGGCGCACAAGATTTTGATTATTGACGATGAGGCCGATATCCGCGAGGTTGCGGCGTTGAGCCTGGAGACAATGGCCGGCTGGGAAGTGATGGTGGCCAGTTCTGGCGCGCAGGGACTGGCGCGCGCGGCCAGTTATCAGCCCGATGCGGTTCTGCTGGATGTGATGATGCCCGGCATGGACGGGCCCACGACCTTCAAGGAACTGCGCAAGAATCCCACCACGTCGCACATTCCCGTGCTGCTGCTGACGGCTAAAGTACAGGCCAGCGATCAGCATTTGTTCGCGAGTCTTGACGTAGCCGCGGTGCTGGTGAAGCCCTTCGATCCTCTGACGCTCGCCAGCCAAATCTCCACCGTGCTGGGCTGGAAGTAGAGGATCGGCGTTTGAGCTCCACGCCCAATCCGATGGCTGAGGCGCTGAATCGCCTGTGGGCGCAGCATCTCTCGGAGATGCAAAGGCGTGTTGCGGCAATTGCCGCGGCCTCGCAGGCTCTGCGCGCCGGTGACGCGGGCGCCGATGTGGCTACAGCCGGTGCGGAGGCCCATAAGCTAGCCGGTGTGCTGGGCAGCTTTGGCCTGCACGAGGGCACTGCGCTGGCGCGCGAAGCCGAGACGCTCTGCAACTCCATTGCGGAACGCGACCCCAGCGCTGCAGCCGAACGGCTGGCAGAGATTGCCGGCATGTTGAAGTTGACGCTGGCCACGCGCAACCAGCCGCCGCTGACCCATTAAACTCTGAACTAGTGGCCCGCGAGAAACAACCCGAGCATCAACTTGGTTTCACCTTCGAGGAGTCGCGCCTGGCCCGCCACGTGTGGCCAGTGGCCGACCTTGTGCGGCAGGTGCGTGTGCTGGCGGAGACCGCGTTTGCCGATGTGTGGGTGGAGGGCGAAATCTCAAACATGCGGCCCGCCAGCTCCGGCCATATGTACTTCACGCTGAAGGATGCGGATGCGCAATTGCCCGTGGTGCTCTTCCGCCGCCAGGCCATGCTGCTGCGCTTCCGTCCCGAAGATGGCTTGCACGTGGTGGTGCGCGGACGCGCCAGCGTGTACGAACAACGCGGCCAGTTGCAGCTTGTGGCGGAGACGATGGAACCGGTTGGCGCGGGCTCGTTGCAGCTAGCCTTTGAGCAGTTGAAGGCGCAGCTTGCGGCCGAAGGATTGTTCGATGCGGCGCGCAAGCAGCCGCTGCCTGACTTTCCGCGCACCGTGGGCATTGTCACCTCGCCTACCGGTGCGGTGATTCGCGACTTTCTCAACATCGTGGGCAGGCGGCATTCGGGTCTGAACGTACTGCTCTACCCTGCCGCGGTGCAAGGCGACCAGGCCCCCGCGGAGATTGAAGCAGGCGTGCAGGCGCTGAATCGCATGGGTGGTGTGGATGTGATTGTCGTCGCGCGCGGCGGCGGTTCACTCGAAGATCTGGCTGCATTCAACAGCGAGCGCGTGGCGCGCGCCATCGCTGCCTCGCAGATTCCGGTTGTCTCCGCAGTTGGCCACGAGACCGACTTTACGATCGCGGACTTCGTCGCCGACCTGCGCGCTCCAACACCATCTGCCGCGGCGGAATTGATTACCGATGCACCGTATCGCGTGGCTGAGCGCGTCAGTGACCTCGTCGGCCGTTTGGAACGCGGCGCGCGCTTCCAGTGGTTGCGTGCGCGCCAGCGGCTGGATCGCGTGCAGGCCGAACGCGCCGAGTTGCGCATCAATATGTTGTTGCGCCGCGCCGAGCAACGTTTGGACGACGCGAGTTTGCGGCTGGAGGTTACGGCCAACTGCGGAATTCGCGCACAACTGCGCAAGGTCGAGTCTCTGGAACGTTCCGTGATGCGCCACGATCCGCGGCAGCGCCTGGCGCAGGCGCGCGCGATGCTGCTGGGCCGCTCCATGCAGCTGAAACGCGCCGTCGAAATGGCAAAACACGATGCTCGTGCACGCTGGCACGAACTGAATGCACAGCTGCATGCGCTTTCTCCACTGGCAGTGCTGGAGCGAGGCTATTCACTGGCACTGGCCGAGGATGGAAGCCTGATTCGCTCGACAGCGCAGGTCTCTGCCGGACAAACAATCACGACGCGCCTGAGCGATGGCACACTGACAAGCCGCGTGGAAACCGCAACCACATTGAAGCGAAAGAAGAAGTGAAATGATGAGCACTGATGCACGCAAGCTGTTCGGAACCGATGGAATTCGCGGCATTGCCGGCGAGGCTCCGCTGGATGCGACAACGATTTATGCCGCCGGAATTGCGCTGGCCCATTCGCTGCGCAAGGCCAGCGATGTACCGCGCGTGATTCTTGGACGCGACACACGCGAATCGAGCCCGTGGATTGCCGCCACTATCGCCGCCGGTCTGCGCTCAGCCGGCGCCGTGGTGGAAAGCGCAGGCGTTGTGCCCACGCCTGCCGTTGCGCTGCTGGCACGCAAGCATGGCTTTCACGCCGGCGTCGTAATTTCGGCGTCGCACAATCCATGGCGCGACAACGGCATCAAACTCTTTGGCGGCGACGGTTACAAACTGGCCGACAATGTTGAGCAGGCCATTGAAGATGAGATTCTGCATCACGCGGCCAATGTAACTCTGCCCGCAGGTGGAGTGTTTGATCCCGTGCAGGACAACCCCCACCTCGTCGAGGATTACATCGAGTTTCTACTCGCATCCGTAAATGGCCTGAAGCTTGACGGCATGCGCATTGTGGCAGACTGCGCGCACGGTGCGGCTTCGGCAGTGGCGCCCGCATTGTTCAAGCGACTGGGCGGCGATGTAACGCTGTTGAACATTGCGCCCACGGGCCGCAATATCAATGACGGCTGCGGCGCTTTGCATCCGCAGTGGGTTGCGGCCGAAACCGCTTCACACGGCGCTTCGCTCGGCATCAGCTTCGACGGCGACGCCGACCGCTGCATGCTTGCCGGCGGACATAAAAACGTCATCAATGGCGATGCGATTTTGTTGATGGCCGCGCGTGACCTGAAGCAACGCGGCATGCTGACAGACAACATCGTAGTGGCCACCACCATGTCGAACATGGGTCTGGAAGCAGCGTTGAAGCGCTCCGGCATTCGCATGCTGCGCGCGCCGGTGGGCGACCGCTACGTGCTGGAGCAGATGCAGAAGCACAATGCCGCGCTGGGCGGCGAACAGTCCGGCCACATTCTCTTTCCGCACCTGGCCACCACGGGCGACGGCTTGCTGACGGCGCTGGTGGTGATCGACCTGGTGGCACGCACCGGCAAAAGCGTGGACGAACTGACAGCCGACTTGAAAGTGTTTCCGCAGGTGATTGTGAATGTGAAGGTGCGCGAGAAAAGGCCGATGGACACAATGCCTATGGTCGTTTCTCGCATTGCCGCGGCGGAAAAGGAACTGCTAGACAGCGGCCGTGTCGTCATCCGCTACAGCGGCACCGAGGCGCTGGCCCGCGTGATGATTGAAGCCGAAAGCGAGGAGGCGATGAAGCGCCATGCCGAGGCGATTGCGGAGGCTATTCGCGCGGAGATAGGCCTCTAGCGAGGCGTTTCTACGATTTTTCCTCATGATACTCCATCTCGGTATTGACGGCCCAGATATTGTCCTTCGAGCGAATTCCGTTCGCGATGTTCTCCACCGCAGTCATCGCCGTTAACATTGAATGATCCTGATTGTTGTACTTGTGCATGCCGTTGCGGCCAATCAGGAAGAGGTTCTCCAATGAGTCTGTGAAGGCGCGAATCGTATCGAACCGGTCATACGTACCGAAGTAGGCTGGATACGTCTTCGGCATATGGACGACATGATGATCCTCCACGTCGGCTGCATTAATGATGCCGATTTTGGCAAGCTCACCGATGGCAAAGCTCGCCATCTCCTCATCGGGCAGCTTCCATAGCGGGTCGGTCTCATTGCAAAAGTATTCGAGCCCAATCCACATCTTGCTGCCGTCCTCCACCAGCCAGGGACTCCAGTTGTTGAATATCTGCAGTCGTCCAACCATCACGTCCGGCTCCTGCACATAAATCCAATTGTCCTTTAGCCTGGATCCATCAGCCTCAGTTGCTTTCAACTTACTCACCAGAACTCCAACGGTGATGAAGTCGCGATAGACGAGGCCCTCACTCACTACACGCACATCCTGCGGAACCGGGCAGGTCAGCGCACGAATCAGATCGCGTACCGGCATGGTTGAGAAGAAGTAGTCAGCCTCGAAGCGAATTCGCTTCCCTGCCGCATCCACACCCTCGATCCACAGCACACGCTCCTGCTCTGCATGAATGCGATCGATGTGAAAGCCCATGTGGATCTCTCCGCCATTGGCGCACACGAGTTCTGCAGCGCGCTCCCACAGCTGCCCTGGTCCGAATTTGGGATAAAGAAATTTTTCGATGAGTGAGGTTTCTGTCTGTTTCTGCGCAATGTCACCGGTGTCGCCGCTGCTGAAAACCTTGCGCAAAAAGTGCATCGCAACGCCTTTAAGGGAAAGCCCTTTGATACGCTGTGCGCCCCACTCGGCGCTGATTTCGCGGCATGGCACGCCCCACACCTTTTCCGTATACGACTCGAAAAATGTGCGGTAGAGATATTTCCCGAAGCGGTTGATGAGGAAGTCCTCGAGAGTATGCTCTGCGCGCGCGGGCAGCAATGCCGCGCGCGCGTAGCTCACGCCTGCACGCAATGTGCGCAAAACGCCCATCTTGCGCAGTGTGTCAACGGTCAGCCGAATGGGATAGTCAAAAAAACGGCGCAGATAGTAGATGCGGCTCTTGCGTTGCCGAACCAGCATCACCATATCCTGCTTCTGCGAATCGACCGGAACACCGGATGCGGGAACCGCTCGCTCGCGGCCCTGATAGCGAAGCAAACCGTCGCCAGGTTCCGCTTCCATCGGCATCAGCTCGAGCCACCACTGCATCACGCGGTCGGACTTTGAAAAAAAACGATGGCCGCCAATGTCCATCCGGTATCCCTTGTGCCGGACGGTGCGCGAAAGGCCGCCGATTTCCTGGCTTGCTTCCACAAGAATGGGCTTAATGCCCGTCTTGCGCTGCAACTCCAATGCGGCAGTCAAGCCCGCCGGTCCTGCTCCAATGATCACGGCGACTTTCTGCGGCACACCTGGCTCCTGGGGCTATTTCAGGTCGCGCCAGTTGGGGCCAAAACCGAGATCGGCCACGAGCGGAACCCGAAGGGAGATTACGCCCTCCATCTTCGCACGCACCAGCGCTTCCACCTCGTCCGTTTCGTCCTCGGGAACTTCAAAAAGTAACTCATCGTGCACCTGCAGGATCATGCGCGTGCGCAGCTTGCGCACCGTCAGTTCGCGGTCGAGTTGAATCATCGCAAGTTTGATCAGGTCAGCGGCGGTGCCCTGCAAAGGCGTGTTGATGGCCGTGCGCTCGGCGAAGCCGCGTTGATTCGGGTTGCGGCTTTCAATATCCGGAATGGGCCGCAGACGGCCAAAAAGCGTGCGCACAATTCCTTCGCGCCGCGTGGCTTCCAGCGTCTTTTCGATGAATGCCTTTACGCCCTGGTAGCGTGCAAAGTAGCGGTCGATATAGGCGCGCGCATCGGCCTGCGGAATGCTGAGTTGCGCGGCGAGTCCGAAAGCCGAAATTCCGTAGACGATTCCGAAGTTCACGGCTTTCGCGCGATTGCGCGTCTCCTTGTCCATCGTCTCGGCAGGCACGCCAAAGACTTCACTCGCAGTGAGTGTGTGAATGTCCTCATCATTCTGGTAGGCGCGCAGTAGCAATGGGTCTTCGCTGAAGTGCGCCAGCAGACGCAATTCAATCTGCGAGTAGTCTGCCGAGAGCAAGCGCGTGCCCGGTGCGGAGACGAATGCCGCGCGAATTTCGCGACCAAGCTCCGTGCGCACTGGGATGTTCTGCAAATTAGGGTTGATGGACGAGAGCCGCCCGGTGGCCGTGGCCGCGGCCTGGAAGGTGGTGTGGATGCGCGACTCGCTATCGGCGAGCAATGGAAGCGCGTCCACATAATTTGACTTGAGCTTGGAGAGGTGGCGAAACTCGAGCACAAGCCTGGGCGCCTCATGCATTTCCGCAAGCTGCTCCAGCACATCCTGTGCAGTGGAGACGGATTTGCTTTTGCCGCGTGCGGCAGGCGCGGGCAGGCCCATTTCCTTGAACAATACTTCACCCAGTTGCTTCGGCGAATTGATATTGAAGCGCTTCCCAGCCAGCTCGAAGATCCGGCTGCTCACCCGCTCCATATCGATGGCAAAACGTGTGGAGAGCCCGCCAAGCACGTCGCGATCAATGCGCACGCCAGCGCGCTCCATGCGATAGAGCACGGGGGTAAGCGGTAAATCAATCTCGCGATAGACGCGGGTAACCGCGGCCTTCTCGGCTTCCTGTTGCAGGGCTGGAGCAAGCGAATGCACTGCGGCTGCCGCCGCCGCCAACGAGTTGGGCGCCGGTTGATTGTGGCGTGCCGCCACATCGGCAAGCGATTGCGTGGAGTGTGTAGGGTTCAGCGCGTACGACAGCAACATGGTGTCGTCGATGTTGCTTTTGAGCTCGGCGCCCTGTGCGCCGAGCGTATGGAGTGCGGCCTTCCAGTCGTGTGTGAGCTTGCTGACTGAAGGATCTTCGAGGAGCTGACGAATCTGCGGCGTAAACTCGCAACGCAGCGCGACATCTTCCTGCGCGCATACGCCAATCCTTGGCTGCTCGTGCTGCTCGGCATGTTCGACCACATCCAGCAGCGACATCGTGGTGGGAACTTGATCCTCGTCCGGCTCTGCCGGCATTTGTGCGCTCGCATCAAGGACAAACGCGAATCCATTCTGAGTTGCCGCAGCCACGAATGCCGCGACCTGTTCCTCCGTAGGATCTTCAAACAACGCAACCTGTTTCGCTCCTTCCGATGGAGCAAGGTCGCGCAGCATCGACGTGAACTCAAGCTCGGTAAAGAGCGTGCGGCAGGCATCGAGGTCCGGAGTTTGCGTTTCAAACGCGGCCAGGTCAAGCTCAAGCGGCACATGGCTATCGATGGTGACAAGCTCTTTGGAGAGCAGCACGGTCTCGCGATTTTGCTCCAGCGACTCGCGATAGCTTTTGCGCTTCACCTCCGCCGCGTGCTCAAGCACCGCTTCCACATTGCCGAATTGCAAAATCAGTTCGACGCTTCCCTTATCACCGATTCCCGGCGCACCGGGCACGTTGTCCACTGTGTCGCCGCGCAGCGCCATCACGTCGACAACTTTTTCCGGGGGAACGCCGAGCACTTCATTTACCTTTTCCGGATCGAGAACCAGGTTGTCCTTCTGTGGATTAAGGATTTTCACGCGGCCGGTGACTAGTTGCATCATGTCCTTGTCGCCGGAGACGATAAAGACCTCGTGCTGCTGCTCCGCGGCCTGGCGCGCCAGCGTGCCGATCACATCGTCCGCCTCAAAGCCTTCGGCCTCAAGAATCGGAATGCGCAGCGCCTCAAGCGCGCGGCGAATGTAGGGTACTTGCCGGCGCAAATCCTCTGGCATGGACTCGCGATTGGCCTTGTAGCCCTCGTAGCTCACATCCTCAAAGCTCTGCGACTTCGCATTCCACTTGCGCAGCGTGCCAATGGCGCGTGCCTTCTCGTCGCGAAAGACTTCACCGCTCACGTCGAAGACAGCGGCGAAATATTTCGGCGCAAAATCCTGGCGCAGCTTCTTGATCATGTTGACGAAGACATAGGTTGCCGCCGTGGGCAGCCCGGTGCGCGTGGACATGGGGCGGCTGCGCTGCATGGCGTGGTAAGCGCGGAAGATGAACGACATCGCGTCCAGCAGAAAAACGGGTTGTTTGTCTTGGTCGGGCACGTTAGTGAGTGTACCAGCGAGAGAGGCTAACGAAAGACTACCCAGTTTAGGCGCTCTCCACCATGCCAGCAGATTGCGTGGGAACCGCGCCCGCCTCTCTGCCCGTAGACTCTCGATAGAGTGCCCAGAGATAAAAGCATCCCATCAGCAGCAGAAGAGGCGCCACAGGCCGTATGAGCACAACAGTCAGCAGTTTCCCGGTGAAACAGTGCATTGCCGGCGCCCATACTCTTGCCAGCATGTTGCGCGCAAGGGTTGGCGTGTCGCCATTCACAAAAACGGCGAGAGCTGTGAGCGCAATCGCAATGCGGCCCACGCGCCGACCTAACTGAAGAAGACAAAAGCACGCCGGAATCGCAATCAACACGAGACGCACGTCGTGCTGCCGGTGGTACACAGGCAGCATGGCGAGCGCAGATGCTGAAGCCAGAGCAATCCACGCCGAACGCGCCACTGGATCGGATCGAAGCACCAGAATGCACCAAGTGAGAAGCAGCGCTCCAGCTAAGATATATGACGAGCCGTTATAGAACCACGGCGCGTCGTTGATGAGGCTCGTCACTGACTGAAGGTCAATGACCGCATCGCCGGAGGTTGCAGACGGAGCAGCAGATCCGGGATCATTCACATCTCCGGGACCTTGCGTTGCTGCGAGATTCCGTTGCAACTCCGGCATCCAGTCTGGCGCGACGTGGCTCATCCAGCCCACGCTGACAATCGCAATCACAATCGCAATCGCTGCCGTCCGCAGGGCGTGGGTGCGGAATTTTGCACCCGCCAGCACGAAATACAACCATACAATGCCCGCGTCGTGAGGCTTTATGACCAGCCCGATAGCAAGAATGAAGCACCCAAGATAGACAAGTCTCTCGCGGATAAACAGCCAGCTGGCAATGCATGCCAGTGCGATCACCAGACCGGCAGTGTTGCCCATGTCTAGTGTGACCAAATCGGTGCACAGCAGCAGACTAAGCAGAATCGCGGACCCAATTGGCGCATATGGCGCGGCTTCAAGCCACATAAGCCATGCGGCAATCAGCGTTGTCAGCGCGAGCAAAAGGATCCAAAGTGGACGCGCTGCCTCCCACGGCAGCGATGCAAGGGGCGCCAGCGCGAGCAGGCACGATGGCAAGTTGACATTGACAGTGACCACGCGGCGGCTGAGATACGAGTCGCTGGCCGCAGTGGGACCTGTACCGTCGTAGGCACGCTCCAGCACTGCGGGGTTATAGGGATCTGTTCCGTGAATGGCGCTGCGTGCGGCCAGGTAAACGGCCTGAAAATCCGAGGCCGTCGCATCCGGAGTTCGCGCGGTGGCAATTGCGAGAAAGGCAAAAAGTGCAGACCCCAGCGCGAGAAAGATCGCTCCATCACGCCGGGCGGCGGCTGACTTTGTGCCCTTCTCAACGTGTGCAGGCATGCGTTAGGAGTGGTGCGAGACCTGCGTGTAGTACTCTTTTGCAGGCTTCGGGCTACCAGGCTGGAAGCGCGGCAGCTTGCGGATTCCCCACTTGTGGAAGACGAAGCTCATCGTGGTCCCAAGCACGCCCAGTCCATACGTGACGCTGCGGCGAAAGTTGATAGATGAAGCTTCCTCAAAGTACTTTGTCGGACAGGAAATTTCGCCGATGCGGAAGTTGAACATCACCGCCTGGGCAATCATCTGATTGTCAAAGACAAAGTCATCGGAGTTCTCGTGGATGGGCAGTGTCTCCAGCAGTTCGCGGGAGAAGGCGCGGAATCCCGTGTGATATTCGGAGAGCTTGACCCCGAGGAAAACATTCTGAAACGCGGTGAGCATGCGGTTGAAGATGTATTTGTACCGCGGCATGCCGCCCCTCAGCGCACCTCCGCCAAGAATGCGCGATGCCAGCACCATGTCGTAGACGCCGCTGGCAATCATTCCCGCCATTGCCGGGACCAGCAGTGGAGTGTACTGATAGTCGGGGTGCAGCATCACCACGATGTCCGCGCCGGCCTCGAGCGCCTCGCGATAGCAGGTTTGCTGGTTGCGACCGTAGCCGTAATTCTTGTCGTGCACGTAGGTCTGCACGCCCAAACGGTGAGACAGCTTTGCGGTCTCGTCGCGGCTTGAGTCGTCGACAAGAATCTTGATGTCCACCACCTCGGTCAATTCGCGAACCGTGGCTTCGAGCGTCTTCTCCGCGTTGTAGGCCGGCATAACGACGGCGATGCGTTTTTCGTTCAGCATAGGCTTGTGTCTGTTATCCACTATTCTGGCGCATTGCGCCGTTGCTTTGCACGCCTGTTCGCCGCAGTTACCTGTTCAGTCACCGGTAGGGCGAAATGCTCACTGGGTCGGTGTCTGGCTGCACCAGCCAAACTTTTCTGTCCTTGTAGTAATCGAGAAGTTCGCGGTTCTTCTCCGGCCCCATGTCCCATGCCCAAATTACTTTGGATGTATCGATGTCCGCGCTGTTGTAAACCCACTGGTCGAGCAGGTCTTCATGTTTGCCGCGCCGTACCAACGCCAATTGCCTTCCCGGCAGCTGATTCATGTGACCGATGGCTTCGGCATGCTTCACTCCGAGCAGGTCCGGACCGTACCAGCGATCAGTCCAATTGCTCGGCGGGAAGTTCACCACTTCAAGGTGCAGCGGGCGGTCAAAGACGCGCAGCACCGCCATGAAGAGACAAATGGCCACCATGAAGCGGGAAAGAGCCAGTCCGACCTGCTTATCGCCTGGCCGCCACTGGCGCAGGTGGCGCATGCACTGCACCGCAATTAGATAGATGCCGACCGTGAAGGGCGCAATGTAGTGGGGGATGAAGTAGATCTCGATCACCAGGCCCGCCGTAAGCACCGCCAGGCAGACTGCGATAAAGCGCATGCGGCGATCGCGAAGAGAGCGGCGCAGCAGGAAGACCAGCGGGATAAATGCCAATCCGCCGAAGAAGAGAAAGCCGCTGACTGGTTTAAGGAGGGTCTGTGGAATGAAGCCCGGCGCTGAGTGGACTTTTTTGAAACCGTCGAGCTCGTTGATGAGGTAGAAGCGGCGCATCTCCTCGTGGTTGTATTGCGGCACCGCGCGCGGCGATTGCCAGATGTAATAGGGCGCAACAGCATAGTTGGCGCGGTTGACCGTGTAAGGCAGGGTCAGCGGATTGCCAAAGACGCGATGGTTATAGTACCCGAGCCATACAGCCGCTGCGCAAAGCAGCGTGAGAGCTGGTAACGCGGCGCGCGCCAGCCGCACTGCGCCGAACTTTGCGCGAGCCTTCGCCAGCCAAACAATCAGGTAGATGACTACCGGCAGGCAAAGCAGAAAACCTTCATAGGGACGCGAGATGAGCAGCACAGCCGCGCCAAGGGCCATCAGCATGGCATATCGAAGTCGCGCACCGCGCGTGAATCGCGGCAAGGCTCCAAAGACCATCGCCCCGGCCGCCGCAGAGATGGATCCGCTTCCTCCAAATGTATTTGTCCAGTAAGTGAAAAGCCCGAGATGCACGACGCACAGCGTGCCGCCGAGCAGCGCCCAACGCGCTGGTAGCCACGCCTGCAGCGCCCAGCAGACCGACGAGCACATCACTGCACTTGCGGCGAGCAGCCCAAACCATGGGTGACCGAAGAGCAGCTTACCAGCCGCCATGGCCAGAGCCTGGCCGGGAAAGTACATCGACATGTACGTAGGGCGCATGTCAACATGTATGGTCTCAAAGTGCACCCACATGGCCGGTGTGGGATTGGTGAGACGGCCGTGGAGAAAGGTGTCGGCCGCAAGCGCGAAACTGAAGTCGTCTGCGGAGTATGGAAGGGGGATGGGCAGCCAGGGTAGCATGGCCAAGCGTAGACCGAGTAGTGCAAGCCCTACGAGCATGCCTGAAAGCAGCTTGTGGCGGGCGAATGCATTGCCGGTCCGCTCGATGGCCACGAAGATGGGCTTGCCGATGGCGGGAAATGCGAACGCGAGGCCCACGCAGATGAATGTCAGCGCGCCTTCGATAAACGACAGCGATGGACCGTCTGTGGATGGAGCCGCGAACGACATTCTTAGTTTGAGTGTGCCCTTAAGATTTGCCTTGCGGAAAAGGGGGCGTCCGCGCCACCTAAACAGGAGCGGATTGCAACTCAATGCCGCGGGCAATTCAACCAGTGTAGTGGGTGAACAGGAGCAATTGCGCCCAAAAACGCAACGGACGGACCAAGAGCTACCACAGCTGTGGTTCCTGGTCCGTCCAAGGCGCAAAATCGACTGCGTTTGAGTCTGGCTTACAGCGTCAGCGACTACTTAACGTAGCTGCTCAGCGTGTTGGAGATATTGCTGAAGGCCGAGTTGATACCACCGGCCAGGGCCGACATGCCGGCCACGGCGCCAAACGCGATGAGTGCAACAACCAGGGCGTACTCGACGAGATCCTGGCCTTCCTCGCGCTTCATCATTTCCTGCAGCTTAACCATCATCTTGATGTACAGGGAGTTCATGGGATCGTTCCTTTGCATGATTTTGGGGTTCGGCCTAAGGCCGTGTTGACCTTACTTAAGCAATTACAATACCACAGTCGTACATTGCCGCAAAGCACTAACAATAAACCATTTGCCAATCCGGGGCAGCAATTTCCGTAAACTGCCGTATACACCTCGGCGCGAAGGGCCCGTTGGCGTATTCATGGCACGATGGAGCGAGGTACTGCCACTTTTGTGTCATTTCAAATCAGTCGGTGTCTTTCTCGACAACCATTTCCAAAATGTCGCCTGACTGCGTGCCAGATTCCTCAATTGCGCCGACGGGAAGTTCGATCACCGAGTGAGCAGTGAGACACGCGGAGATGCGCCACGGCTTGAGCTCGTGCCTGACTTTTTTTACTCGCATCCGGCGGTCTAAGTATACAAGATCGATTGCAAACTTCATCCCGAACATATGAACAGATTCGCACGGAACAATCCAGAGCCCCGTACCCTGGTCCAGACCACTCCTGCCCAGCAACCCTCTGGAACGTCTGGATGGCGTGTCAGCAATCTCCAGAGCGCGCACGAGTTCAGTACCGCGCGTTCGGTTGATAACGCGATGACGCCCGCCATCAGCTTTTTCGGCTACCATGCGCTCCTCGTGTTTCGAACTGGTTTGCGGCGTGGCATGTAGCGGGAGAATCCCGTGGATGCGATTGGATGCAGCACACCCGGCGCTTCTCCGGGTCGCACTAATGATATGCCCCGACTCCATATTGAAGCCGGGGCATATTGGACTCGGTTGGAACAGCGCACCGTCTACGGTCCCGTTGAAGCGGGAGCCGCAGTAGTATTCGAACCACCCGTGGCCGAATAGCCGCTGGTGTCAACCTGCAGTTGCGGACCAGGCTTCATGCTTTCGACCAGCTTCTCCACTGGAATCGTGGTCGGAACCGGAGGCTTGACGGCCTCGGGCGACTTGGTATCGGCCTGATGCATAGGCGTATCCGAGTTTGGCGGGAGATAAGGCTGCGTCAACTTGGGTAGCGCGATCTCAGTGCCGGCCGGCGTAGGATTCACGATCTCCGGCGTAACGATGACGATCAACTCTGTGTTGGTCTTGGTGCGCGCTTGCGACTGGAATAGCTTGCCCAAAATCGGGACATCACCGATGAAGGGAATCTTCTGGAAGGTCTCGGTTTCGCGGTTGTCAAGCAGACCACCGATGGCGAAGCTCTGTCCATCCTCCAGTTCCACTTCCGTCCGTACGCGACGAACGGTAATAGCCGGAACAGTAAAGCCTGAGAGCGTCACGGCATTGGCAAAATCAAGCGCGCTGACTTCTGGAGCGACCTGCAGCTTGATTGTGCCACGCGGAGTGATCGTGGGAAGGAAGGAGAGTCTCACGCCATACTGTTTAAAGGTGATGCTGATGCCGCCGCTGACGCCGCCCGAAGATCCCTGGACGATGGGGTAAGGGTATTCGCCGCCTGCCAGGAAGCTTGCCTGTTTGCCATTGGCAGCAAGCAGGTTGGGTTCAGCCAGGGTTTCTGCAAGGCCGCGATTTTCCAGGGCCTTGATGGTGGCGCCGAGATTGATGCCCGGATAAAACGCAAAAAGGTTGAGCGCGTCAGACACTGTCGCCGTAGCCGCGCTGCCACCGCTGGGAATCGTTACCGAAGGCGGTGAAAACTGTCCGGTTGAAACTGTACCGATGGTGTTGCCAATGCCAGTACTGAAGATGTTGATGCCCAGCGAACGCGCCTTGCTGCGGTCAATCGCCGCGAAACGCACCTTGAGCAGAATCTGCGGCTCTGCCGGAGGCAGGTTAACGTTCAGCAGATTGACAACCTTGCCTGCACTGCTCGCAATGGCTACCGCACGACTGGAACTGTTCAGATCGTTGACCGTGCCGCGCAGGAACAGCGTATCGCCTTCTTCTGAAATCTTCACGGTCTGGCCGGGCAGTTCCATGCGCAACTGACGCCGCAGCCCATCCAGCTTATCGGCAGATGCCATCGTGCTGGTCCTGACAGTGACATTGAAGAACTGACGGCCGCCTGAAATATCCCATACGATGACGCTGGTTTCACCCTGGGCTTTGCCGTTGATCAGAACCTGAGTGGGGCTAACGGAAACAGCTTCAGCCACATCCGCCGACCCAACCGCGATGCGGTTGACAGGCCGTGCCAGATCGAGCACCACCGATTTGCCCACAGTCACGGTGAGGTCGTTGGTGGAGTCCTGTGTGGGTGCGGTGACCGGCTGCATCGGTGCCGGAGGCGGCGGTGGAGGTTCCTTTTCCGCAGCCGGCGCCTTGGCCGCGCCAGCTTGCGCTGCCGGAGCCTGCGCAGCTGCCTGCGCTCCCAACTGCTGTGGGGAGCAAAGAACGACCATCAACGCAAAGACAAGGAGTGTGGCAAACCCGATTTTGGCTCTCACTGTTTTCCCTCGGGCACTGCGAATTTTTCTTCAGTCCGCTTTGAACCATTGAAGACAACTACGGAGAAGCTTTCCGGCTTCTTGGGCGCAGCCTTGGCCGTAGTCACGTGCGGTTTCTCTTTGACCGGCGCAACGCCATACAAACTGGACAGTACGGTTGTCTGCACTTCGTCCATCTTGGTATCGAGCGGGTTGCGGAGCACCAGCTGAATCTTGGTTTCGTTCATAGCCAGAGCCAGAATCTGAGCCTGCTCGGGCGTCACCAGCAGGTTGACAACCTGCACCTGCTGCGGCTTTCCATTCGGATCCTTCTGAATATCGGTACCGGCCGAGAGGACCTCGAGATTCTGCAGAATGGTGTGCACCTGAGTGTTCTGGTTACTGCCGCCTTGATCGGGAGGCACGCCGGAGACCAGCACGTCCACATGCTGCCCCGGGGTCACGAAGCCAGCCACGCCAACCACCTGATCGACCTTAACAGCGCAGGCGCGCATACCCGGTTTGATGGTGATGGCAAGACCGCCGCCAGAACCAAGGGGAGCCAGGCGGTTATCCAGAATTGCCTCGCCCGCGAAAATGGGAGCCAGCACGCCGCGGCCAATCACCTGCTTTGTATCGGTGAAGGCCCCCTTGGGCGCCGCGCCCACAACCTGAATCTGGGTCAAATCGGGAGCACTGACAATCGAACCGATCTGCAAATCGGCCGAAGCGGCAACGATGGTGGTGGTCGCCTGCGTCTTCACCGCAGCGAGTCGGCCGTTCACCATCTTGTAGACGATGAAGGCAGAGAGCACTGCAATGAGAAACGCGCTCATGAGAATGGTTAGCAGTCTTCGGTTCATTCAGAATCCTGTCTTCACCGGAAATTGGACCTCGTTATGCATCCTTGAGATCAAACTGACGGAATTTTTTTGCCGGCAGGCACGATCGGGAA
The DNA here is from genome assembly GCA_036384955.1 of Occallatibacter sp. Lineage (GTDB taxonomy): Bacteria > Acidobacteriota > Terriglobia > Terriglobales > Acidobacteriaceae > Telmatobacter. Next base: position 35,895 of record DASVLI010000188.1, read on the forward strand.
GCCACGCAAGGCCGGTTTAAGGTCGAAGAAAGTGAAACGATGTAAATGCCTTGATGGGGATAGAGTATAGCATTGGCATGTTGCGTCAAGCGCCGAAATATTTCGGCCGAAACTGAAGTACTAGGACACTTTAGCCCCATACCAGGCGATGTTCCAGAAGAAAGAATCTGAGCTCGCCGTTCAACTGGTAAACATGTGTTCCCCCATTCATTCTGCATGGCTCCGCGAGCCCATTTTGCCATTACTGAAGTGCATACCCGGTACCCTGGTGACTGGCATTTCCGGACGCAAAGACGATACTTTGAGATACCCCCTCCTTTCGAAGACGGTTGAGCCGCCGACGATGGACCGGGAGGTCCATGGCAACCTGGCGGAACTCTGACCCATGCCCGGAGCCAACCGGAAAACACACATAAAGAACACGCAGCCGGAGTGTCTGGTCGAGTAATACAGCTGCAAACCAATTGCAATATGGCCGTGTCAATATAGGGACAGCCGCCGAGAGAGGAGCAGACGGTTGAGGGGTAGTTCCCAACCCATCTCAATATTTGCGAAGGAACAGCAGGATGGCCAACGGCCCCTGTCGTTCATCTTCTCCATGCTTGCGCACGGGGCTGTGATTGGCCTGGTTGCGTTCGGAGTCATCTTCGCGCCTCGCATCCGCGAACGCCCCATGGGGCCGCGCATGCTGATTCGCGAGGTACATCTGGACGCGCCTTTACCCGACATGCGGCGCTCCAGCGGCAGCGGTGCGTTCTATCCCGACCAGGCGAAAGCAGACGGCGCGCACACCAGTGCGCCCAAGGCTGAGCTGGCTTCGAGCCGGCCCAAGCTGCCCACGCACATGCCGGCTCCGCAAACCATCGTGCAGCCCGACATCGACACGAATAAAATGCTGTCGCAGAAGATTCCGGTGCCGGCGATGTTGCTGTGGTCTGCCAATCGGCCGAAGATCAAGACCATTACGCCTCCCAAGCCGCAGCAGTTGAACGCCACCAGTGTCATTCCCCGCACGGAGCGGCCCAACAAGGCCACCAATCTCTCCGATATCGCCATCTCGCCGACGGCATTCAGCTCCAATCGATCGCTGAACATGCCCAGCACCACCACTCCGATTGTTCTGCCTGGTCCGCACCCCATCAACACCATGAACGAAACCTCTTCCGTGCTGATCGATCCGGCCAGTGCTGGAGAAGTGGCTTCGGTCTCGAATCTGGTGATGCGACAGGGTACGGTGACGCTGCCTCCGGTTAACCAGGTGGCCGCAGGCAAGGGCGGAGTGGGGACGGCCAATGACGGCAATAGCGCCTCGATGCACGGAAGCGAGAAGGCCGGCAACGGCGGCAACGGCGCGCAGGGCAATGCCAACAGCCATCAAGGCAATGCAAGCGGCGCCGGCGGCGGCAAAACCGGAGGCGCCGGGGCACACGCCGGGCAGGGATCGGGAGACAGCAATGGAAACGGCGCGCGGCAAAGCAATGGTCATGGCTTCGGCGAAGACGACGGCGCTCCGCCGCTGCCCATCAGCCGCCCCAAGGACGGACAGTTCGGCGTCGTTGTCGTGGGCAACTCGGCCTCGGCCGACTTCCCCCAGACCGATACATATTGGAACGGCCGCATCGTCTACACTGCTTTCCTGCATGTGGGGCTGGCGAAGAACTGGATGCTGCAGTACTCAGTCCCGCGGAAGGACGATGCGAATGTGGGCGGCAACAGCCACCTAGTTGCGCCGTGGCCCTTCTACATCCTGCGCCCCAACATCACTTCAGACGAAGTGAATGCGGATGCCATGATTGTGCACGGCTTCATCAGCGCGAACGGCCGCTTTGAGTCCTTGAAGATTGTGTTCCCAAATGAGGTGGGACACTCGCAGGCGCTGGTCAATCAGATCCAACAGTGGCAGTTCCGCCCCGCCACCGACAATGGCCAGCCTGTCCGGGTGGAGATACTGCTGATTATTCCGCAGGGCGATTAGCCGGCAGCAGGTGCGGCTTCGGGGCGCGACGCGTACTTAGTCCACATCGCGCACGGACTTGATGAACTTCTCTATGGCCTTTTTGCTGGCGCCGTTGTCGCTGAAGGCATCTCCGCTGGCCGGGCCGGAGCGCGCTGGCACAAAAGCCAGACCCACACCATTCTTGTCCCAGCGAACCACACGCGTCTGCACCGCGATGGCGTGCCCTTCGTTCCTGCCCGATTCATCGGTCATCTGCAGAGTCATCAGAATCATGGTGCCGGGAAACCAGCGCTCCTCGGTAAGCAGGAAGATGCCTGTGTCGCTGATATCGCCAACGTGGTAGGCCTGCGGTGCGCCGCCGGTCCAGTAGTAGGCCACCAGTCCGGGAACGGGGTGGCGGAGCGCGCGGCGGCGATCGGTCATCAGCCACTTCATGAAGCGCCGAACGACTCCCTGTTTCTTCCGCGCCTCTTCCTCGGCCTTGTCCTTCTCATCGAGCTTCTGGATGGCGATTTGCAGCTGGCGCGTGTGGTCCCGCGAGATCGACGAACGGGATCCTCCGCGGCTCGCTCCATATCCTGAAGTGCTCACCGTGCGCACCATCGGGGGTGGCGGAGGAGGCGGCAGTTGCGGGGGCGCCGTGGCCAGCTGGGCCAACTTGCTTTCCATCTCCTCGGCAAGGCAGATAATCAGCTGGTCGCCAGGCTTGGTCTGCGAAGAGTACAACGCATGCTCGGGCAGCGCCACGGCGCCGGCAGCCGGCCGGCTCAACAGCGGCACCGCCTCGGAAGGATAGGATTCGACCTGATCGATGACCACCATCTCCTCGTCGAGAAAGACGATGTCGACAGGCGAGAGTCCACGCATCACGGGAACACCGCGATACGGCAACATCCAGAGCCCGTTGTCCCCGGTCACCGCCAACTGCTCAATCAGAGCCTTCAGGTCCTCGATGGTGGTATCGGCAATCGAGACACTGAGGCTGAGAAAGCTCTCCCGGGTCCGGTTATACACACAGAACTTCTGCGATTCCATTGACTCTCATCCGCGCGGAAAAAATGCCAGCAACTGCAGGGAAATGTTGACCAGCCGCCGGGCATCTACGCACTGTGGCTGTACCAAAGGGGAGACTCAGCCCTTCAGAATGCAAAGAGCGGTCTGGTGTCCATGAAGCTTAGAGAAGACTATAGCTCGAAGCTCCAATGGCCGGAAACAGAATCAACGCGAATAGGCTGTGCTTCGCGGGGAAACACAACCTGGAATTCACCCAATGGAAATAGGGCGTCTTCAGATTTGCAGCAGCGTGGCGGAATCCAGCTCAGAGCATTCGGCGGTCATCCCGCCACGCCGCAAAATAGTGGGCTACTTCACCCGGGTACGACGACGCTGGATCAGGATCACCAGCACAATGACAAAGAGCACACCGGCAACTACCCGGATGATCGTTGGATTGTCCATATGTCAATTCTCCCTTCCCTCTAGTGTGAGAAAAACTTGCCGAATGCGTCAACCATCGAAATCATCGCCGGTCCCAGAGTCACGACGAACAACGATGGGAAGATGAACAGCACCAGCGGAAAAAGCAGCTTGACTGACAGCTTGGCGGCTTTCTCTTCAATCTGCTGGACGCGCTGCGTTCTCAACGTATCGGAGTGTACGCGCAAAGTCTTGCCAATGCTTGTGCCAAACTGCTCGGCCTGAATCAGCATCGTTACGAGGTTGCGGACGACGTCGACATCGGTGCGGTCGGCGAAATGGCGCCAGGCATCGGAGCGGGCTCTGCCAGCACGCTGCTCCAGGGCCACAATTCCAAGTTCATCGCTAAGCGCCGGCTGCGCCTTGGTCAGTTCCTGGGCGGTGCGCTGCGTGGCCTGGTCAAGACTGAGTCCAGCCTCGACGCAAATGATCAACAGGTCGAGGACATCGGGCAATCCGCGGCGAATGGAAGCCTGGCGATTGGAAATCTTTCGGCCCAGCCAGAAGTCAGGCGCGATAAATCCGAAACCGATGCAGACGGCGTAGACGAAAAACGGGCTGAGATGCCCCAGACCGGTGACCAGTGCGGTCAGGGCGAGCACGATGGGCACCAGCACCTTGGCGCCGTAGAAGTAGCGCATGGCCGCATCATTGCGGTAGCCGGCGCGGATGAGGCGCTGCTGCTGCACGGTGGTTTCGGCTTCGCTCTTGGGCAAAACCTTTTCCAGTGACTCGACCATCCCGCCGAGCACATCGCGGGTCTCCAACAGCGTGGAAGCTACACTCTTCTTCTTCGGCTTGGGATACAGGGCCGTGGTGATGCGCTGCTGAATCGTGTCGCGGTAGAAAAACAGCAGGCCGCCGCTGGTAATCAGCAGAAACATGACGGCGAAGGAAATGATTGCGAATGCCATGATTTGCCTCTCACACGTCCATGTTAACGATCTTGCGGATGATGAGTCCGCCGACGACGATCATGATGCCGGCCGCGTACATCAGCTTGATGCCCATCGGCGTGGTCCACAGAATGCTCATCATCTTGGGGTTGATGGTGTAGAGCAGTGCGCCTAGGACGATCGGCAGTGCCGTCAGAATCATGCCCGTGAGGCGGCCCTGCGCAGTATGGGTCATCACCTGGCGCTTCAAGCGGAAGCGCTCGCGGATGACCTGCGAAGTCTTGTCCAGTACTTCGGCCAGGTTGCCGCCGCTCTCACGCTGAATCAGGATGGCAGTGGCCACAATCTTCAGATCCTGAAGAGGCATGCGGTTGGTCAGGTTGTCCATGGCCACTTTCATTTCCAGACCGTAGTTCTGTTCGTCAAAGCAGATGCGGAACTCGGTGCCCAAGGGGTCCATGCACTCGCGTGATACAAGGCCCATGGCTGCATTCAAGCTGTGACCCACGCGCAGCGCGCTCACCATCAGGTCAATCGCTTCCGGCAACCCCTGCTCAAACTTGCCCATGCGCTTTTTCCGCTTGAATTGAACAAAACCGAATGGAGCCAGGCCCAGGATGAGGCCCACAGCCAGCGCAAACAGGAAGGCGCCGGTGCGCAAATAGACGGCTGAAAAACCAATCACGAAAGCAACGCCGCTCATCAGCAGCAGGCCGCCGACGGTCCACTTCAGATCTGCTTGGTAGAGGAAGCGGCGAAGCCGAGGCGCCAGTTCAAGACCCGCCAGCCATTTATCCAGCCACGGGATGGCGCTCATCAGCTCGTTCTTGCGGATGTCGACCAGGAGATCGGCGTTTTCCTGCTTGCCGGAGACAGCCAAAGCGGAATCCAGGCGCGCGCGCATTCTCTTGTCCTGCTCGGACGACTGCGCACTCAGACCCATCATCGCCAGAGCGACGACCAGGAATGCGGCGAGAAACACGATGATGATGATCAGGCCCATGCGACCTCCTTCCGCCTCTAGTTGACTTCCATGGCGCGTTCGAACATGGTCGGCGGCAGGAAGATGCCGGCCGTACGCAGCTGATCGAGAAAGCGGGGACGGATGTGGCTGGGCTGGAAGACGCCCTGCACCTTGCCGTTGGGGCCGATTCCCTTCTTCTGGAACGCGAAGATTTCCTGCATTGAGATGATGTTCTCTTCCATGCCCGTAATCTCGTGGATGCTGACGCATTTACGCGATCCGTCGCTAAGGCGCGAGCACTGCACGATGATGGTCAGCGCCGAGGAGATCTGCTGACGCAGGGTTTTTTCGGGCATGTTCAGGTTGCTCATGGCCACCATCGACTCCAAACGGGTGAGGGCGTCGCGGGCGGTGTTGGCGTGAACGGTGGTCATCGAACCTTCGTGACCGGTGTTCATCGCCTGGAGCATATCGAAGGCTTCCTCGCCGCGGCACTCACCGATGATGATGCGGTCGGGGCGCATACGGAGGCAGTTGATGAGCAGTTGCCGCTGACGGACCGCGCCCTGGCCTTCCACGTTGGGCGGGCGGGTCTCCAGGCGCACGATATTCTCCTGCGCCAGCTGCAGTTCGGCCGCGTCCTCGATGGTGATGACGCGCTCGTTCTGCGGAATGTATTGCGACAGAATGTTGAGGAATGTGGTTTTGCCGGCGCCGGTCGAACCGGAAATCAGAATGCTGAGGCGGGCGCGAACCGCGGCCGACAGCAGCTCCATCATCTCCGGCGAAATGCTCTTGAGCTGCACCAGCTGATTGGCCGCCAGCGGACCGGTGCCGAAACGGCGGATGGAGAGCGCGGGGCCGTCGAGCGCGAGCGGCGGAATGATGGCGTTGACGCGCGAACCGTCGGGCAGGCGGGCGTCGACCATCGGCGAGGACTCGTCGACGCGGCGCCCGACGCGCGAGACGATGCGGTCGATAATCTGCAGCAGGTGCTTGTCGTCGCGAAACGAGGCGTCGGCGCGGGTTAGCAGGCCGCCTTTTTCAATGAAGACGTGGTCCTTGTCGTTGACCAGAATATCGGAGATCTTCTGGTCCTTGAGCAGAGGCTCAAGGGGGCCAAGGCCAAAAACTTCATCGAGAAGGTCGGTCTGGATCTTCTCCTGCTCATCAAAGCTGAGCGGGACACGGCGGTCGCTGATGATCTCATTGATGATGCTGGAGACAGCCTGCCGGGCCTGACTCGAGTTGATGCGAGACAGTTTCTCCAGATCCAGCTTGGAGAGCAGTGTCCTGTGGACTTCGGCTTTGAAATTTTCCAGGTTCATACTCACCACTCGTTTACGATTTCACGCAAAATTATGCAAGGTCACCGGAGTTACTTGGAGAAGAGACTGAACCCTTTTTTCTTCTCCGGCTTGGGTTCCATGCCGCAGGCGGCCCGGGCCATATCCTGAATCGACTTGGAAATGGCCGAGTCCTCGGAGGTAATGGGAACAGCCTCGTTCTGCATCCGGCGCACGGTAAAGTAATCGCTGGGAATCCGCCACTGAATCGGGCGCGTGAGGGCCTTTTCAATGTGTTCTTCGTCCACTCCCATGGAGCGGCTGACATAGCGGTTCAGCACGATTTCCAGCTTGGGTACGCCGGTTTTGAAGAATTCCGAGACCAGGCGATGCGAGTTGCGCAGTTCCGGAATGCCCGCCTGCATGACCATATAAACCGTATCCGCGCGCTGGAACCAGGAGGCGCCGGTCAGGTCAAAACGCGAGCCGGCATCCACCACCACCCAGTCGAACTCCTGCTTGGCGACGGCCAGCAGCTTGTCGATGGCCTCATTATGCGCCTGCACATGGGGAAAGCGGCCCGGAGCGCCCAGTACAGGCAGCCCGGAGGAATGCTTGACCAGCAGCTTTTGAAAGAAGTTTGAATCCAGCCGATCGGCGCTTTGCAGCGCGTCTGCGGTGGAGAACTGCGGGGAGAGCCCGAGGCTCAGGGCCGCATCGCCCAGAGGCAAATCAAGATCGATCAGCACGGCCGACTGGCCGCAATCCTGTACCAGGGCCACGGCGAAGTTGCAAGCCACCGTGGTAACGCCCGAACCGCCCTTGCCGCCCAGAAAGACCAGCAGCTTGCCGCCCGTTTTCTGCTGCGGACGGGGCGTGGTGCGGCGCGTACCCACACGGGCCAGCGCTTCGGTCAACGCATTCTGGTCAATCGGGTCCGACAGAAACTCGCGCGCACCGGCGCGCATGGCACGGACAATCCAGTTGGGATCGACGCGCGCCGCGTACACAATCACCGTCGCCTGGCCGGTTCCGGCAATCTCCTCAACCAGCGAGAGGGCGTACTCGGGGTCCGACTCCATGTCGATAATGACGGCGTCGAAACCCTGTTCGAGCAATCGCGGAACATCTTTGAGCGAAGGGGGATAGGTGGAATATTCACGCACCACAGCCGCGTGCGAGCTGGCCAGCGCGCTGGCCACGGTCCGACGGCGTTGGTCGTGCGGTCCGATCAGCGCCAGCTTCAGCACTGTCTGGTCAAGCAGATCGGATTCCTGGTCTCTCATGTCCATTGGGAAATAAAGCTCCGCAGTTGCGTACTACCGCGCTACAGGGTTGGAGAAGTTGTTGTGTATCGTGAGCCTACTGTACATGGCAAGCAATTCCAATCTCAACGGGAAAAGAACGATATCAGGGTACCAATGGCGATTGCGGGAGCGTATGGCATCTTCCGGGCCTTGGGATTCGATAAGTCCATGCCAGACGGCGGCTTGAGCCCGCGCTCGCGCCAACCGAACAGCAAGTCCCCTGAGCCGGAAAACAGCTCGCCCAGGAAGCCCCCGAAAACCGCCCAGGCTAGGGCCATGATACCCCCGGCCATCGCCGTGAGCACCATCGCCATGATCATCTGGCTGGGCCAAATCCAGGCGCCGATTGCCGCGCCCAGCTTCAAATCGCCCATCCCCATGCCCCCCATGAAGGCCAGAATGCCGTAAACCAGCAGTCCCAGCCCCATCCCGGCAAAACTCTGTGCCAGCCCGTGCCACCCGTACAGCACGGTGGAAACCACGATGCCAGCCACTAAAAACGGCAGATTCAGCCAGTTGGGGATTCGCCGGCTGCGAAGGTCGGTAAATGTGGCTACCGAAATCAACACCAGCACCGGCCACCATGCGAATGAATGCAATCCGAACCTCCTCCCCAATCCGCTGCAGGCGGCAC
>DASVLI010000189.1:0-75702 GCA_036384955.1 Occallatibacter sp.
ACCTGCTTCGGGCTGCTCCAGCGTGTAGGCGACCTGGCCGAAATACGTCGGCGCCTGGCTCACGGCAATTGTTTTGCCTTTGCCAATCCACTCCGGCGAAACAACGGAGAGCAGATGCAGGTCCGCTCCCTCTTCACGTACCAGCATGGTGCGCAGCATGGTGCGGTATTCGGCGGCAAACCAGCCATGCGGAGCCAGGTTGTCCTGGAAGTTGCGATCACCCCAGGGAAGAATCGCGAACTCAAAACCGGCGTGTGTGGAGCTGGTGTGCGCCAACAGCGCATACAGCTCGTTCACGGCCTGCTGCTGGTCGCCGCGAATGGCTTCGGTCATGGTGTTCTTGATGGTCAGATAGTGGTGCAGGAACTCACCGTTGGCGTAGGTCATGATGCCCTCGGCGTACTTGGCCTGCGTGGCCTTCAGTGTTGCCGCGACGCGCGGGTCGGTTGGCGCCAGCGTTGGCTCCGGCACTACAGCCAGCATGTTGCCCCAGTCGTATCCTTCCTTCTGGCCGTCGAGCGCGGGCGGAATGTAGCCGTTGTTCTCCGCGGCGCGCTGGTCAAGAATCTTCATGAAGGCGGCACGATAGTCGTCGTACTCCGGCTGCCATGCCTTGGCCAGATCGGGGTGGCCGGTCTCCTTCGCCATCTCGATAGCCAGCTTGAGCCCGGAGAGCGCGAGGAAGTTGTAGCCGGTCAGGTGGCCGGGCACGTACTCGTTGTCGCGCACATCGCTGGCCGGCATAATGTGCAGCGGATCGGCGGCGCGCGCGGTGTGCAGCCACTTCATGGCGCGATCAATCTGCGGCAGAGCCCACTCGGCAAAAGCCTTGTCGTGCGTGATGCGATAGTGCTGCGCGTAGCCCCACACCGCCTCGCCCCAACCGTCATACTGCTGCTCCTGCGAGAGGAAGTTGCCGTCGGCCTTCTGCGACTTGGCGAAGAACTCGAGACCCTGCCGGGCAATTTCTGGATAACCGGTGACATCGTAGCTGTGCATGATGTCGGCGCCGTCGCGCAGGTAGAACGAGTGGTAGTGCAGCTTGTTCACCGTCTGGATGTAATCCGGCCCGATGTGGTCGCGCGCAATCAGGTCGTAGACCAGGCTCATGGCGAAGGTGTCGGTGACTTTCTTCTCCGGCAGCTCAATCTGCATGCCTTCGGCCAGAATCTTGTTCCAGAAGGCCGTGACCTGCGCACGCGCGCCGTCGAAGGTAGCCGCATCCATGGCCGCCAGCGTGGCCGTGTCGCTGCTGGGCACTACCGGCATCTTGAATTCCAGCGTGCGTGTCTCGCCCGGCTTCAGCAGTTGCGAATACGTCACCACGCCGACCGCAACGGTTGGATCAACGGTGAGCTTTTCCGGCTTCGAGATGTCCCACGGGTAGTTGTAGCGCCCGTGCAGCGTGTAGCCGCGGTCCGCGTAGCCCTCCGGGTAGCGGTAAAGCAGGCGGCCGTCGCGCAAAAGGCCCGTCGGCGTGAATGAGTAGACCCAGTCGGGATTGAACTTCTCGCCAATCTGGCGGTAGTCGCCGGGCGCCTTGCCTTCCACGGGCCGGTCGAAGCGATTGTCGCCGTGCCGCGCGGCACCGGTGTTGTTGGGCGCGTCGTAGCGGACGCCGGTGGCCAGAATGGCGCGGTTGGGGCGCGTGGCGAGGTTCACCATCTCCACACGGATGAAGTTGACCAGAGTGCCTTCGGGCCTGCCGTCCAGCGTGGCGGCAAACATCGTGAAGTTGTAGAGCACGCGGTTGCGCTCGAACGAGTAGTGCACGATGGGCAGATGTCCCTCATCGAGCGTGCGAATGCGCGCGCTGGTGGGGTGCAGCTCAGGGCCGGCGAAGAACATCAGCTCGCCGAAGCCGGTGCGCAGGTAGCCCTCGGGCGTGATTTCGGTGGCGGCCTCGGCATCCATCATGCCGATTTCGTCGGTGGGTTTGGAGAAGTAGCTGAAGGGCTCGCCCGGACGGTCAATGGCCGGCGAAACCATTTGTGCGATTGCGGACGGGACGGCAAGGGCGGCAAACGCGCCCAGGAAAAGTGAGGCAAGTCGTGTCGGGGTCATGGCAAGGCAAGGCTATCGCATTGCAGCGCGGTTGGATAGGGCGCGATTTGGGGCACACGAAAGGGGCACGGTGGCCGTAACCGTTCTGTGCTAGTATCCCGGCAAGTCTTCGCAGCAATAAAAACAAGGAACGGGAATATGGAGACCTCGATTCGCCCCCTAACTCTGGGCGAGATTCTGGATAGAACCGCGCAGCTATACCGCACTAACTTCCTACTCTTTGCCGGCATCTTCGCGTGCTACGCGGGCCTGGTCATGGTACTCAACCTGCTCCAGCTCGGCGTCACGGAGTGGATCAAGGTCAGCCACATCGGTATTGGTATCGGCGTAGTGACGGTTGTTTCCGCTGTGGCGGATGTGTGCCTGATTCTGGCGGCGGCCGCGGCCTGCACAGGAGCCATTAACCGCGCTATTGCCTGGGTGCATCTTGGCCAGCCGGCCACCATCGCCTCGGCCTTCAGAAGCACGCTGCCGCGGGTGGGCCGCTATGTGTGGCTCACGCTCATCATTGACTTCATGATTTTCTGGCCCATGGTGATTCTGGCGGTTATCGCCGGCGTCGTTCTGGCGGCCACACCGGGGATTTTCAACGGATTTTCCGATGGCTCTGAAACCGGTTCATCGGCCGCCGTTGGCTTTGCCGTCGCGTTGATCGCATTGCTGGTGATCCCTTGGCTTGGCTATGCCATCTGGATGGGGCTCCGCTACTCGCTGGCCATACCGAGCTGTGTGCTGGAAGACAGGACGGCGCGTGCGGCCATCAAGCGCAGCATCGAGCTGAGCAAGGGCGCACGTGGGCGCATCTTTGTTCTTTTTCTGCTGGTTTTGGTCATCCAAATTGGCTTGACCATGCTGACGCAGTCCTTCCTGTTTGTGCTGTCGTTCAAGCACCACGGACAGATAGGCCTGGTGCCGCAGGCTATCTCGCAGATCATCACTTTCTTTACCAATACCTTTATCGGCCCCATTCTTGCCATCGGCGTCACGCTTTTTTACTACGACCAGCGGGTGCGCAAAGAGGGCTTCGACATCGAGTGGTTGATGCAGGCCGCGGGAATGACGCCTTTGCCGGCGCCGCCGATTTTGACAGAGCTGCCTGTTCAGCCGGCAACGCCGGCTCCTGCCGACGACCCAGGGAGCACGCATGCCTGAAGGGCTGCGCCCTCTGAGTCTTGGCGAGGTGCTGGACCGCACCGCGCAGATTTACCGCGGGCGTTTTTTGACATTCCTCGCCATTGCCGCGCTGCCCACCGGCATTCTGGTGCTGGTGGTGGCCCTGGCCACGGCATTTTTCGCATGGGCGGCGCGGCAGCCATCGGGCGCCGGCCAGGCGGCGCAGGTTGTCGCCATCGCCGCCGCCCTGATGCTCATCCTTGTTGGAATTCCGTTGTACCTGGGCGCGCTGGCGCTGGGCTGGGCGGCAATCACGCATGGCTCGGCGCGCGCCTTCTTCGGCGAGAAGGTGACCATCCGCGAGGCCTACCGCGCTGCCTGGAAGCACGGCTGGCGCTACGTGGGACTCGCGCTGCTGCTGGCGCTCTTTGCAGGCGTCATTCCGTTTGGGCTGGCTTTCGCGGGCATTCTCCCCTTCAGCCTGCTCTCGCTGATGGGCCCTGGCGCGACGGCGTTCGGCGGATTTATTCTTTTCGTCCTGGTTGTTGCCGCGTTGGTTTCCATGGTGTGGGTTGCGCTCATGCTCTGCCTGGCGTTTCCCGCCTGCGTTTTTGAAGGGCTCTCGCCGTGGAAGTCGCTGGTGCGCAGCAAGAGTCTGAGCCAAGGCTCGCGCGGGCGCATTCTGGTGCTGTTTCTGCTGGGATGGGTGCTCAGCACGGGAATGGCCTTTGTGCTGACCATGGTGATGATCATCTTGGTCGCACTCATTCCCGCGCTGCAGAAGCCGGCCAACTCCGACGCCTTGGGCGCCGTTGTGCTGGTGATTACCTACTGCCTGAGCTTTGTGGCGCAGGCCCTGGTGCGCCCGCTCTACGGCATCGCGCTTACCGTGTTCTACTTCGATCAGCGCATCCGCAAAGAGGGCTTCGACATCGAGTGGATGATGCAGCAGGCCGGACTTACGCCACCGCCCGCGCCGGCAGTGGAAGCCGCGCCCTGGTTGCCGCCGGTTGCGCCGCAACCTGAGACGGCAAGTGCAAACAGCGCACCTCCCACCGCAACGGAGGAAGCACCATGAACCCTGAAAGCCTTCCCACTTCCGCATTGCCGCCCATCTACGGGCCCATGGGCTTTGGCCAGATTCTGGATCGCACCTTCAAGCTGGTGCGCGCCCACTGGAGGCTCTATGCGCGCGTGGCTCTGCTGCCGGCCTTTGCTCTGGCCTTGATGCTTGTACTGCTGCTGGGTGGCATGCTGCTGGCATTTGGGCCGCAGATGCGCGGCGTGCAGACACCGCCGAATTTGTTGAGCATTGTTCTTCTGGCCGTCGGCGTGGTTCTAGTAGAGATCGGTCTCCTTCTTGCGGCCGCGCTCTACATGCCCGCCATGCACTATGCCGCCATCCAGACCAATCGCGGCGCCATCCGAACCGCGCTTCAGGCCTACGAGGTGGCGCGGCAACGCTTCGGTCGCTTCCTCTGGCTGATGGTTCTTCTGATGCTGTATATGATGGTGCCGCTGCTGGCCATTGTGTGCGCCCTGGGAATTGCCGCCGCAGGGTTCCATCTGTTCGCGGGCGGCGACGCTCAGTCCATGAGCCTGCTTCTCATGCCCCTCTTCGGCATCATCTATATCGGCTTTCTGGCGTACTCAGTCTGGATCGCGCTGCGCTTCTCGCTGTGTTTTGCCGTCTGCGTCGACGAGCAGATTCCTGTCAGCGCGGCGCTGAAGCGCAGTGTGCAGCTGACGCGCGGCGCCAAGGGCCGTATCTTTGTAACGCTGCTGGTCATCTACGCCATCCTTTATGCCGTCACCTACGTGGCGCTCATCCTGCTGATGCTGGTGGGTGGCGGGCTGGGTCTGCTGGCAGTTTTCGCTCTGCATGTGGAGCAGGGAACGCCTGCCTTCTTCGCGCTCATCGGGCTGGCGGGCCTTTTGTATATCGGCATTATCGCCGTGATCAGCATGGTGAACTACATCGGCATGATTGCCGCCATCGCGATTCTCTACGACGACCAGAAGCTGCGCCTGAACGCCGCGGCCGGCGGGGAGGTCTCGCCGGCTTGAAGCAGATTCTCCATCGATGCGGCGTTCTGCAAGCCGGTGTGTTGTTTGCTTTGGCCCTGGCCATGGCCACGACTGCCGCCGCCCAGGCCGCCGCGCCCCAGCAGTTGGCTATCGCCACACCGCCGCCGCGCGATGCCTCGATGGAGGAGTATCGCGCGCACTTGCAGGCGCTCGTTCCCATTGTGGAGGCCTGCACCAAAGCGCGTGATACCAGGACCTGCGACGGCGCGCTGGTGGGTCCGGATGATCGCGTTCCGCTGAAGAGCGGACGCAGACTGATTCGCTATGCGTGGCTGCGCGCGCTGCTGACCAAGGCGCAGGTGATCGACAAGAAGGCTGCCAAGCCGCAGGCAAAAGCCGCGCCTGCCGATGAGGATGACGACGACAAGCCAGACACTTTGCCGAACACTCCGCTGACCACCGAAGAACTGCTGAAGGAAGCCGTTGAGCGGTTGAACAGCGACATTGAGCAGGCGGGCGGAACATTCGTGCCAGCCGAGCAGCACGGGGCCGAGCGTGCCTCTATGCAGAAGGTGCTCTCCGCCAATGAATACGCCTATACCGACAAGCGCTCGCTGCGCGACGCGATTCTGGAAGACATTGGCAACTGGCTGAACAATCTGCTGGAGAAGGCCACCAGCCATCGCATCCACTCCCCGTGGGTGGGCCGGGTGCTGGTGGGCGGATTCATCGCGCTGGTCTGCATCGGTCTGGTGTGGGGTCTGCTGCAAATGGAGCGCCGCTGGCGCATCCGCCTGGTGCCGGAGAGCGATGGGCCAGCACCGGGTGCTGCCTCCGCACGCGACTGGCAGTTGTGGCTGCAGGATGCGCGCCAAGCTGCCGCCAATGGCGCATGGCGCGATGCGATTCACTCCGTCTACTGGGCGGCAATCTCGCGGCTGGAGTCACGCAAGCTGTGGCCGGCCGACCGCGCGCGCACGCCGCGCGAATATCTTGCGCTGGTAGCCGGCGACGACGCGCGCAAGCCGCGTCTGGCGCAGTTGACCGGCAGCTTCGAGCGTACCTGGTATGGTGGCCGCCCGGCCGAAGAGGGCGACTATCGCAATGCGGAGCAGCTTGCCGAGGAGTTGATGGATGCCGGCGCAGGACGCGGCAAGGGAGGCAGGGCATGAGCTTCCTTTCCGGCATCGATCCGCGCGACCGCAAGATTCTTTTCTGGTGCCTGGGCGCGGCCATTTTTCTGGCTGTTGTCAGCGGCGTGCTTATCGCCAAATCCAGCAAGGATGACAACACGCTGCCCTCCTCGTACCTGACGGGCAAGCACGGCGCGCGCGCGGCCTATGAGACGTTGCTGAACTCCGGCTACGACATTCAGCGCTGGGAGCGTCCGCTGAGCGATTTGGCCGAGCAGGCCGGTCCGGGTACGGTGGTCATCTTCGCCGAACCATTCTCGCGCGAGCGCGAGGACATGAAGGCCGTCAAACAAATTCTGGAGAAGGGCGGGCGCGTGCTGGCCACCGGCTTCAGCGGCGGCAATCTGCTGCCGGGTGGCGCGCCAACGGCGTCTCCACAGTTCAGCTTTGCCGCCTGCAAGCTGGAGCCGGAAGGGCTGGACCCGCTAGCCGGCAGCGGCACGGTGTGGATGGCGCCTATTGTGACCTGGCAGTTGGGCGACCCTTACGACCGCGTGCAATATAGCTGCGGCGGCCAGCCTGCCGTGGTGGAGTACGACTATGCCAAGGGCCATGCCGTGTGGTGGGCCAGCTCCACGCCACTTGAGAACGCATCTTTGGGCCGCGACCAGGATCTGGACCTGCTGCTGAACTCGGTGGGACCGCGCGAGGGCGCGCACGTCTACTGGGACGAGTCGCTGCACGGCGAAATTCGCTCCACATGGAGTTATGCCGCGGGCCCCGCGCTCACGCTGCTGGAACTGGGGCTGCTGGGCATGGGTGTGCTGGTCATTTTCAGCTTCAGCCGGCGCAGCGGACCGCTGCGCGATGAGCCAGCTCCGGCGCGCGCTGCGCCCATCGAATTTCTTGAGGCGCTTGGCTCGCTCTATCGCAGCGCAGGCGCTTCGGGTACGGCCGTCTCGGTTGCCTACGAGCGCTTCCGGCGGCGCATGCAGCGGCTTTGCGGTTTGCAGAACCAGCAAATGGATGCGGCTGAACTGGCTGTCCTGCTGCGCCGGCGCTTTCCGCACGCGGACGCGGCGCTGGAGGCGGATCTTGCTGCATGTCACGAGTCAGCGTGGAACGACACCATGCAACCGCGCGCCGCACTCAAGCTGATCCAGGCTCTGTACCGCCACGAGAAAGCCCTGAGGGCAACCGCGCACGGGGCTCACGACCAAGAGGAATCTTACCCAGAGGAAAAGGCTTCATGAGCGACGAAATGAATGTGGAACCCACGCCCAGCCGCACGCTGGATGCAACCACGCAGTTGATTGCGCATGCACGCACGGAGATGGGCCGCGTCATCAGCGGCCAGGCCGGCGTAATGGAAGAAGTGCTGATAGCCGTGCTGTGCCAGGGCCACGCCCTGCTGGAAGGCGTACCGGGCATTGCCAAAACGCTGACGGTGAAGGCGCTGGGCCGCCTGCTGGGCCTGGGCTTCCAGCGTGTGCAGGCTACGCCCGATCTGATGCCTGCCGATATTCTGGGCACGTCCATCCTGAAGCCCGGCACGGACACATTCACCTTCCACGCCGGTCCAGTCTTCACCGATCTGCTGCTGGTGGATGAAATCAACCGCATGCCTCCGCGCACCCAGGCCGCGCTGCTGGAGTGCATGGAAGAGCGCCAGGTGACCAGCGATGGCGTGCGCCGCCCGCTGCCCTCGTGGTTCACCGTCTTCGCCACGCAGAACCCGGTCGACTTCGAAGGCACCTATCCCTTGCCCGAGGCGCAGCTCGACCGCTTTCTGATGAAGATTCGCGTTGCTTATCCCACGGAGGCCGAGGAGATTGAAATCCTGCATCGGCACCACGCGGCCACCGCTGCCGGTCTGCTGGACGATGCTGCCATTCAACCGATACCGGCCGGTCTGCTGGCCGCGGCGCGTGCCGAGGTGCACGCCATCCGCATTGAGCCGGAGCTCTACACCTACATTCTGGCCCTGGCGCGGCGCACGCGCGAGTGGCCGGCGCTGCTGCTGGGCGCAAGCCCCCGCGCGGCGCTTAGCCTGATGCTGGTGGCGCAGGCCGCCGCGGCCTTTGATGGGCGCGACTACCTGGTTCCCGACGACGTGAAGCGCGCCGTGCTGCCGGTGCTGCGCCATCGCGTGATGCTCAAGCCGGAAGCTGAGCTGGAAGGCTTCGACGCCGACCGCGTGCTTACCGACGTGATTGCCGCCGTGCCGGTGCCGCGGCAATGATTGCAGCCTCACTCTATCCCGAATCGATCAGCGCGCCGTGCGAGCGCAGGCGCCGGCTGGGCTTTGGCCTTACGCCGCGCGCCATGCTGCTGCTGGTTGCCGGGTTCGTGCTGCTGATTCCCGGCTTTTGGGATGGCCGCCTGGCCTACGCCATGCTGGCCTGGGATGGATTGGTGTTGCTTGCCGCGCTGCTGGATGGGCTGCGCCTGCCCAAGCCCGCGCAGCTGACCGCCGGCCGCGCCTGGAACAGTGCGCCCGCGCTCGACAGCGCCACCGAGATGGAGCTTGGCGTTCTGAACGAAGGGCGCATCGTGCTCGATTGCCGCCTGACCGACGACCTGCCAGCGGAGCTTGCTCGTACGCTCGTTACGCATCGGCTCACCGCATTCCCGCGCGTTGCCGCGACGCTGCGCACCACCATTCAACCGCACGAGCGCGGCGACTGGGAAACGGGCGACCTCTACCTGCGCTATCGCTCCGGGCTGGGGCTCGTGGACCGCTGGGCGCGCGCGCCGCTCAAGCAGACGGTGCGTGTCTACCCCGCGCTCAAAACCAGCGAAGAGCAGCAGATCTTTCTCGCGCGCAGCCGCCAAATCGACCTGCAACTGCGCCAGGCGCGCCAGCGCGGCCTGGGCCGCGATTTCGAGAGCCTGCGCGAGTATCGCGAGGGCGACGACCTGCGCGACATCTGCTGGACCGCCTCCGCGCGCCGCGGCTCGCTCATCACCCGCCAGTACCAGACCGAGCGCAGCCAGGCGGTGTGGATCGTTCTGGACTGCGGCCGCCTGATGCGCAACCGCCCGACTCCTGCGGAGGGCGGACCTTTGGATGTGAGCAGTGGCACGGATGACGCCCATACCAAGCTGGACCATGCCTGCACCACGGCCGTGCAACTGGCGCAGCTTGCGCTCTACTCCGGCGACCGCGTGGGATTGCTGGCTTACGGGCAGGGCATTCAGCAGCGTCTGCTGCCGGGGCGCGGCGCTTCGCATATGCGGCAGCTTATCGAGTCGCTGGCGCTGGTGAAGGCAGAGACCGCCGAAGCCGACCACCTGCGGGCCACGGCTGTGCTGAGCCGCCTGCAGCCGCGCCGGGCTCTGGTTCTATGGATTACCGACCTGGCTGAGACCGCGATGCGCCCCGAGGTTATTGACGGCGCCATGCAACTGGTGCGCCGCCACGTGCTGCTGTTTGTGGCCATGGCGCAGCCGGAGGTGGAGCGCATTGCCGCCGAGCGGCCCACAACCGTGGAGGAGATGTTCCGCGCCACCGCCGCGCAGGAGATGGCCGCCCGCCGCGAGCTGCTGCTGGCCCGCCTGCGCGACCAGGGCGCGCTTACCATGGATCTGGACCCCGCCGCGCTTTCCTCAGCCGTGTTGAATCAGTATCTGACGGTGAAAGAGCGGGCGATGGTGTAGGCACCGGCGGTGCGGCGGACGCGGCTTTACAGGTTGAATGGTCACCGCTCGCTTCAGGGAGTGAGATTGCGTATATGCGCATTGCGACAGTACTTTGGCGAGTTGTTTCCGCACTATGGGTCATTGCCTGTGCCGTAATACTGCTCCGTACTCTAAGCCTGTTGAATGGGCCACGCAGCGTGTTGTGGGCGTGGGGTGAAAGTGAGAGCCTGATGATGTACTTGCTCTCATTCCCATCCAGCGACTATCTCCTTATCGCAGCGCAGAAATCCACGTACTGCAGAACGATGCTTTCATGGGGATATTCAACGGACGATCCGCGGACGCTGATAGCATTGTGGGTCTGGCTCTTTGCTGCTGGCGTTCTGCAGTGGTTAATTGTGATCCCATGTGCTATTCGTGGAATATACGTCTTGGGCCTAGCGATATGTGGACGCGTCCGCCGACTAAGCTCTAAGTGATCGCTTTTCAATTGAGACAAGGTTCGAATGCGATGAACGGGCACAGCTTCGTTTGATTGAACGCGACTCCTTATACATTTTGACCGAGCCGTCTGCCGATCCGCTGGGCATGATGGGCAGGCATTCCGGGGGCATTGTAAAAAATCCTATGTCTCTGCGGCTAAATATCAGATTCTATGGCGCTTATTGAGCACCCTATGCTCTAAATATTTGATTCTATGCGGCTTGGCCGCAGAAATTTGAAAACAGAGGGTTTAGCGAGCCGGGGCAAGGGCAGGTGAGCTGGTCTTCGACGCCTGCGCGTTTCCTGGCATGGAAGGAGTATGCGCCGGGGCAGGGAAATTATCTGCAAATGGGTTGTTTGGGGCGGACTGGCGTCACAGAAAGCGGAAGGATGGGGCATCCATGGATGTGGGGAGCGGAAGGATTTCAGGAACTCAAGGGGTGGCTTCCCTGCCTGGTTAGGGTTTGATCTTTCCCACATCTCCAACAGCGGGAGGTGCGCCCACCCCACAAACGAAGACCTGTTTGTGGGGACCCCGGATGTGGGGCACGCGACACCCGGCGGAAAGCTAAATGGGGGAGGTCGGGGGGGGCGTTCCCATGTCTCAAAATCGAGACATGGGGCAACCGTTCATTTGTGGTTGGCAACGCATGGGCCACCTGCCAACTCATCATTGAATGCCGAAATGCTTCTCAAATTTGCTGAGTATTTCCCAGACACAAATGAGCATCGCAGGTGCGGAATTGGTCACGATGATGGTTTCACCACCCTCATCGACAGCTATCTCAAACACGAGTTCGGTTTTCACCTGCATTTTATGACCACGCCTGAAGTTTCCGATTTTGCAGGTTCCAACTTTGCTCTCGTTTTCGAGGGTTCCCGTTCCGTCGAAGACAAGTTCATCCAGCGTCATATCGGGCGGCGGAATGATTTCTATCCGCCCGCTCGTTGGGAAACTGCCAACGAGATGCAAGGTGCGATGACGGTCGATAATCGACCACGAGCCGATTATTCCGAGGGTTTCTCCAATTTTCCAGTCACCCAAATTGTTACTCAGCACCATTCGGTTATAAGGCTGTACTGCTTCGACAAAGGACTTGAGTTCATCCGGGAGTGGCGCGATACGCCTGGCAGAATCCTTAAAGTTCCCCGCAGAGGTGCAGATGGGAAACATCAATGCATCTTTATTGGGTGGAGGGTTCTTTCCACTCGCAAGGACCGCGGCGTCGTAGATACAGGAATCGAGAGCGGCACGAAAATGGTAGAGCATCTCTCCGTACAGCAGGGAGAACTTAAAGAACCAATTCATCTCGACTGGCGTGACAAAGATTTCCCCTGTCCCATCGTCCTGAAAATCTATTCGGGTGGCGTAGGAGCTAGCAGTATTTCTACTCTTCCAAAGTTCTGCCAGCGTCTTTGCGTGCAAGCCGGCCCGGTCGGATCTAAGCCTACACGTCTGGAATGGGGCGAACATTCCTAAATCTTAATGGAATTCATCGTCCTTGAAGTGCGAGCCTACTCGGTGACCCATATAATTTCGAAACCATGGAAAGACACAGGTTTTGGGGTTGCTATTGCTTGACGGAGGGTTGCCGACAATTTCATTTCGCTAGCTATATCGGTTTCACAGCGCGGACGTTGTTCGCTCAGCCGGATGGCGGATGGGAGTACCGATGCCCTCAGTGCGGCAAAGAGCACATGTACATGGGTAGCGACTTGGCTTCAGTTGCTCAAGATCAACCGCCTCCACCATCTTGGGAACCGTGGTTTTAGAGCCGGAGTAACGAGCGATCGCTACTCCCGAAAATCTACCTTCGATACGCTGCCCTGTCACGGCACTTTCAGTATGCTTGGATTGGGTTTGATTCGTCAGGTACGTTATTACCGGCGTCCCCATGTCTCAAAATCGAGACATGGGGCACCCACTCATTTGTGGTTGGCCAGAGCTGGCCATCCGCCCAAACAGAAATATAGAACAAGAAAAGCGCGTGGATTAGAACAATCCACGCGCTTATTCACTTCGGGCTAACTCGCCGACTTGCTGACTTGCTGACCCGCTAATCTTCGTCCCCGCCGGAATTCAGCTTGGGCATGCTGGCGCCGGTGCTCAGGGTGAGCAGGCCCGACTTGGCGTAGGTCAGCAGCTTGTCGCGGGTGTCGGTGATGTCGAGATTGCGCATGGTGAGCTGGCCGATGCGGTCGCGCGGCGAGAAGACGGATTCGGTCTTCTCCATGGAGAGCCGCTCGGGCTTGAAGGTGAGGTTGGGCGACTCGGTATTCAGGATCGAGTAGTCGTTGCCCCGGCGCAGTTCCAACGTGACCGTGCCGGTGATGGGCCGCGCCACCCAGCGCTGTGCGCTTTCGCGCAGCATGATGGCCTGCGAGTCGAACCAGCGGCCCTGGTAGAGCAGACGGCCCAGCTTGCGGCCATTCTCGCGGTATTGCTCAAGGGTGTCCTCGTTGTGGATGCCCGTGACCAGCCGCTCGTAGGCGATGTAGAGCAGCGCCAGGCCCGGCGCCTCGTAAATGCCGCGGCTCTTGGCTTCGATGATGCGGTTTTCGATCTGGTCGCTCATGCCCAGGCCGTGGCGGCCGCCGATGCGGTTGGCCTCAAGCAGCAGCTCCACCTGGCCGGCAAACTCCGCGCCATTCAGCGCCACGGGCTGTCCTTCTTCAAAGCGAACGGTGACTTCTTCGGCTTTTACCGGCACGTCTTCGCGCCAGAAGGCCACGCCCATGATGGGGTCGACGATGCGCACGCTGCTCGACAGCAGCTCCAGCTCCTTGGCCTCGTGTGTTGCGCCCAGCAAATTCGAGTCGGTGGAGTAAGCCTTCTCCGCCGACATTTTGTAGGCGAAGCCGGACTTGGTCATGAAGGCCGACATTTCGGCGCGGCCGCCCAGCTCGTCGATAAACGCCGCGTCGAGCCACGGCTTGTAGACGCGCAGGTCGGGGTTGACCAGCAGGCCGTAGCGGTAGAAGCGCTCGATGTCGTTGCCCTTGAAGGTGGAGCCATCGCCCCAGATGGAGACGTCGTCTTCCTTCATGGCGGCCACCAGCATGGTTCCGGTGACGGCGCGGCCAATGGGAGTGGTGTTGAAGTAGGCCACGCCCGCCGTGGTGATGTGGAATGCGCCCGCTTGCAGGGCGGCAAGCCCCTCGCGCACCAGCTGCGCGCGGCAGTCGATAAGCCGGGCTTTTTCGGCACCGTATTCGAGAGCCTTGCGCGGAATCTCGTCGTAGTCGGTTTCGTCGGGCTGGCCCAGATTGGCCGTGTAGGCGTAGGGGCGCGCGCCCTTCTGCTTCATCCAGTGCAGCGCGGCGCTGGTGTCCAGGCCTCCGGAAAAAGCGATGCCGACCTTTTCGCCGGCCGGGAGGCTTTCAAGAATATTCGACATGGGGTAACGGCCCTTCAGGGAGTGGGATTGCGCCGCGAAGTGGAATCTGGCGGACTGAATCTATTTTACGGTTTGCGGCGAAACAGAGTTTCGCGTGCCGCTACTCGCCTTCCGGCATCACCCGCCGGGCCAGCGCCCACTTCAGCTCGTCAATGCCCTCGCCGGTGACGGCTGAGATTGCATAAAACTCGAGCTTGCGGCGCTTGGCGTGGGCTTGCAGCTTCTTCAGCTTCTCTGGATTGGCCACGTCAATCTTGGTCGCGACCACGATCATCGGCTTCTCGGCCAGTGTCTCCGTGCCTTCGCCCACCGTAAAGCTTGCCAGCTCCTTGTTGATGACCTTGAAGTCCTCGACCGCGTCGGGGCGGCCGGCGGCGTCCGACACATCCACGAGGTGCGCCAGCACGCGGGTGCGCTCAATGTGGCGCAGGAACTGCGTGCCCAGGCCCTGGCCCGTGTGCGCGCCTTCAATCAGTCCTGGCACGTCGGCCACCACAAACGATTGCTGCTCTGGCTCTTCGCCCACCGTGACCACGCCCAGATTCGGCTCCAGGGTGGTGAAGGGGTAGTCGGCAATCTTCGGCTTGGCGGCGGAGATGCGCGAAATCAGCGTTGACTTGCCCGCGTTGGGATAGCCGACCAGGCCCACGTCGGCCAGCAGCTTCAGCTCCAGGCGATAGAGGCGCTCCTCGCCCGCGCGGCCCATTTCGTGCTCGCGCGGAGCCTGGTGGGTGCTGGTGGCAAAGTGCTGGTTGCCGCGCCCGCCGCGCCCGCCCTTGGCCACTACGATGCGCTCATCGGGAAACTTGAAGTCGTGCACCAGCTCGCCGGTCAGCTGGTCGTAAACAGCTGTGCCTACGGGCACCTGCAGCACAATGTCGGTGCCGTCCTGGCCGGTGCAATTGGAGCCCATGCCGTGCTCGCCGCGCTTGGCCTTGTGCTCGGGGTTGTAGCGGAAGTGAATCAGCGTGTTGTGGCGCTGGGTGGCTTCCATCACCACGTCGCCGCCGTGTCCGCCGTCGCCGCCGCTGGGGCCGCCGCGCGGCACAAACTTCTCGCGCCGGAAGGCCATGCAGCCATTGCCGCCGTCGCCGGCCTTTACTCGAATTTTTGCTTCGTCAATAAACATCAATCACCGGGGCAAGAGCCTCTTACCAGTCTACCGGAGTGGAGGCCCGATGGTTACCAGCCGCCTCTGCGGTAATGTGGGGCAGTGCGATGGCGCACTTGCCTTTTTCGCGCGCGGAGCTACAATTCTCCATTCACCGGACCACGGTCGTGCGCCGCGGCAACATTGCCGGAAGGCGCTCCAGAACCCGCCGTCGAGAGCGGGCCGCCTGTACCCACTCCACTTTTTCCCAGAGTCTGCCGCGTTCGAGGAGTCCCTCGATGGCGGAGCGCACTTGCTGGTTGCGGTGTGCCGCGGCGGTCCTGATGGCTGCCGCGACGGCGCAGGCTTGCGCCCAGACGGCTCCGGGCTCGCTCACCGGCAGACTCACCGACGCCCAGGCGCATCCGCTGGCCGGGGCCACGGTCACCGTCCGCAATCGACAGACCGGCCAGGTTTTTGTCAGCACCGCCTCGCGCAATGGCAGCTACGAGTTCACCGGCCTTGGGCCGGGCGAGTACACGCTGGAGGTACACACCCCCACGAACACGCACGGCCAGGTGGAAGGCATCGTGGTGAATGCCGGCTACACGGCGCGCGTTTCCGTGCAGCTGGAATTGGGCTCGGCCGTCATGGCGGAGGCTGCGGCGGCGTGGAAGCCAGCCGAAGCTGACAGGCCCGTGCTTGAGCCGGCTGCGGAGAGGCTGTCGGTGGCTCTCACTCCGGGCGAGTTGAACAGCGGGCCGATGAATGCGCACCCTACCCCCGAAGCTCAGCGCAAATCGCTTGAAGGAATCACGCACAAGCCCGCGATGGAGCTGCTGCGCGATTCCGTGCCAGCCACCTCCTTCGAGCCTCACGCTCCGCGGCAAGCGGAGCTGCTGTCTGCGCCTGTCCCGTCAAAACCGCTGCTGGCCTCGTCGCCTGCCGCGCCGCTCGTGCTTCCACGGGCGAGCATTGACACCGAAATCGCGGCGCTCGTCGCGGAGCTGCCGTTCGAGCGGCCGGCACGCATTGAGCCCGCAATGCGCGCCGTGGCTGCCGCATCGCCTGCGGCTTTGCCCAGCGCCGCACTGCCCAGCCGCATGGTGCTGGCCAGTCCTCTTATGGTTCGCGTTGCCATTGGAGCAGCGCGCACGGCATTGCATCTCGGCATCATTCCACCAAGCTCTTTGCTGGCCGCCAGCCGCGCCGGAGTTGCCGATCAGCCGCTGCCGGGCGAAATTAGCGCGGAGCAGTTGGCTCTGCTGCCGCTGCCCAATCGCAACTGGGCCGGGCTGCTTACCGGCGACGATCCGGATGCCGCGGGCCTTGCTCCGCAGGATCGCGCGGCCTTCACGGGCGTACGGTCCGGGGGCATAGCCGTGAATGGAAGCCGTACACGCCTGTCCTTTGGCGCAGGCGCGGGTTGGAACCGCCGCGATGCCATGCTGCAAGGGCCGGTGCTGCCGGAGTCGGCTATTCGCGCGGTCGGCCAGGTTACTGCGCAGGACAATTTCGGCAACTGGCGCTTTGCCGAAAGCGGCTTGCGCGTGCGCACGCAGCAGGGCGGCGCGGGGTTGCACGGGCAGCTTTCGCTCTTCAACCGCCAGAACCTCTGGAATGCGCAAAACCCCTTCTCAGAGTGGGTGCGGGAGACCGCGCCCGCTTCAGGCTGGGATCTGCCGGTCTTCAGCGGCATTCCCTATACGCCTGCCGACCGGCTGCTGCGCGGCGAGGCCGGAGTGGGCAGCCGGCTGCGTTATGGCCGCGTGGGCTGGTATGCGGCCGTCGAGGACACGGAGCGCAACTACCCGGTCGTCGCCACGGCACGCCATCCGGAGAATTTTTTTGCGCAGCCTTCGAACGATCAGCTGCAGGTGCTGGCGGCGCGGCTGCGGCTGCCCAGCACGGACCCCATCGCCGAAGCGGCCCAAGCCTACACGTCTATGCTCGAATCACTGAACGCCTTGATGGGACCGGCTGCGCGCATCTCTTCGCGCCTCTCCGGCTATGGCCGCATCGACTGGCGGCTAACCGAGCGGCAACAGCTTACGGTCCAGGCTTCTGCCGGTCTGTGGAACTCGCCCGGTGGAGGATTCAGCCGCGCTGAGGCAAATTACGGAACGCACAGCCTGGGCTCCAACCGCGGTGCGGATACCTGGATTGCCGGCCACTGGCAGGCGTTTGTCACGCCCAACCTGATGAGCGCGACTCAGGTGCAGATGCGCCGCTACCGTCATAGCGCGCCGGCCAGCTCGCCTTCCGATTTCGAGCAGGCCTTCAACATCAACTCCTGGGGTCAGCTTCCGCAGATGGTCGTCGACTCGCGCTACGGTTTTACAATCGGCAATCCCGCGCGCTTCGGCCCCGGCAACGAGCCGGACGAGATGCTGGTCGGCGTGGGCCAGCGCATTGAGTGGCAGCGCGGTCATACATTCCTTCTGGCCGGCTTTGAGTTGAACCACGACCGCGACGGCGACAGCATGCTGCGCAATCGCACCGGCACGTACCACTACTCCAACGTCGAAAATTTCGTCTCCGACGCGCTGGCATTTCTCAAGTACGGCATCGCGGGGCAACTCAACCCCATTGCCCAGCACAACTGCGACGAGACCGGCCGCGTGTGGCGCACCACGACCGGTGAGCTGCACGGCCTGGGGTCGCTGCCATGCTACAGCTACTACTCGCAGACGCTGGGGCCGTCGAACTGGTGGGTGAGCAGCAATGAGTTCGCAGGCTATGGCGCCGCGCGCTGGCAGCCCATGCGGCGGATGAATCTGACTGCGCAGATGCGCTGGCAGATGCAGCAATTGCCGCAGCCAATCGATAGCCTGATGAACCCCGATTTGCCGCTCACGCAGCGCCTGCCGCGCACCGGCAGCGAGTGGGCGCCGGGCGTCAGCCTTTCCTGGGGCTCAGGCGAAAGCCGCCTGCCGGTTCTTCATGCCGGCTACAGCATGTTCTACGGACGCATTCCCAATGCAAACCTGCTTGACGCGCTCACCGAGACGGGCTCATCCAACGGTGATCAGCAGCTTCGCATGCGGCCCACCGACAATCTCAAACTCGGTGGCGCTCCGCCCTTCCCGTATGTGCTGGCTGGCTCGCCTGGCAGTGTCGTTAAGCCCGGCGCAGTCGAGTTTGCGCAGGAATATAAAAACAGCGAAGTGCATGAGGCCGCCGTCTCGCTGGAGCAGACGCTGCCGGGGCGCATTCACATCGAGGCTGCTGCAGCCGTCACGCTGGGCCGCCGCTTGCCTATTACTGAAGACGTCAACTTCAACCCCGACGTGAATCCTAAAACCATTACCTACGCGGTGGTTGACGGCAACGGTTCGGGGCCAATCAAGTCGCCTACGGTTACCGTTCCGTTCTACGCTGACTGGCCTTCAGCGCTTTCGCAGTCTGGTTTTGACGGCCACGCCAATGCGAATTATCAGCAGCTGGTCGAGCTCTTCAGCCGCGCCAACTCCAAGTGGGAGGCAGCCTCGTTGCAGGTGACGCGCAACGGCCGCGCCTTCACGCTGCACGCGCGCTACACTTACGCCCACGCCATGGATTGGAACCCGCTGGGGTCGGGCCTTGTCTCCAGCATCACGGTTTTAGATCCATCCGACTTCACGCAGGAGTACGGCGCCAGCGATCTGGATGTGCGCCACACGGCAACCGGATTTCTGATGATGCGCACTCCACGAAAGCTGCACGGATTTGCCGCGCACATCGCCAACAACTGGACGCTCGCCGCCACGGGGACCTATCGCAGCGGCCTGCCCTATTCCATGCATACGGCCGGCAGCATTCCGCGTGAGTACCTCACGAACGGCACGGCCATCATCGGCTTTGCCACAGGCATGAACGGCTACGGAGGCGAAAATCGCGTCTACGGCATAGGCCGCAACACTTTCCGCTATGCGCCAACCTGGAAGGCGGACCTTCGCCTGACCCGCGACTTCGACCTGGGCCCCATGCGCCGTTTGCAGCTGATGGCCGAGAGCTTCAACCTCTTCAATCATCGCAACGTTACGGAGATTGAAACGGTCGGCTACACCATGCAGGCGGGCACGCCTGCCTCGCTGCCCGCGCTCACATTTCTTACCGGCCTGAAGGATGGACAGGTTGAATTCGGCCAGCCGCTGAACGTGAACGCAACCGATTTTTATCGTCCGCGCCAAATTCAGTTCGGACTGCGCTTCGTGTTTTAGCGCAGCTCGCTCATGCCGCACAGCGGCTCGGCCTGCACATCGTTTTCGCGCAGGGCAAAGCACACCGCGCCCTGAATGTCGGTGCTGTAGGTGCGCACGTGCGCCGTCTGTAGCTCTTCCAGAATTTCCTGCCGCGGATGCCCGAAGCGATTGCGCAGCCCGCATGAAATCACCGCCCACTGCGGCGAGACCGCGGCCAGAAACTCTGGCGTCGTCGAGGTTTTGCTGCCGTGATGTCCAACCTTCAGCAGCGTGCTTTGCAGGCCGGTTTCGCCCAGCATGGCATGCTCCACGCCGGCTTCCGCGTCGCCCTCCAGCAGCACCGAGGAACGGCCCACAGCAACGCGCAACACCAGCGAATCGTTGTTCGCCGGCGCGGAGCCGGGCTGATAGCCGGAAGCCGGCGCAAATACCTGCACGGCCGCATCGCCCAGTGTCAGCGCGTCGCCCGCTCGCAGTGTGCGCTGCGCAATGTGCAGACGCGCGGCTTCATCGAGCAGTTGCTCATAGGCGGGAACGGCCGGATTGCTGCCGACCCACAGTACCCGCGGGCGAAAATTCTCGAGCACCGCCGGCATGCCGCCCATGTGGTCAGAGTGCGCATGCGTAAGTGCCACTGCATCCAGCCGGCGAATGCCCCGCGCCCACAACGCCGCAGAAACCACATCCTCTCCAAAGGCATGCAGCACGTCGGCAGAAGCATAGCCGCCACCAATGCCGCCGGCGTCCACTAACAGCGTTTTGCCGTCGGGAGTGATGACCAGAATCGAATCTCCCTGACCGACATCGAGCGCTTCCACCAACAGCGCGTCGTGCGGATGCTCCAGCGGCCGTGGAATCACGACCGCCACCGCCGCCAGCAGCAACGCGACCCATGCCGCGCGCCGCTCCGCGCGCTTGCCCGCCGCCAGCGCTACAGCAGCAGCCAGCAGAGCGCAGAACGCGCCCATCTGCCATGCCAGTGGGCCGGGCATGCGTAAATCGCCCAGCGAAAAACCGCCAAATAAATGCACCATGTCCACGCCGGCGTGCAGCAGCAGCGCGGTGGCGGCCGCCGGAACAACCGCGGCCGCGGGCCAAATCACGAGCAGCGCAAGCATCAGCAGCGCTACCGGCAGCAATATGGAAAGCAGAGGCAGAATCAGCAGATTCACCGGCAACGCAAACACAGTAATGCGATGGAAGTAGATGGCCATCGGCAGACTCATTGCCAGTTCCACCACCAACGACACCACCACCAGCTCCACGCAACGCAGCGCGAAGCGCAGAGTCCACGGAAGAACATTCCATCCGCATCCGCGGAAGAATATCCGCTCCATGCGCTCGGCAACGATGCGCAGCATCACGCGGAAGGCCGCGTATTTTGGCTCTGCCTTGATGTCGATGGCCACTTCGCGCAACTCGCGTGTGGCGCGCAGCCATGGGTGCACGCTATGCGCCAGCAGCGGAGCGGCAACGCCGGCAATGGACACCACGGCCAGCGCCGTCATCTGAAATCCTGAGTCGAACAGCACGCGTGGGCTTGCCGCCAGCAGGCACAGCACGGCAAATCCAATCACGTTCAGCGGATTGCGCCTGCGGTCGAAGAGCCGGCCGACCAGATACAGCGCCACCATCCAGAACGAACGCTCCACCGGCGCGGCAAAGCCCGTGAGCAGCGCGTAGGCAAACGAGCCTGCCAGCGTGAGCAGCGTGGCGGGCACATGCGGCACGCGCGCCTTCCTTGCCAACCACATCAGGCATGCGGCCACCACCGCCAGATGAAAGCCCGCAACCACGAGCATGTGGAACGATCCGGTCCGCTCAAAGCCCGCGCGCAGTGTGCGTGTCAGCCAGGTGCGGTCGCCGGTCACCATCGCGGCCAGCATCACCGCATCGTCGGGACCGATGCGCAAAGCTGCCGGCCAGCCTTGCATCGCCGCCGGCAGTGCAAGAATGCGCGCGCTCATGTTGTGTTGCAGCGCTGCAGTCCAGCACGCAGCCTGCTGCCGCCGCTCCTCCCATGTGTGCGCACTTTCGCGCGGCAGAACCTCAACGCGCTCGGGCCGCGCTGTCGCCATCGAAGTCATGCCCTGGTCGAGCAGGTAGTCCGCGCGGCTCCACACACCGGCGTCGCGAAACTGCTCCGGCGGGTGAAGCTGCACCAGCGCGCGCACGCGGTCGCCGCAATGCACTATCGGCGCGGCCGCTGCATCCGCGGGCCAGCGCAGGGTCAGCCGCACTCCGCCGGCTGCGGGCTGCTGCTCATCGCGCGTGTCATCCACCACTTCAATGGACGAGACACGCACATCGACGCGCTGCGAAGCGCCTTCGTCACCAGGCGCGTCGGCGTTTGCCACGCTTTGGTCGCGGATGGGCCCCGCATCGATCACAGTCCCTTCGACGGCGCGCAGCAACCCATCGGAGAGCGCGGCAATCTGCGGCGCAGGAGCCGGCTGCGGCTGCATCTCCGCACACCACGCGCCCAGCATGAGCCACAGCACAGTCAGCGGCGCCCACAGAATGCGTTGTGTTCTGAAAGCCGTGATGCAGCTGAGCGCTGCCAGAGGCGCCATAGCCACCAGCAGCAGGCTTGGCCGAAACCAGATGAAATGCGCCAGCGCAATTCCGCACGCAAAAAGCCAGGCCGCATGGAACAGCGGCGTCAGGCCGGAGCGGATGCCGAGTGCATCCGGGTCGGAGCCGGGCTTGACGGGCCAGGGAGTCTCCAGCGGCTTCTTCATGCGCACCGCCATTGTGCATGAAGTCCGCGCGGCACGCCATGTGTTTTGGCACTTGGCGCATTACGCTCGCGCGTGCCTCGTTTCCTAGGCCAGGCGCAGATGCACGATGGTTTCCAGGTGGAAGGTCTGCGGGAAGAGGTCGGCCAGTGTGACCGATGCAATGCTGTAACCGGAAGCGGTGAGCGTACGCAGATCGCGCGCCAGCGTTGCCGGGTCGCACGAGACATAAGCGATGGCCGGCGCACGCAGCGCGCCAAGCAGCGATGTCACCTCCGCGCCAAGCCCGGTGCGCGGCGGGTCTACCACCACAAGGTCGGGCTTTGGTTGCGTCGTTCTGCGCAAATAGGCAAGCGTCTCTGCCCGCACGGCCTCGCCGGCGGTCGCACGCAGATTGTGCGCGAGCGGCGCCAGCGCGGGCGGCGCGGACTCAACCGCAATCACGCGCTCGAACGATGCGCCAAGTTTGCGCGCAAAGAGTCCCACACCGGCATACAGATCCCACGCAAGCTTGCCGCTGGCGCCGGCCGTCACCGCATCCACCAGCGGATCCACCAGCCAGCGATTCACCTGGAAGAACGCGCCGTGGTCCACGCGATACTGCGCGCCTGCGGCGCTGTACGCAAGTGAGTCTTCACCCCAGGTGGTCAGCGTGCGCGCAGGTTTGCCGTTGCGGCCCGGCTGCACAAACTGCACACCGGCCAATTGCGGAATCTGCTGCGCCCACGCGGCTGCCAGAGCCTGCAGGCGCTTTGCATCGCCGCTGCGCAATTCCACGGTCGCAAGCAATGCGCTCTCCTCCGCGTTGCAAAAGAGCGAAACTTCATGGAGTGGCAACTTTGCGGCGCCTGCATGAGCGAGCTGCGCCAACTGCATTGCGGCGTGCACCAGCAACGGCGCAGCGATGGGGCATTCAGCAATCGCCACAATGCCATGCGAGCGGCGTCCGCGATAGCCGAGCCTTCCCTGCGTGTCGAATGCCAGCCGAATGCGATTGCGATACGCCCACGGCTCGGCGGAGAGTACGGCAATTTCGTCCGGAGCGTGCACTCCGGCGCGTTCCAGCGTTTCACGCAGAATGGTTTGCTTAATGCCAAGCTGCTGCGCATAGCCGGTGTGCTGATAGTTGCATCCGCCGCACGCGCCAAAGTGCGGACAGGCGGGAGCGATGCGTTCCGGCGACGCGGCGACAATCTCTTCAATTTCCGCGCTGGCATAGCCACGCTTGTCGTCGACGATGCGCACGCGCGCCTGCTCGCCGGCCAGTGCCAGCGGCACAAAAATAGCTTTGCCCTCCACGCGCGCCAAGAATGCGCCGCCGTAAACGGGCTTCTCAATCTGCACCAGCAGCGAGTCTGTGTGCGGTGTGGTCATTGCTGGCTCATGTAGAACAGGCTCAGGCGTGGCAGGTCGTAGTGCACCAGCAGTTGCTTTTGTACGAATTGCCGCTCCACCTGGCGCAGTTGCACCACGCCCATGCGGGCCTTGTACGGCGCAAGTTCGCGTGCGGCGTGCGACTTCAGGTTTACCAGCAGCTCTTCCGGCGCGGCGGCGGTGAGTGTGGCGAATAGCTTGTCTTCCAGCACCGTCAATGTCCGCTCCAGCGCTTCCAGGTCGTGCGTGCCCTCGGCGTTGGCGCGCACATCGGCCGCCAGCGCCCGCAGCCGCGCGGCGGTGGCTCCGCAGGCTTCGGGCGCAATCTTCGCTGCCTCCAGCGCGGCGGCGGTTGCCTCAAGATGCGCCGCTACGCGCTCGTGCTCAAAGCCGGAGTCGCTTTCTTTGCCTTCCGCGGGCGCAGCGCCAGCCGAGGCCTCACGCAACTGCTCAGAGGCTTCCATCACCGCCTGCGCGCACCAGGCCAGTCCGTTCACGCGGCGCATGCGGGCTTTCTGTTGCCGCGCTTCGTATTTGTCGAAGGCGGCATCAATGCCGCGCAGCACGGCCTCCAGCGGAATGCCGGCCTCGCGCCAGGTCTCAATCAGCGCCCAGTCCAGCGTGGAGAGCAGCAGCAGCGCGCCGCGGCGCTGTTGAAAGCGCTCTTCGATCTCCGTGAAGTAGTTGAAGTAGTTGTGCATCTGAAGATTCGCTATCGTTGAGCGCGGCGCGGAATTTTGAAAAGAGGACTTCGGAACGTCGTTGCCTGCTTTTTGTCTTTCATTGATTCAGCGGTCGGCCAAACTTCAAAACTGATCAGCAGTTTTTCTTGTGGGTGAACATCAAGCAGACCAAGATCTATTACATAAATAAACTTCATTTCACCGTCGCGTGCGACGGCTACCGGCTTCCAATACTCCTCGCTTTCGACTCCAAGGACTGCTGCGAGATGCCGTCGGACAGAAACAGGCTTGTCGTTTCCACGACGTAACTGCGCTGTGCAGTGAACATATTCAGTGCCAGATTCATGGCAGTCTGGGATGATAACGGGCCTGTTGCCCGTTCGAAAAGTAACCTGAACTGACACAGCGTTGGGCTGCGTGGAGAGGATCCTCACTTTCACATCGTGCACGCCGACTGCTGTCTGGATTTGCGCAAATAGAGCATTCGATAGACAGAGTAAGCAGACCGCAACTAGAAGAGCAGATAACCGTCTCGATGCTGCACGTGTGCAACGCATATGCCTAGTTTAGTGCGCGCGGCTGCGTGAGCGTGCCGCGCGATTGCGCTCAAACAAAATCAGCAGGCCATCCAGCGTCAGCATGTCGTCAATTTCGGTGATGAAGCGCGACTCCGATGCGATTTGCCGCGCCAGCCCGCCCGTAGCCACCACAAGGGCTTGCGTGCCCAGCTCGCCAATCATGCGGTCCAGAATGCCATCCACCAGGCCGATGTAGCCGTAGTAGAGGCCGCTCTGAATGTGCGTGGCTGTGTTGGTGCCGATTACCTTGCTGGGCTTGCGCACATCCACACGGCCCAGCCGCGCGGCGCGCGTAAACAGCGCGTCTGCGCTGATACCGAGCCCTGGCGCAATGGCGCCTCCCAGGTACTCTCCCTTGGCCGAGACCACATCGAACGTAGTCGCCGTACCAAAGTCCACAATGATGCAGGGGCCGCCGTAGCGCTCGAAAGCGGCGATGGCATTCACCAGCCGGTCCGCGCCCAACTCTACTGGATTGTCGACAAGCACCGGCATGCCGGTCTTGATGCCCGGCTCCACAAAGATGGGCTGAACGTTGAAATAGGTCTCGCACACCTGGCGCAGCGTACCTTCCACCGGCGGCACCACCGACGAGATGATGATGTGCTTTACCTGCGCCGGGGCCAGGCCTTTCATCTCGAACATCTTCACAAAGAAGACGCCGTACTCGTCCACGGTTTGGGTGCGATGCGTGGTGATGCGCCAGTGCGCGGCCAGCGTAGGCTTGTCGCCATCCAGGCTGTATAGACCCAGCACCGTGTTCGTGTTGCCTACATCCACTGCCAGCAGCATCTCGTTCAATCCGTCTCTTTCGCGCGCATTCCACCGGTCTGCACAACTGTTAAACCCTGCGCGGTGCGCACGCGCAGAAAACCATTCGCATCCAGCCCGTCCGTCACGCCGGTGCAGGCCTGCGGGCCATGCACATCCACGCTTCGTCCGCGCATCCAGGTTGAGGCTGCTTCCACGCGCGCCGGAATCCCAGCCAGGGCCGCCAGCTGCGCCAGCAAAAAGGCCTCGCGCTCCAGCGATTTTAGCAGGGCGATGAGCAAAGCCTGGCGGCTTATGGTACGGCCCGCGGCCAGGTCAAGTGAGGTGGCCGGTGTAGCTAAATCGGCTGCAAAGCCGCTTTGGTGCACATTGATGCCAATGCCCACCACCGCAAACGCCGCGCGGTTGCCCTCGGTTTTCGACTCCACCAGAATGCCGCCCGTCTTGTTCGGCCCAATCAACAGATCGTTGGGCCAGCGCAGGTCGGCTGCAAGGTTGCTCGCAATGCCAATGGCCTCAGCCGCGGCCAGCCCCGCCACCAGCGGCAACAGCGGCAAATGCACGGCGGCCAGTTCGGGCCGCAGCAGCACGCTCACATACAAGCCCAGACCCGCGTTTGAAACCCACTGGTGGTCGCCGCGTCCGCGGCCGGCCGTCTGCTCGTTGGCAAACCACACACTGCCATGCGGCGCGCCGCTGCGCGCGGCGGCAAGGGCATCGGTATTGGTTGAGCCGGTGACGGCGGCGTAGTGCAGCCTGCCGGCGTAAATGGTTCCGGCCAGCGCGGCTTCGATCGATGCGAGGTCGTACACGCCTAGCTGGGCTCCGCCACAATGCGCATGGAAATATCCGCAGCTTTGGCCGAGTGCGTGAGCGCGCCTACGCTGATGAACTCGACGCCCGTCTCCGCATAGGCGCGCATGTTTTCCAGCACAATGCCGCCGGAGGCTTCGGTTGGAATCCAGCGTCTCTCCGCGCGGATGCGGTCGATGCAGTTCTTCACCTGCGCGGGCGTCATGTTATCCAGCAGGATGGCCTCAGCGCCGCCTTCGATGGCCTCTTCCAAATCTTCCATCGTGCGCACTTCAACCTGCACCCGCTGGCCCTTCTGGCGATGCTGCAGCGCATTGGTCAGGGCCGCGCGCAGGCCGCCACCCAGCGAAATGTGATTGTTCTTAATCAGGATGCCGCTGGCCAAATCGAGCCGGTGATTGGTGCCGCCGCCGCACAGCACCGCGTACTTTTCAAGAGCGCGCATGCCCGGCACGGTCTTGCGCGTGTCCAGCACGCGGGCCTTGGTGCCGTGGATGGCGTCCACGTAGCTGCGCGTGAGCGTGGCAATGCCGGAGAGATGCTGCATCAGGTTCAGGATGACGCGTTCGCAGCTCAGCAGCACGCGCGCGTTGTGGCGAATCACCGCCAGCACCTGGCCGCCTTCCACACGCACGCCGTCGAAGATCTCCGGATGGCTGACCACCTCAAAGCGCGCATGGGCCTGCGGCGTGGGGTCCAGGCGCGCAAAAATCTCAAGAAAACGCGGCACCGCGCCCAGCCCGGCAACCACCATCTGCTGGCGCGCGATGATGGAGGCGCTGGCGCGCAGGTTGGCGTCGATGGTGACGTGTGTGGTGGCGTCGCGAACCGCCTGGTCTTCCACCAGGGCCTGCTCCAGCAATGCGTCGATACGGCTGCTCTTCCAGTCCATGCGTGCCGCCTCCGGGGTCGCCGGAAGCTAAAGCTCCTTCTGCTGCCGAAGAAAGTTATAAACAACTTTTCGGGCACTGTCATCCGCCGAGCCCTGCATGGAGAAGAACAGCACTCCATCGCGGCGGTAAATGTCGAGCGAGTACCGATTTTGGATGCCCGCCAGTTCTGCGCCGATGCGCCGAAAAATGCCCATCACTCCGCGCCGGTACTGGTCCACAAAACGCAGCTCGCCAAGGTCTGTGTACCACAGCATAGAGATGGCTTGCACGGCATCGCGCACCAGGATGCGGTAGTTGGTTAAAAACAAAAACTCGGCCGGCGCTTTGCTCGCCGAGCCGGGACGCGAAAGCTCCACCAGGGCCACCGGCTGCTCGCGCGCATGCATGTGCGCCGCTGCCAGGTGGTCTACATAGAAGGGCAGATTGGGCGCCGTAAAACAGCCGCGCAACCCGCCAAAAAAGATGGGCGCCACGGGCGGCGGAGGCGGCACGGGCTGTTCGCGCGATTGCCGCGCGGCAGGCTGCTCGGGCTCCAGCAGAACCGGCGCTTCCAAATGTTCCCACAGCTCGCGGTAGGCCTCCTGCATCTGCTTGAAAGTCTCTTCCGCGATGGCGCGGCGCGCAGGCTGGTTCTCAAACCGGTCAGGATGCCACTGCCGCGCGGCGCTGCGAAAGGCCTTGCGCACGGTTGCCTGCGTGACGGCCTTGCCTGCCAGGCCGAGGGTGGCGGCATGGCGCGCGCATTGGTCGCAGACACAGGCCATTGCGTTATTCCGGCGGCAGCGCGGCTAGCGCTGCTTTGGCCTTTTCCAGCAGCAACAGCGTTTCGGCGTGCTGCTTCTTGAGGCCCTCGACCACCTGCGCGGGAGCCTTGGCCAAAAAGCCCTCATTGCCCAGCTGGCGCTCGGCGGCGGCAAGACCTTTTTCGTACTTGGCGATGTCCTTGGTCAGACGTTCGCGCTCCGCGGGTACGTCGAGCTTGCGCTCGTAGACCACTGCAACGTCGAAGTTGAACGTTGAGTGCTTCGAAAGTCCGTCTGTGATTTGCGGAACAAAGCGAACTTCGCTCACTCGCGCCAGGCGCTCGACGATGACTGCATTTTCCTGCAGGACGGCCTGCATCCCGGCGTCGATTCGCACTTCGGCCGGGACAGCCGCCTTCTCCTCGACGCCAATCTCCTTGCGCAATGCGCGGATTTCAACGATGAGGTTTTGCAGAACTCCCATATCGATTTCCGCGACATCGTCGAGATGTTCCTTGCCCTGCGGATACGCGGTCAGCGCAATCGACTTTGCCGGCGGATTGCCGTCGTAGATCGCGTGCCAAATCTCCTCGGTCAGGAAGGGCATGAACGGCGAAAGCAGCCGCAGCGAAGCCTCAAACACCTGCACCAGCGTGGTCAGGGCAGCCTTGGTACCAGCCAGACGTGCATCGCGCTGACTTGCTGACTCGCCGTCTTGCTGGCTCGCTTCAAAATCCAGCCGCAGCTTGACGATCTCCAGATACCAGTCGCAGAACGAGCCCCAGAAGAACTGGTAGATGATGTTCGCCGCGTCGTCATAGCGATAGTTTCCCAGCGCTTCGTTTACCTTGGCCGCGGTCGCGTGCAGCTCGGCCACAATCCAGCGCGCTTCCAGCGGTGCGTTTTCCGCAACCGTTGGCATTCCGCCAAGCGTCGCCGGGTCAACTTTGATCCCAACCTCCGCGGCCCGGTCCACGTTCATGAAGATGAAGCGCGCCGCGTTCCAAATCTTGTTGGCAAACGCGCGATAGCCCTCGGTGCGCGCCACGTTGAAAGCAATATCCGTACCCGGAGAGGCCATGGAGGCCAGCGTGAACCTGACCGCATCGGTGCCATACTGCTTCACAATCTCGATGGGGTCGATGACGTTGCCCTTGGTCTTCGACATCTTCTCGCGGTTGGCGTCGCGCACCAGCGCGTGAATGTACACCTCGCGGAAGGGAACGGAGTCCGCAAGCAAGCGCGGGCTGCCATCCTTCATCGGCACATCCTGCGCGAACCAGCAGCCCATCATCACCATGCGCGCCACCCAGAAGAAGAGGATGTCGAAGCCGGTGACCAGCACGCTGGTGGGATAGAAGGCGTCGAAATCCGCACGGCTCAGGGCTGTATCCGCTCGGTTCTCCGCCGTAATGTTGGGCCAGCCAAAGACCGACACCGGCAGCAGTCCGCTCGAAAACCATGTGTCCAGCACGTCGGTCGATTGCGTAATAGTCGCCGCGCCGCAATGCGCGCAGGCCGCGGGGTCCACGCGCGCCACGGTCACTTTGTGGCAGGTGGAGCACTCCCACGCGGGAATGCGATGGCCCCACCAAAGCTGCCGCGAGATGCACCAGTCGTGGATGTTCTCCATCCAGTTCAGGTAGGTCTTCTCGTACATCTCCGGCGTGAACTTGATTTTTTTCTCGTTGACTGCCGCTCTGGCCGTCCCGGCCATCGAACCGCGTCCCTCTACCTCTTTGTTCACGGCCACGAACCACTGCAGCGAGAGCCGCGGTTCTACCACTGTCTTGCAGCGGTCGCAGTGGCCCACGTTGTGCACGTGGTCCTTCACCGCTACAAGCAGGCCCTGCTCTTCCAGGTCGGCCACGATCTTTTTGCGCGCCACGTAGCGGTCCAGGCCCGCATAGGCGCCGCCCTCGGCGTTGATGTGCGCCGTGTCGTCCATGATGTTGATGGACGGCAGATGATGGCGCTGGCCAAGCGCAAAATCGTTGGGGTCGTGCGCCGGTGTCACCTTTACCGCGCCGGTGCCGAAGTCGCGGCTCACCCAATCGTCGAGAACGATAGGAATCTCTCGTCCAACCAGCGGCAGGCGCAGCTTTTTGCCGTGCAGATGCGTGTAGCGCTCGTCTTCGGGATGAATGGCCACCGCCACGTCGCCCAGCATGGTTTCGGGGCGCGTCGTCGCAATGGTCAGGAACTCGCCGGAGTCAGAGCCGTCGGCATTGAGCACCGGGTACTTAATCTCCCACAGGTGTCCCTTGTGCTCGTCGTACACCACCTCAAGGTCGCTGATGGCGGTCTGGCAGCGCGGGCACCAGTTCACGATGTAGGCGCCGCGATAGATCAGGTCCTGCTCGTAGAGCTTGACGAAGGCCTCGCGCACCGCCACGGAGAGATTCTCGTCCATGGTGAAGTACTCGCGGCTCCAGTCGACGCTGGCGCCCAGGCGCTTCATCTGGTCCAGAATGGCGCCGCCGTAGTGGCGCTTCCAGGCCCACACGCGGTCGACGAATGCCTCGCGGCCCAGTTCCTGGCGCTTCTTGCCCTCTTCGGCCAATTGGCGCTCCACCATCATCTGGGTGGCAATGCCGGCGTGGTCTGTGCCCGGCAGCCAAAGCGCGCGGCGGCCGCGCATGCGCTGCCAACGGGTCAGGATGTCCATCTCCGCCTGGTTGAGCATGTGGCCCATGTGCAGGCGGCCAGTCACGTTGGGCGGCGGCAGCAGAATCACGTAGGCATCGCCGGCCGCACCACCCTCCTGGGGCGTGGGCTGGGCAAACAGGTTTTCGCGCACCCAGTATTCGGCCCAGTGATCTTCAATGGCCGTCGGGTCGTAGGCTTTCGGCAGGTCGTGAGGCATGGAGTCCGATTGGCGGCCCGCATGGGAGTGCGCGTTTAAGCCCGTCTACAGCAGGGTTTTGCGCGTGGGGACCACCCTCCACTTTAGCAGAATGCGGGCTTGCCGGGCGTTGCTGGCCTGGTCACGGCGCGATGAGCGGAATCATTGGAAAGTAGCTGGCAAAGCGGCGCACGTCGCGAGTCAGCAATGGGCAGCCCAGTACTGCCGCATGTGCGCCAATAAAAAAATCGGGCAGCAGGCTGGTGCGCGTGCCGCCTCGCTGACGGTATTGCTGGTACGCCTTGGCAGCAAAAAAGGCGGCCTCGGGCGGAATGCCCATAAATCGCAGCCCAGCTGCATCGAGAATGCGGTCCACGTCGGCGGAGGCCGCATAGCGCGCGGCGATTTCCGCGTAGACGATGGGGTTGACGAACAGTTCGTCGACCAGCGATTGGGCGGCAATTTGCCCTGCGGACCACTGTTCCCAGGCAGGGTCGCGGTCGATCAGATCGAGCAGAACACAGGAGTCAACGAGGATCATCGGAGTAGCCGCGAATCATTTCCATGTACTCGTCGGTCGTACCGTTCCACTTGATCTGTGCAGATCCAATGACCTCGTCCAGGCGAATACGCGGGCGCGGCTTGGCGCCATCCTCGCGCCGCAGCACGATGTCGCCCTGCTCGTTCACATCGAAGACCACGCGGCTGCCGGGGCCCAGATTCAGGGACTCGCGGATGCGCTTGGGGATGGTTACCTGTCCCTTGCTCGTCAATGTGGTTGGCTGGGAGGCCATGGCGGTATTACCTCATTAATATTGTAATACCGTTCCGGTTTCTGGTCTCCCATGGGTTACAGCGCAAAGCAGAAAGGCCGCCTTGCGGCGGCCCTTCTGTCTTCATTAACTCTTATGTTTAGAATGGATTAAGCTTCTTCAGACCCTTCTTCTTCTTGGTCTTGCTGGAGGATTCGTCGTCCAGGTCGGCCTTGGCTGCCTTTTTCTTCTTGCCGTTGGCCGTGGTCGGTTGCTGCGTGTTGGTTGGCATCTTGGCTTCGTTAATCTGGTTCGGAGCTGCTTCCGGAGCCTCGGCTGCGGGCAGCGTGGTGTCCTTGGGCCCAACCGGCTTGATCAGCGGGTCCGCATTGTTGCCCGAGGGAGCGCTCACAACAGAAACGCCTACACCCGTTCCCGAGTCCGGAGCGCCTGTTTGCACCGGAGCCTCGGAAGGCTGGTCGCTGCGCGGCGGCTCGTTGGCGCCGGTCGGCTTGGGCTCGGCTGCGGGAGTGGCAGGGCGGCCGGCATTCATCGCCGTCTGGAAAAGCTGCACGTTCTCCTTGGTAATCTCGGGAGCCGTGATGCGCTTGGGATCGGTGAGCGAGGGCTCGCCCACGTGCGCGGCCTCCACCACGGTGGGACCGTGCTTGATGAGGCCCAGAATCGAATCGGTGAAGCGCAGCGGCTGCATGCTGCGCACTTCGGCGTCGTTTTCGGCAATCGCGGTCTGGGTTGGTTCGGGAACCGTGCGGTTCATCGCCACCAGCCGGTCGCGCGCATCTTCCACGCGCGGAGCCATCGGGTAGCGCGTAATCACCTTGCTGTAGGCGGCTGCGGCACGGTCCAGGTAGAACGAGCGAAGCCGCTCGCGCACGGCGCCGTTGAGTCCCGGAGCCATCTGCACCGCGTGCGCCTGGCCGGCATAGGAGTCGCCAATCGACAGCAGAGCCAGATCGCTTTTGGAGTAGAGCGGATAGGTGTCAACCACCGTCTGCAGGCGCGCAATCGAGGCGGAGTAGTTCTCCTTGGTCAGGTAGTAGAAGCCAATTTCCGCTTCGCGCTCGGCCATCACTTCCTGCACGTCGCGCAGCTTCTGCTTGGCGCGCGGAATCAGCGGCGAATCCGGGAACATGTTGATCATGTTCCGGTACTCCTGCTCGGCGGCCTGGGCGTTGGTGTAGTCGCGGTCCGGCTTCTCCATCTGCTGGTAGAAGATGTCGCCCACCTTCATCTGGGCTTCGGCGGCTTCCGGCGCGTTGGGGAAGAAGGTGATGAAGTCCTTGTACTCGGCCTCGGCCTGGGTCAGCGCGGCAGTGCCGCCTTCCTTGAACCAGGTGTCGCCCACGGCCAGCTTGGCGCGCATGCGGTACTCGGAGTCCGGATAGGTGTTCAGCAGCGTCTGCAGCGTCAGGCGGGCCACGTCAAAGCGGCCCTTCTTCAGCGAGAGCATCGCCTTGTCGAACAGCACCTTGTCCGGCTGCTTGGAGTTGACATTGGCCAGCGGATTGGCGCTCAGGTCCTCGTTCTTCTTGTGCTTCTTCTGCTTGACGCGGGCCTCAGCCGTGACGCTGCTGAGAGCCAGCGCCGCCAGCGCCAGCACGGCCATATTCTTCGACAACCGGTTCATACCACCTCATTGCGGCGGCCGCACTGGGCCGCCTTCCCTATCCAAACTTGCTGCAAACTCGCTATTCGCCGGCGGCTTTTTTGGCCGCAGCCAGCAGGGCGCGTGCGTCCTGCTCGGGGCGGCCGGCGCCAAAAACGGCATTACCTGCCACCAGCAGCTCCGCACCTGCTTGGACGATGCGTTCCACCGTGTCGTGAGC
This sequence comes from Occallatibacter sp., assembly GCA_036384955.1. GTDB lineage: Bacteria > Acidobacteriota > Terriglobia > Terriglobales > Acidobacteriaceae > Telmatobacter. The sequence goes on from DASVLI010000189.1 coordinate 33,173, forward strand.
CACGCCACCGTCTACTTCAATTTTAAATGCCAGCCCAAGCTCCCGGCGCAATTCGGCCAGATGCCGGATCTTATCCAGCGAAAACTCGATAAACTTCTGCCCGCCAAAGCCCGGATTCACGCTCATCACCAGCACATGGTGCACCATGGGCAGAATGTCCACCAGCAGATTGACCCGCGTGGCCGGGTTCAGCACCACTCCGGGCTTCATCCCGTTCTCGGCAATATGCGAAAGCGTGCGGTGCAGGTGGGTGCAGGCCTCGTAGTGCACGCTTACCCAGTTGGCGCCCGCCTCGGCAAACGCGGGGATGAACTCGTCTGGATTCTCGATCATCAGGTGGCAATCGAGCGGCAGCCTGGTCACCTTGCGCAGGCTTTTTACCACCGGGGGGCCCAGGGTAATGTTGGGCACAAAATGCCCGTCCATCACGTCCACATGGATGACCGTGCCGCCGCCGCGCTCGGCCGCGGCCACCTGGTCGGCCAGGTGGGCAAAATCTGCGGAAAGAATGGAGGGCAGCAGCTCAACCATAGGCGTTTAAGGCACTTTCCCTTGCCCGGTTAGTGTATCAGCCGGTGAAAGCCGCGTGCTGCAGCGTCTTTTTCGGAAGCCTGCCTACGGAAGCGGCAATGCGGATTCCGTTCGCTTCGAGAGGGCATGGCTTCAGCCATGCAGTAGCCAGCCGAGCAAAGGCCCTGGTTTTCGATTTCGAGAGCAGGCTGCTCCCTGCTCTCGAAATCGAAAAACCGATGCATATTGGCCGCTTATGGCGGTCCGGCTGAAGCCGGACCCTTTCAAAACAGGGAACCCTCTGGAGTTGAATCAGGAGAGTTGGTCCTACTGCGCCAGCACCTGCTCTGCCCCTCGGAACAGCTTGCTCAGCGCCCGCCAAACCCAACGCACCAGCAGCAGAATCGCCACCACCAGCGCCAGCGCAAGGCCGCCGGCCACGAAAGGATGCGCGGTCGCCAGCCATACCAGGCCTACCGCGCCCAGGTCCTCGACGGCGCTCAGGCCCATGTTGGAGAAGGGTTCCGGCGAGGGTGTGACCGCGGCCCGTGCCGCCGTTTTGCCGCCATGCGCCGCCAGGGCAATGGTTCCACCCAGCGCCGTGGCCGCCGCCTGCTGCAACGGAGAAAGCCCCGAAGTGGCCTGAAACGCCAGCAGCGCCGCTATCGGCACGCGGATAAACGTGTGCAGCGCATTCCACACCAGGTCGAAGGCCGGAACCTTGTCGGCGAAGAACTCCACCGCGAACAGCGCCACGCTGGCGCCGATGACCCACCAATTGGACAGGAGATGAAGAGAGGGCGGCAGCTCAAGCCATCGCGTGTGTGCCAGCAGCCCCAGCGTGGCCACCGTGGCGTACACGTTCAAGCCCGCGGCAAACGAAACCGCGATTAGCAGCGCCACCAGTTGCTGTGCCGGTATGCTCACGCCAAAAGTATAGGCGGTACCGGCACGCAGCAACGGATGTTTTCAAAGGCTAGGGCAGTTGTTCCAGCCCCACGGCGGCCCTTTGCGCGGGCTGCTTTGCGCCGTCGCGCAGCGCGTCGAGCCGTGCCTGCACCTTGGCGGCCTCTTCGGCATTGCCGGTCTGCATCAGGAACGTCTGATACCGGCCCAGCGCGGCGACATAGGTCGGGTGTCCCCATCCCAGTTGCCCGCCCAGCTCGTCAATGCCGCGCTGCATTGCCGCGGCGGCCTGCTGTGCATCGCCGCTCTTCCACTCGGCATAGCCCAGCAGGTAGTCGAACATGCCCACCGGCACGCTTTGCTCACCATAGTTGGCATGGGCCAGCGCCAGTCCGCGCTGCGCCACCGGCAGCGCCTTGTCGCACTCCGCCCGCGCGCAGCGGACGAGCGACAGATTGAGCAGCGCCGCCATCTGCTGCTCCGGCGTTGCGTTTTCCGGCGCTGCCGCATCCGAGGGAGCCAGCAGGCTCACCGCCATCTGCGCATTTGTCTCGGCGCCGGCCAGGTCGCCCTTGCCGAAGGCCAACGCCGCAAGGTGCGTATAGCTCACGCCGATGGCCGTGCGATCCTGCGCCTCGAGCCGTAACGCCAGCGCGCGCCGCTCCAGCGGCTCGGCCTTGGCCGCCCGGCCTGTCTCCACATACAGCGTTCCAAGCTGGTCCAGTGCGGTGGCCTGCACGGCCAGACTGGCATGCTTCAACTGCGCCAGCGCCTGCCGGTATGCGTGCTCCGCCTCCGCATATTGCGCTGCATCCTGGTAGCGCACCGCCAGCCGCAGCCACGCAGCTCCTTTTTCCGCCTCGGGCGCCTGGGCCACGGCGGCCTGCGCATCCTGCAGATGCAGCGACCTTGTTGTTTGCGCCGCCTGCTGCGCGCCCGCCGTTCCCACGCTTGCCATTGCCAGAACTACTGTCATCCATCGCATCGTCGTTACCTCCAACTGCAGTGAAGGTACGCAGCTATCTGCTGCCGCAGAGCCATGAATGTGTTCAATCGAGATTGGGCGGGATGAATCGTTGTTGAGCCGGGTCGAATCGTAGCCCTGCAACTGCGCGCGCCATTTCTGCGTAGCCCTGTGTGCGCGGAACCTCTATAAACGAGTGGGGGGGGAGAGTTGGCGGCGATGGAAATGCAAACGTCCTGGCAATCCGCGTGGCAGTCGATGCGCCCGGGCTACCTGCGCTCTCTGGTCGTCTCGCTCTTTGTCTGGGGCGGTGTCGCTCTGCTTGAGGGCAGCCAGGTCTTCGTTGCCGATGCCGCGCGCGGATACGTTCTGCCGTCCATGCACTACATCGCATGGGCCGTGTTCAACTGGTACGCCCTCGCGTTTCTCACTCCGGCCATCTACTGGCTTGGCCGCCGCTATCCTATCGCGGGTCCGGGCTGGCCGGCGCGCCTGGTGGCGCCGCACGCCATTGTCTGCGTTGCCACGTTGTTCATTCAGGCCTTTGCCCGCGGGCTGGCCGGACTCATCTACACGCATCATCACGAGACGGAAGCTTCGCCCTTCAAGCTCACCTTCGAGTGGATCGCCATGCGTGGATCCATCGCCTTCATCTCCTACTGGATCATCGTCATCATTGCCGCCTTTGTGCAGATGCGCGAGGAGATGCGCCAGCGCGAGGTGCGCCAGGCGCAACTTGAAATGCGTCTGGCCTCGGCCGAGCTTGAAAAGCTGCGCATGCAGATTCAGCCGCACTTCCTCTTCAACACTCTGCAGGCAGCTATCACGCTGGTCCACGAAAACCCGCCTGCCGCTGAGGATGTGCTGCTGCGCCTCAGCCAGCTTCTTCGCATCTCGCTTGACCAGATGGACACCAACGAAATCCCGCTGGCCAAAGAGCTTGAATTTCTCGACCTCTACACCGGCATTCAAACCCGCCGCTTCGGCGACCGGCTGCACGTCGAAGTCCATGCCGATGACGACACCCTCACGCTGATGGTTCCGCCGCTCATTCTGCAGCCGCTGGTGGAGAATGCCATTCATCACGGCATCGGCAAGCACAAGGGCTCCGACACCATCGAGGTATTTGCGCACCGCGAAGGCGCGGAGCTCCAAATCGAAGTGTGGAACTCCAACAGCGTGGTGGAGCAGGGCCGAGGCGATGTCTTCCAGCGCGGCGTGGGCCTGCGCAATACCCGCGCGCGCCTCGAACACCTGTATGGCCCTGCGGGCTCACTGGTTTTTCGTTCACTTGCAAAAGGTGGCGCCGCCGCGCTCATCCACATGCCCCTTCGCTTGCGCGATGCCGCAGCCCAGGTTGCGCCATGACTCTTCGCGCGCTGGTGGTGGACGATGAGCCGCTGGCGCGCACCGCCCTGGTGCGCCTGCTCAAACGCGAGCGCGACATTCAACTGGTGGGCCAATGCGGCGATGGCGAATCGGCCGTCGAAACCATACGCTCCGCGCAACCCAACATCGTCTTCCTCGACATCCAGATGCCGGAGATGGATGGCTTTCAGGTTGTCGAAACCATCGGCGTCGAAAAAATGCCGGTCACTGTCTTCGTCACCGCGTTCGACCGCTACGCCATCCGCGCCTTCGACGCCAACGCCGTCGACTATCTGCTCAAGCCTTTCGAGCCCGAGCGTTTTGCCCGCGCACTGGCCCGCGCCCGCGACCGCTGCCTGGGCCGCCAGGACGGCGAATCGGCCGAGCGCCTCTTCGCGCTGCTCAACAGCCGCATGCAATCGGACTACGCGCAGCGCATTGCCGTTGCCGTTGGCGGCCGCATTGTCTTTGTCGCTGTCAACGAGATTGACTGGATTGAAGCCGAGGGAAACTACGCGCGCCTGCACGCGGCCCGCAAAGTCTACGACGTGCGCGAGACCCTGCAATCGTTGATGGAAAAGCTCGACCCGCGCGAGTTCGTGCGCATCCATCGCTCCACCATCGTGAACGTGCAGCGCATTCGCGAAGTGCAACCCTGGTTCCGCGGCGGACACATTGTTCTGCTTGAAAGCGGCGAGCAGTTGCGCATGTCGCGCTATCAGCGCGACGCTGTCGAGCGGCTCCTCGGCAAGCGAGCCTGAGTCGCAGATGCCGAGCGGGACGGCAGGAGTAGACGTCCTACATCCATAGGTGTAGAGTGTCTACATCCAATGAAGTCCGATGACACTTATCGCAATCGCATTGAGCTGCTCCAGGGCACGCTCGACATGCTCGTCCTGCAGGCACTGCAGTGGGGGCCGATGCATGGCTACGGCATCGCGCAATCCATCCGCATCAAGTCCAGCGAAGTGCTCCAAGTTGAAACCGGCTCGCTCTACCCGGCCCTGCACCGGCTGGAGCGGCAGCGCTGGGTCAAATCCGAGTGGCGCATGACCGAAAGCCGCCAGCGCGCCAAGTTCTACGAGATTACTTCCAAGGGCAAGGAACAGTTGGCGCGCGACCACCAGCGCTGGCAGCAGATGGTCGCCGCCATTGCGGCAATCATGCAGCCGGCGGCAATGGAGAACGGGAGGGAGTAGCGATGCGTTTCTGGAACTGGGATCGCCGCAAAAGCGAGCTGAACGAAGAGCTGGAGGCGCACGTGCGCTTCGCTATCGAAGACCGCATCGCTCGCGGCGAATCGCCGGAGCAAGCCCGCGCCGCCGCGCTGCGCGAAATCGGCAACCTGCCGCTGGTGGCCGACACCACCCGCCGCCAGTGGGGCTGGGAACGGCTTGAACGCTTCACGCAGGACCTGCGCTACGCGGTGCGGCGCCTGCGCAAAAGCCCCGGCTACGCACTCACCGTGATTCTCACGCTGACGTTGGCCATCGGTGCGAACACGGCAATCTTCGGCCTGTTCTACGCGCTGTTTCTGCGCAGCTTGCCGGTCAGCCACCCCGAAGAAATCGTGCAGGTAAAGCTCGCCATCGGTCAAAAGGCTGACGCGAACAGTGAACCGACCGGCAATCTTTCCGGAAAAATATTCGACATTGTCTCCACCGAAGCGAAAGGTTTGGACGGCGCCTGCGCCTGGGAAAGCGCGCAGCAAAACCTGCATGACGCCTCTGGCACGCGGCCAGTTCCAGCGGCAACACTGTCAGGCGGATGTTTCCGCATGTTCGGGCTGCACGCAGCGCTGGGCCGGCTCTTTAACGAAAGCGACGACAAGCACGGCGGTGGCCCGGAGGGATACGCCGCGGTTCTCAGCTACAACTACTGGCGCTCGCATCTGGGCGGCGACCCTGGCGTGATCGGCCGCGTGCTCGATTTGCAGGACAAGAAGGCAATCATCGTCGGCGTGCTGCAGCCGGGCTTCGACAGCGTCACGGTAGGTGATCGCCCGTGGATCTATCTTCCTTCCGAGGTCGATGACCCAGGCGAGCGCCATGGATACGGCTCGTTTGACCGCATGATCTTTGCCCGACTGGGTACGAATGTGCCCATGTCGCAATTCGCGGCGCAAATTGACGCCGTATACACCGCGCATCTGAAGGTTGACCACTTTCAATACGTCAGATTCAACGAGCAGGGCAAGATGCAAATGACCAGCGAGGCGCATCTGGTGGTCACGCGCGGGCGCACGGGTTCCTCCTATCTGCGCGAGCAATATGAGAAGCCGCTCTATCTGGTCGAGGGGCTCGTAGGCATCTCGTTGCTGGTTGCCTGCGCTTACCTTGCGCTGCTGGCCTCCACGCGGACATTGGCCCAGCAGCGCGAGCTGGCAGTGCGCATTGCGCTGGGCGCAGGGCGCTCGCGGATTCTGGCGCAGATTTTCGTGGAAGCACTGTTGCTTGCGCTGGCGGGCGCCGCGCTTGGATTGTTGTTTGCCTGGGCGGCGGGCCGCGGACTACTGGTGTTAATCAACCACAGCTCCGGCAATGATCCGTTGCAGCTCGATCTCGCCCCCGGTGGCATGGTCCTGATCTTCGCATTGGGAATCTCCGTCCTGACGCTGATCCTTTCCGGCGTGGGGCCCGCCTGGCGCGCCAGCCGCATTGATCCGGCCAGCGACATCAAGGACGGCGGCTATACGTCCTCATCGCGCCGCGGCCGCCGCATCGGTGTTTGGCTGGTGCCTGCGCAGATAGGCTTCTCCCTCATCCTGGTTCTGGTTGCGGCATTGATGGCTTCAACCCTTGCTCGCCTGCTCGCGGTCGATCCCGGCTTCCGCACCACGGGCCTGACCTTCATGCGAGCGGACTTCTCGCAGAAGCAGGAGCCCATTCCGGGCTCTACGAATGAGCAGGTCAGTCCCACTCTGCTGACAGCCCTGCTGGACCGCATCCGCAACACGGCGGGTGTGCAGGATGCTGCCATCTCTCAGACCAATCCGCTGGAAGGCGCGATGTACATCGCTTCGGCCTCCTCCACGGCCGCATCGGGCGAGACACGCACCAACGAATTTCTAGTGAGCCTGAGCGTTTCGCCTGGCTACTTCTCCACGCTCGGCGTTCCCATGCAGGCGGGGCACGATTTCACTTCCGGCGACAGCGGCGCCGCACCGGAGGTGTGCATCCTCTCCCGCAGCGCCGCACAGTTCTTTTTTCCGGGGCAGAATGCGGTGGGCAAGACCCTCGAAATGCAGCGCAGCAAGAAAGCGCAGAAACTGCGCGTAGTCGCCGTCGTGGGCGATATTCATTACAGCGGTCCGCGCGAAGAGATTCCGCGCATGCTCTATATGCCCTATGCGCAGGCTCATTGGAACCCGTATGTGGAGTTCTCGGTGCGCAGCCAGACCGCGTCCACTGGAATTTCAGCCGTGCGCGAAGCATTCCGAACACTGGCTCCGGACGTGGCCTTGAACGATCCGGTTATGGTGACCGATCTGGTGCGGAGCACGATGGGCCGCGAGTGGCTGGTTGTCGTGCTTGCCGGGTTCTTTGCCGCGCTCACGGTCACCCTCAGCGCCATCGGCATCTACGGCCTGCTGAATGCGTCGGTGCTGCGCCGCCGTACCGAAATTGGCTTACGCATGGCGCTGGGCTCTTCCCGCCTTGGCGTGGTGCGGCTCGTGCTTCATGAAGCCTTGTGGATGGTGCTGCCCGGCCTTGTGCTCGGCGCGGCCGGCGCATGGGGTCTTACCCGTCTGCTGCGCAGCCTTCTGTTCGGCGTTAAGCCACTCGACCCGTGGATGTGCGCGCTGAGCGCGGCGGTGTTTGCCGTGATTGCGTTGCTGGCCAGCGCATTGCCTGCACGCCGCGCAGCTTCGGTTGACCCGATGATTGCGCTGCGAACCGACTAAGCGGCTCAGTCGAACATGTGCGGCGCATTGTGCAGCTGCGGCTTGCGGCCGCTCTCGAAAGCTTTCAGCAGAATCCGGCTCCGCGCGCGCATCGCCGCGGTGCCGCTGCGGCCCGTGACGCGCAGCAGGTCCATCACCTCCGGCAGTTGGGCGGGGTCCTGCCGCGTCAGGTCCGCCAGGCCATGCAGCGCCGTGGTTTTCACAATGGAGCTCGCATCGTCCAGATAGCTGTGCAGAATCGCCGCCACGCGCCGGCACTCCGGCGCCGTCAGCTTCAGCCGCGGCACAACCAGCGCCAGATTCCAGCGAACTTTTTTCAGTGCGGTTTCGGCCATCAGTCCCAGCAGGGGCTCTTTCCACTTCTGCGCCTGCCTGGGCCGCGTACGCGTCACGCGCTCCAGCACGTCTGCGGCGCGGCTGGCCACGCCCGCATCGTCGTCCCACAGGCACTCCACAATCTGCGCCAGCCTTCGCGGCTGCCCCTCCACCAGCTCCACCACTTCCCACGAGCGGCCTGCCTCAAGTGCGCGGCCCGGCGCAAGCATTGCGCGAATCGAAATGGATTTTGGCGCAGACATTCCGCCGCCCTTCTCCTACTTTGCCGGCGAAGTTTCCAGCGCGTGCGCAGCCACACGCCCCACGCCGCGGAGCAGCGCCTTGATAGGCCACTGACCTTCCGCATCGGGAAAGAAAATCTCGCCCTCGCGCTTCACCTCGGGCCGGTAGTACCAGCGCTTGAGCAGCGCCAAGTGCCCTTGTCGCAGAACTGTATTCGGTGCGGTTGCATCGGCAGTCAGCTTCGCCAGAGTCTCTTCCATGCGCGCTTCCAGCATGCCCTTGGGCAAAGCGGTAGGCTTTGCGCCGTCCGCAGGATTCTCCGGCACCGCTTCCACTGCCATGGGCTGTGCAAACAGCGACGACGAGCCAGAGCGCTCGTTTTGAATCCTCATGCCGACCGTCGAGAAGCCAACCGGCCCGCGCAGCACGCCGTCCTCAAACAGAAACACCGCCACCGTCTCAGGTTCAGCCGCGCGGTGCAGCATTACTGCGCGCAGCTGATTCATGGGCCGCACCAGCTCCGGCGCCAGCGCGCGCACCGCCTCAACTTTTTGTACCTGCGCATGCAGAGCGGCGGCGCTCTCAAAAGCCAGCTCTTCGGACGCTTTCTCGCGCTCGCCGCGCAGCACAACCAGCTTGCTTTCGCCGCGCGTGGCCAGAAACGCCTGCACCGCCGCGGCCTCCTCGGCGTAGCGCTCGTCGGTGCAGCCCTTGTAGCAGGGCGCAAGGCACATCTTCATCTCGGAGTAGACACAGCCCGGATGACTGGGGTCGGGCGCAAGCTCGTCCACGCAGCGCCGCAGCAAAAACAGCTTCAGCGCCTCCTCGGCAAATCGCTCCGCGGCGGCGCGGCTGGCAAACGGACCGTAGGCCCACGCGGCCTCACGCTGGCTGGGCTTGTTGGTCACCGTGATGCGCGGATACGCATTGCTGCCCAGATAGCGCACAAACGCCGGCGCGCGCAGATGCATCCGCTCCAGCGCTTTTGTGCCGTAGACCTTTTCCAAAAGAGAAAACTGCGCGAGCAGAGACTCGAACTCCGAACCGGTTAGCCGGTACTCGATGCGACGCACGCGCCCGGCAAGCTGCAGCCGCCGCGGATGCTTCGCCGAGGGTTGTAGCAGCCGCTCCAGCCGCCCGCGCAAATTGGGCGTGCGGCCAATGTAGGGCTCGTCCCTGGCGTCGGCGCCATACAGCGCAAACACCGCCGGCCCGCGCGGCAACTGGCTTAGCGCGGCTCGCGCATCGGCGGGGTCAAACGGAATGGACTGCATTGCGCCGCTCACCGCAGTCTCCTCAGGCTCCCGCAATCGTCATGCCGTCGATACGCAGCGTGGGGCTGGCCACTGCCGTGCGGAACTCGAGATCGTTGCCAATCGCCGTGATATTTTTCAGCATTGCGCGCAGATTGCCGGCAATCGTAATCTCTTCCACCGCATGGGTCAGCACGCCGTTTTCAATCCACAATCCTGTTGCGCCGCGCGAGTAGTCGCCCGTCACCAGATTTGTTCCGAAGCCCATCAGCCCCGTGACGTAGAGGCCCGCTTGCACACCGCCGATAATCTCCTCAGGCGTCTGCGTGCCTGGCTCAAGATACAGATTGCCGCAGCCAATTCCCGGCGCGCCTGCCAGCCCGCGTGAGGCATTGTGCGTGGACTGCATGCCCAGCTTGCGCGCCGCATAGGTGTTCAGCAGATAGGTGCGCAGAATGCCGTTCTCAACGACAACCGTGCGCCGTGAAGGCAAACCCTCGCCGTCAAAAGGCGAGGTGCCATATCCGCCTGCGCCGGTGGGCAGCAGCATTACGTTGTCGTCCACAACGGTGATGCCCGGCGCGGCGATTTCTTTCTCCAGCTCGCCGGCCAAGAACGAAGCATGCCGCCAGATGGAGTCGCCGCTTGCCGCTTCAAACACCGATCCGATGAGCGAGCGCGCCACCTCCGGCGCAAACACAATCGGCACCTGCTGCGTGGCCACGCGCCGCGCGCCCAGTTTGCGCAGTGTCCGGCGGGCGGCTTCTTTCCCTACGGCTTCAGGATTTTCGAGGTGCGCAAAGCTCCGGGCGCTGGACCACCAGCCGTCGCGCTGCATCGTGCCATTCTCATCGGCAGCCAGCGGAGCGGCCGAAACCCCGGCGTAGCTGGTGCGATAGCCGCCCACAAAGCCGCGCGAGTTGGCCAGCACTTTGCGCCCGGTGGCCGCGTCAAAACTGCCGCCGTCGGAGTTGGTGATGCGCGGGTCCGCACCCAGCGCGGCAGCCTCGCAGCGCCTGGCCCACTCAATCCGCTCCGGGCCTGAGAGTGAGTACACATCGTCGTAGTAGAGATGCAGATCGTCGCTCAGCGCGCCGAATTCATCGGTTTCTGGCAGCCCCGCAAACGCGTCCGCTTCTGTCACCTGTGCCAGCGCCACCGCGCCTTCCACCAGTTGGCGAATTCCATCCGCAGTCAGGTCGCTGGTCGAAGTTGAGGCCGAGCGCTTGCCGAAAAATACGCGCAAGCCCAGCCCGCGCGCGCCCGATTCCTTCAGCGTTTCCACTTCGCCCATGCGCACCGTCACGCTGAACTCGTCGCCCTCGCGCGCTACGGCTTCGGCGTCGCTGGCGCCAGCTTTCAGGGCTTGCGCCACCACGTCGGCGGTTAAGGATTCAAGATCGAGTGTTTCGGAACGTGCGTCTACGGAAGCCTGGGACATGGCTTCACACTATCAAACCTTGTGCATGCGCGGCTTGCGGCTAGCGGCCGGTGTGAATGGTGCGAATGTTGGCCAGGCTCACCTGGAATCGCCCGCGTGCCAGCAGCGACCCGCCCACCACCACGCCCACGCGTGCCAGCGTGCGCAGTTTCGGATTGCGGATCCAGCGCGGCGCGGCTGCTGAAGCGTAGTTAAAGCCCAGCTCCCACGCGGCCATCGAGCCCAGCACTCCGGCCTGGCTGGTGGAGCCAAACGCGCAATTCATGCGGTTGCCTTCATGGTTGTCGGTGCGCAACGCCACCCATGTGGTGGTTGCGTCCATCACGAAACCGATGCGTTCATTGGCCAGCGTCATCTTCTGCATGCGGCCCAGCGGCGAGGGGTCGCGCATGGCCATGCCGTAGCCCGGCCACGCGGCAATTCGAAAGACGCGGTCAAACCGGCTCGTCTGGGTCGCGGGGCCCGTCGGCAGCGCTATACGCAGCACCGCCTGCGCATGCAGGCTCGTGCTGGCCAGAATCAGACAGGCGGCGACACACACTCGGCAGATGGCAGCACGGAGCATTCACCCCGTGCATCGGCAACCGGCGCGAGGCCACTAGCGATTCGGTTCGCAGCGACCGGCTATTCCCAAATCGGAAGGCAGTTTTCAGGAGGATGATGGAAGACGTTACGCGCGGGGCACGGTCTGGCGGCCGGGTAGTGTTTTCCCTTGCAGGCGTATACTTATATGGATATATTGACCGAATGAAGGAAGTCGAATTCCTCGGCGATTCGCTGAAGGCGATCATCGATTTTCCGAAAAACGCGCGCCAGAGTGCGGGCCGCCAATTGATGCGTGTGCAAAAGGGGCTCGCTCCGAACGACTTCAAGCCTATGCCTTCCATTGGCAAAGGCGTGGAAGAAATTCGAATCCGTGAGGAATCCGGAGCGTACCGCGTGATTTACACTGCGCGATTGCCCGACGCCGTGTATGTACTTCACGCCTCTCAAAAGAGGACGCAGAAGACCTCTCCGCGCGATCTGGAAATTGCCAAAGTTCGATTCAACAGTCTGATGCGAGGCGCACGATGAGCAAAGCGGGAAAACAGCGATTTGCCAATGTCTGGGATGCAATTGCCGAAACACCGGAAGAGGCTGCCAACCTGACTCTACGCGCTCAATTGATGGACGAGATTGAGGCAATTATCGAGCGAAACGGCTGGACACAGGCCGAGGCCGCCAAGCGTTGCGGTGTCTCGCAGCCCCGCATCAACGACCTGCTGCGCGGCCGCATTACCCGCTTCTCGCTTGACGCGCTGGTGAACATTGCTGCCGCGTTAGGCCGCAAAGTGAAGGTTCGGCTGGAAGCAGCCTGACCCCTACCGCCCACCGTCATTTGGTCCAGCTACATCCCTTATGCCGCAAATAGCCGCAACTGGATCTTCGATCCGGTTGCCTCGGCGAAGCGGATCAGCGTTTTGGCGCTGGGGAGGGAACGGCCGCTTTCGAGGCGGGCGATGGCGGATTGGCTGGTGCCCATGCGCTCGGCCAGTTCGGCTTGTGAGAGGCCGGCACCCGCGCGCGCGCGAATCAACTCGGCGGCGATTGCAAACTCCTGCTCCAGCGCGTCGTATTCGCGCTTCACGTCAGGATTGGCCAGGGACTTCGCCATGAATTCTTTCAAGGGGATGGTCATACAATCTCCTTTGCTCGCCGTTTTGCGATTTCAATCTCAGAGCTCGGCGTCTTTTGCGTCTTTGAAATAATTGGAACGGGTAAGGTAATCCGCCCTACCGCCCCGTTCCGCCCACCGTCATCTTGTCCAGCTTGATGGTTGGCATGCCGACGCCCACCGGCACGCTCTGGCCGTCTTTGCCGCAGGTGCCAATGCCCTCGTCCATCTTCAGGTCGTTGCCCACCATGGAGACATACTTCAGCGCCTCCGGCCCGTTGCCAATCAGCGTCGCATCGCGCACCGGCGCGGTAATTTTGCCGTCCTCGATCAGGTACGCTTCGCTGGCCGAAAACACAAACTTGCCATTGGTGATGTCCACCTGCCCGCCGCCGAAGTTCACCGCGTACAGGCCGCGCTTCACGCTGCGCAAAATGTCCTCGGGCGCGTCGTCGCCGGCCAGCATGTAGGTGTTGGTCATGCGCGGCATGGGGATTGCCTGGTAGCTCTCGCGCCTGCCCGAGCCGGTGTTGCCAATGCCCATCAACCGCGCGGAAAGCTTGTCGGAGAGATAGCCTTTCAGCACGCCGTTCTCAATCAGCACCGTTTCCTGCGTGGGTGAGCCTTCGTCGTCCACGTTCAGTGAGCCGCGCCGTCCGGCAATCGTGCCATTGTCCACCACGGTCACCTTGGGACTCGCCACCGGCTGCCCAATCAAGCCAGCAAACGCTGAAGTCTTTTTGCGATTGAAGTCGGCCTCCAGTCCATGCCCCACGGCCTCATGCAGCAGAATGCCCGGCCAACCCGGTCCCAGCACCACCTGCATCTCGCCCGCCGGCGCTGCCACCGCGCCCAGTTGCAGAATCGCGCCGCGCGCCGCCTCCTGCGCCAAATGCTCTGGACTCTTGCTGCCCTGGAATTGATCGAGTCCAGCTCTGCCGCCGCCGCCCGCCGAGCCCTTCGTGGTGCCCGTTTCGTTCTTGGCGATGACAAACACATTCAGCCGGCACAAAGGCTGCGTGTCGCTGGCAAAGGCGCCGTCGCTGGCGGCAATCAAAATGCGCCGCAGCTCCTCGCTGTAGCTGGCGCGCACCTGCACAATGCGCGGGTCGTAGGCGCGTGCGGCGCGGTCGGCACGCAAAATCAGTTCCAGCCGCGCGGCCAGGTCCAGGTCGAACCCGCCCAGCGGCACCGGATACAGGTCCGCGCCCTGCGTTTCCGTAAAGCCCTGCACCGGCTGTTTGGCCGGTCCGCTGGCAATCAGCGCCGCGGTACGCGCGGCATGCAGCAGCCGCTCGGGGCTCAGGTTGTCGGTGTAGGCATAGCCGGTGCGCTCGCCGCTCAGCACCCGCACCCCGCATCCCGCGCTTGTTCCCTGACTGGCCGACTTCACAATCTGCTCGTCAACGCCCAGCGCCGTCGCCGTTACCGATTCAAAGTACAGATCGGCGTAGTCGCCTCCGGCAGAAAGCGCCTCGCCCAGGCAGCGCTCCAGCAGCCGCTCGGTGATGCCGAATTTCTCAAAAAAATACCGCTTGTGACTGGCGTTTGGGGAAGTCATCGTGGCTCCAGTGTACGCTGAAAGCTCAATCGGTTTGCCGTCGCCGTCCCGGTCGCGGCCGTGGTTCGGCTTGCCTCAAGTTACCTATCCTTCACCTGCCGTTCGTGCTAAAGTCTCGCCATGAAGAGGCTCGTTCTTGCCCTGTTCTTTTGCTCCATGTGTGCCCTGCCGGCGCTTGCGTCCACTCATCCAAAGGTCAAGCATCCCAAATCCGAACATCCCAGGGCCGAGCATCCGCAAGGCGTGCATCCCAGGGCCGAGCACGCAAAAAATACCCAGAAAGAAGCGATTCACGCCAAGAACACGCAGCATGAGGCCGTGCATCCGAAAAATAATCAGGCCAAGTCGAAGCACAAGCATTCTCACCACTCCTAGTGCAAAGAGCACAATCGTTTGCACCCATCTTGAGTGAAGCGCCAACTCTGCCGATGCATCCCTTATGAGCGAACTCGACGATCTCCGTTTTCCTATCGGCCACTTCAGCCCGCCGGCCAGTTCCATGGCGGGAATTCGTACGGCCAACATCCATACCCTCCGTCTCCTTCCCGAACGGCTTACCGCTGCCGTTGCCGGCCTCGGCGACCATCAGCTCGATACTCCCTACCGTGAAGGCGGCTGGACCGTCCGCCAGGTGGTGCATCACCTCTCTGACAGCCATGTCAACGCCTACATCCGTTTCAAGCTCGCTCTTACTGAGGACTGGCCCATCATCAAACCCTATGACGAGGCCGCCTGGGCCGAGCTCTCCGATAGCCGCTGGCTGCCCATCGATGGTTCGCTTGCGTTCCTCTCCACACTGCATCAGCGCTGGGTGGCGCTGCTTGAGTCGCTGAACGACGAGGACTTTCGCCGCGGCTACAACCATCCTGAATCCGGCCGGCAGAGCCTGGCCCGTGTGCTGGCTCTCTACGACTGGCACTCGCGCCACCATACCGCGCACATCACCAGCCTGCGGGCGCGTATGGGCTGGTAGGCGTTCATGTCTGCGGACGAGGCCTCGGCCGCGGCGGGCCAACTGGTGCAAGCCATCGAGGAATTTCTCTCCGCGCATCCTGAAGCTGCCCTGCTCGAAGATGGCCGCGTCCTCTTTGACATGCGCATTGCACGCTACTCGGTTGCCGAGTCGCACGGCCGCTGCCTGCTCCAGCTATGGAGTGACGAGCGCAACGTTGTTCGCACCGTGGTGCAGGTTGAGCACCGCGCGCAGTGCCTGCGGGTGCTCACCCGCCGCATGGGCCAAACTAAGCCGCAAGCGCTGGAGCTGGTTCCCACCGCCGACCGCCGCACGCCCACCGCGCGCGATGCCGCGCGCCGCAACTACATGCGCCTGCTGGAGCGTGCCCTGGCTCGCACCAATCCCGGCTGCAAAATCGACGCCATGCGCTCCGCCATGGACCTGGAACACAGCTTCGGCCCTGCCTATGCGCGCGGCCACCTGTTGCGCGGCACCGCCGGTGAAGCGGTTATCGGCGTCGGTGCGGCCGAGTCCGCCTCCACCATCGACGGCGTGCTTACGTTGGGCCTGCTCTGGCTCAACTACTGCCGCGAGCACGGCGATGCGCGCCGCTACTTCGGCGCGTTGCGCGTCATCGTTCCTGAGGGAGCTGCACGTACCACCGCCGAGCGCATGTCCTGGCTCAATCACGCGGCGGCCGAGTTCCGCCTCTTCACGCTCGACGAGCGAAGCGAGGAACTGACCGAAGTCGACTTCCGCGATTCCGGCAATCTCGAGTCAACGCTCGTCCACGCCTTCTCCGCGCAAGCCGCCATTGCGCGTTGCCAGCAGGGAATCGACGAAATTCTCGCTCTCGTTCCCGACGGAGCCGAAGAGCGCGTCGAGATACGCACCCGCTCCACTACGGAAACAGCCCTGCTGCTGCACGGGCTTGAATTCGCGCGCGTCCGCGCCGGCGCTGCGGCGCACAGCTTTGCGCGCCAGCTTGAAGTCACCTTCGGCGCCGGTCCGCAGGAGACACCGCTCACCGAAGAAAGTGCGCCACTGTGCCGTCAGCTTTTTGCGCGCCTCTTTGCCAGCCGCTGTCCAGACGGAGCGCAGGTCGATCCGCTCTTTCGCATGCAGCCCGAGCGCTGGCTGGAGTCGCGCCTGCGCATGAGCCTTGGCGAACTGCTGCCCTCGCTGCGCGGCGACCTGCTCTGCTCGCAGGTGCCCGCGCTCTCCGCAGGCGACCGCGGCATGCTCGACCTGCTCACGCTCGACCGCGCCGGCCGGCTTACCATCATTGAGCTCAAGGCCGACGAAGACCTACACCTGCCGCTCCAGGCCCTCGATTACTGGATTCGCGTGCGCGCGCTGCAGCACGACCGCCAGCCCGCCGAGGGCGGAGGCCGCCCGCTCACCGCCTTCGAGCGCAAGGGCTACTTTCAGGGCGCGGAGGTCTCCGAGCTGCCTCCGCGGTTGCTCCTCGCCGCGCCTGCGCTGCGCATTCATCCGGCCAACGAGCCTGTTTTGCGCTACTTTGCGCCGGAGATTGATTGGGAGCTGATTGCGCTCACCGAACACTGGCGGCGCGAACTGCGGGTGGTTTTCCGCAAGCGACCCGGCGACCCGCGCTAGCCAGCCCTCACAGACGTGATTTAAATCACATCCAGTACATTTCAATCCGGGCAGAATCAACTCACGATTTCCCCGCATCCCATAGGTGAACGTGGTGCGGGACTATCCGGACTTGGAATGGGCCATCGGTATTGTCGGATCCGCTCTAGTCCGCTCCAGATTTGCCGATAAGAGTCTGCAGTAGAGAATCTTCGGGGGTGTTTATGCTCGCTTCCGCCACTGTCTCATCCGCCGTCGTCTATCCGGGCGCAACCCGGCCTGTCGCCAAATCCCCTGTCACCAAGTCCACTGAGCTGCCCGAGGACGCCGAATCTTCTCTGGCCTGGAATGCGGGCGGCTGCCTGCGCGGCCTCCGTTACGGCATCGCCATCGAGCTGACTGCTGCCGCCATGGTCTACGGCGTCTGGCGCCTGGTGCATCTGCTGTAGCTCAAGCCATCACACGAGAATCTGGTTGTGCCATTCCCTCGCGGTGAGCAGAGCTGCGTCATCCATATGGGAAAATATATGCTACTATCAGCCCTATGCTCGACCTCCGGGAATATCTCGACCGGAATGGGCGCGGCCGGTTCGGCGAGTGGTTTGAAGGCCTGCATGCGGAAGCGGCGCGGCGCGTGACCACAGCGCTTTACCGCCTCTGGGGCTGGGAAATCTCTCCAATGTCAAAGGTGTCGGCTCGGGAGTCTTCGAGTACCGCATCGATTTCGGTCCCGGTTATCGCGTCTACTTCGGCAAGGATGGCGAGCGCATCGTGATTTTGCTGTGTGGCGGAAGCAAAAGCCGCCAGCAGCGCGACATCGAACTGGCAATTGAGTATTGGCAGGAATTCAAGCAGGCGAAGAGGAGCGAGCCATGGCGTTGACGCGGAGTTTTCGAGAGACCGTGCAGGCGCGCGTGCAGAGCGACAAAGCCTTTCGGCGCGGCCTGCTGAGCGATGCCATCGAGGCGCTGCTGGCGGGTGAATCCGCGCTTGGCCGCGAGATTCTGCGCGACTACATCAACGCCACAATCGGCTTTCCTGCGCTTGCTGAAGAGACCGGCCTGCACGTGAAGACGCTGCACCAGATGTTTGGTCCGAAGGGCAATCCCACCGCTGCGAATATCTTCGCCATCATCGCCTGCCTGCAGCAGCACGAAGGCGTGCGCCTGCAAGTCGTCGCCTGACCTGCTACTTCTTCATTGGCTTGCGCGCAAAGTAGTAGAGCGCGTACGCCAGCAGCGCGAAGGCCGCCACTGACACGTAGTTGTTGTCCAGGAAGGTGTGCGGGAAGTTCAGAATGTCGCCCTTGTCCGTCACATTCTCGTAGAACTTCAGCGCCACGCCCATCAGGCCCATCACGCCGCCTGCCGCAATCAATCCCGAGGCAAACAGCGAGCCCGACGAGATCTCGCTCGACGTATCCTCGTCACCGCCGGCGCGCTTGGCGGCCATGTCCACCATCCAGCGCACCACGCCGCCGCAGAAAATCGCCAGCGTCGTGCCTATCGATAGATACGCGCCCACCGCGAACGAGAGCGAGCGGACGCCCAGCAGCTCCACCGCAATTACCAGCGCCACGCCCAGCATCACCAGGCCCCACGCCAGCCGCCGGCTCAAAATGCCGCTGATCACCGTCGCCATCAACCGCGCCTGTGGAGCAGCAGCCTTCTCGCTGCCGATGCCCTGCACCCACTGCACTTCAATCTGCTTTGTTGTTGGTGAGTAGAGATACTTGCCATCCGCCAGCTCCGCCGAACCGACTGAGTTCAGCACCACGTATTCATTCTTGTGGTGCGGCACGGTCGTCTTGTCCGCATTGATGACGTTGAACTGCTCAGGCAGCGTCTTGATGTCGTTCTGGATCGTCACGCCCGGATGTGTGCCGCTTACGTCCCATGCCTGCGGCGCGGCGCGGAAGCTCTGCAAGCCGGTATTCATCAGGTTCAGCGTTACACCAATCGAGAAGGTTGAAACCACCACGCCAATCATCAGCGCAATCTGCTGCAACCGCGGCGTAGCTCCAATCAGGTAGCCGGTCTTCAGGTCCTGCGACGTGTCGCCCGCGTTGGCCGCGGCAATCGCCACCGTGCCGCCAATGGTGATGGCCAGCGCGCCGTAGGCCGGCGCCGTCCAGCCACGCGTCAAGAACACCGCGCAGGTCGCCATCAGCGTGGCAATGGCCATGCCCGACATGGGATTGGCCGAGCTGCCAATCAATCCCACAATCCGCGAGCTTACCGTGACAAACAAAAATCCAAAAATCACAATCAGCAGCGATGCCGCCAGGTTGGGCAGCACGCCCACGTACGCGCCTGGAACCGGCTTGAACTGCAGGAACAGGAAGGTGAACACCACCAGCAGCAGCGAGCCAATCAGCACCGTGCGCATGGAAAGATCGTCTTCCGTACGCAGCGGCTTGGCCGCGCCGGCTGCACCCGGCCTCAGGTTCTTCATCCCCGCCGAAAGCGCGCTCACGATGGTCGGCAGCGTGCGCAGCAGCGTAATCAGCCCCGATGCAGCCACCGCGCCCGCACCCATCGGCCGGATGTAGGTTGCCCACAACTGGCTTGGGCCCATTTGCCCAATCGGAATCGTTCCAGGATAGATAGGGCCCGGAAGGCTCTTGCCGAAGAAGTACATCAGCGGCATCAGCACCAGCCAGCTAAGCACGCCGCCCGCAAAAATCGTTCCCGCCACGCGCGGCCCAATGATGTAGCCCACACCCAGATACTCCGGTGTGGCGTCGGCCTTGAAGGACGAGCCCTTCATAATGTGCTGCGGGCCAAAGTCAGGCTGATATTCCGGCGTGCCAGGCCAGGCCTTGAACAGGTTCTCGTTCTGGAAGAGCGTATACAGGCCGCCCAGGCCCAGCCCCAGAAACACGCGGCTGGCCAGCGATCCGCCTTTTTCGCCCGCCACCAGCACATCGGCGCAGGCCGTGCCTTCGGGGTATTTCAGGTTCTCGTGCTCCTGCACAATCAGCTGGCGGCGCAGCGGAATCATGAACAGCACGCCCAGCCAGCCGCCGATCATGGCCAGCATAAAGATGCGCGTGTACTCCAGGTCGAAGCCCAGAAACACCAGCGCCGGCAGCGTGAAAATTACGCCCGAGGCAATCGACTGGCCGGCGTTGCCGGTCGTCTGCACAATGTTGTTTTCCAGAATCGACGAGCGGCCGAACGCGCGCAGAATGCTGATCGAGAGCACCGAAATCGGAATCGACGCCGCTACTGTCAGGCCGGCGCGCAGACCAACATAGACCGTCACTCCACCAAAGATGATGCCGAAGACGCAGCCCAGCAAGATGGCGCGAACGGTGAACTCCGGGCGGGTCTCCTCCGGCGGAACAAATGGTTTGAAATCCGGCATACTCTGCCCTCCAGGTGGTGTGCTGGCCGCGCTTGCGCTTGCCTTGAAGGGCGAGTGTAGCAGCGCAGGGGGGCCTCGTTCGAGTGATACAAGACACTTGGCGAACCCCGCCCCGACCGCGTAGCGTGTATTCAAACGTTCCATACGCGCCTTTGGAGACTCAAGCCTCGATGAACAACCCTGCGCTTTCCCCATCGCCCGTCCAGCGATTCCTCTCGCTCGATGTCCTCCGCGGCATCACTATCGCCTTCATGATCATGGTGAACAACAACGGCGGCGACGGCGCCTGGTGGTTTATGAAGCACGCCAACTGGAACGGCCTTACCCCCACCGACCTGGTCTTTCCCACCTTTGTCTTTGTGGTGGGCGTCTCGGTGGTCTTCGCGTTTGAGGCTCGCCTGGCCAAAGGCGCAGCGCGCGCGCAACTGGCCAAGCACACGCTCATCCGCGCCTGCGTACTGGCGCTCTTTGGCCAGCTCATCAATAGCTTTCCATTCTTTGAGCTGGTTCACATGCGCTTTTACGGCGTATTACAGCGCATCGCGCTTTGTTACCTCATCGTCGGCATCTTCTATCTCTATGACCGCCGCCTCTGGACCAAAATTGCCGCGCTTGTCTTCGCGCTGGTGGGCTATTGGGTGCTGGTCCGCTGGGTTCCCATTCCCGGCGTCGGCGTGCCGGGCCGCGACGTGCCCTTCATGGACATGAGCCAGAACCTCGTCTCCTGGCTCGACCGCCACATCTTTCCCTACCACCTCTACCTTGAGTCGCCCGACCACAACCTGCGCGATCCCGAGGGGCTGCTGAGCTGTTTGCCCGCGGTCGGTACCGCGCTGCTAGGCGTACTTACTGGAATGTGGCTGCGCACGGCTCGCTCGGTCGGCAAAAAGAATCTGGGTCTGGCCGCCGGCGCCGCAATTTGCCTCGCGCTCGGCTACCTCTGGTCGCTGGAGTTCCCGCTGAACAAGAACATGTGGACCAGCTCCTTTGTGCTCGTCGCCGCGGGCTGGTCGCTCACGCTCTTTACTCTCTGCTTCTGGGCTGTCGAAGTGATGGGTTGGCGCAAGGTGTGGACCTGGCCCTGGCTGGTCTTCGGCTCCAATGCCATCGCCGCCTACATGTTCAGCGAGCTCTCGCCGGGCATTATGTGGAACGTGCACTTTATGGACGACGGCAAGAAGACGCAGATTATCGACTTCTACTTCCGCCATGTTTGCGCGCACATTTCAAATCCCGGCTGGCAGGCCTTCAGCTACGCGTTTTCCTTCACCGCGTTCTGCTTTATTCCTGTGTGGATTCTTTACCGCAAGAAGATTTTCCTGAAGGTGTAGCCCTGCCCAGGCACGGGTGAGCAGGTCTGAACGTCGGAGGGAGTAGTGGGCTTCAGCCCACTGAAAGGCGCACGGACTCAAGCGGCCTTTAGGCCTGGATCAGTTTGCGCTGTCGCCTTCGCCGGCCGGAACAGCCAAAGGTTCAGCAGCGTGAATAGAAGCGCACCCACCGTGAACTTCAACGCTACGGGCGCGTGCGAAGGCGAGAAGAAGCCTTCCAGGCAGCCTGCAATTACCAGCAGCGGAATAATGCCGGAGACAAGTTTGGTCGCTTCCATGCCGCCGCGCGCCACTGACTCCTTCCAGCGCAAAGCGCCGGGGAAGAGCATGGCGTAGCCCAGCCGCAAGCCCGCTGCGCCGGCAATCAGAATCGATGGCAGCTCTAGCGAACCGTGCGCCGCAACAAAGCTCCACAACCCAAGCGACATGCCGTATTGATGGCACGCCGCACCCAGCACGCCCAGCATCATGCCATTCGTGTAGAGCAGAAAAAATGTGTACAGCCCGAACGTGATGCCGCCGGCGAAGGCCACAAATGAGACCGATAGATTGTTGGTCATGATGTGGCTGGTTTCCATCGGCGCCACGCTCACAATCGAGTCGGTCCACATCTGGTGTCGCTCCATGGTGGCAATCATGGCAGGGCCCACAAAGTGGTGCATGAACTGCGGCCGCGCCGTAGTGACCGCCGCGCCCAGCACGCCCCACGCAATGGTCAGCAGCGTGGCAACAACAACAAACCGCAGCTGGCTCTGAAACACGCGCGGATACTCATCGCGCAGGAACAGGAACAACGAGCGCAAACTCGCTTTGCGGCGCGAGTAGATGATATGGTGGGCGCGAGCCAGCAGTTGATTTACATGGGCCGCGTAGCTGCGTGCGGTGCTGTCCTGCCGCAGCACGGAGAGGTCCGCTGCCATCTGGCGATAGAGCAGCGCCATCTCCTGCAACTCCGCGCGTGACAACTGGGCGAGCCCGCTCTGGTCGGCCTGCGCAAGCAGCGCCGCCAGCCGGTCCCAGTGCGGCCGGCGCTTGGCAATCCATTGGTTTGAGAGAATGAGCGACATGAGCCAGAATTCAGACCAGCTTAGCATCGATACGCCCGAACTGGTTTCCATCGAGATGGGACTGGCCGGCATCGGCAGCCGCTTTATTGCCGTTCTCATTGATACGCTGATCTGGGCCCTCGCGCTGGTCATCGTCACCATTGCTCTCATCGTTGTGATGCCCGCCATTCGCGCCTTCGGCCGCCTCTCCGCCCAGTGGACCGTCGCGCTCTATACGTTCCTCATCTTCCTGTTCAACTGGGGCTACTTCACCCTGTTTGAGGCTTTCTGGAACGGACAAACGCCGGGCAAGCGCGTTGCGAAAATCCGCGTCATTCAACGCTCCGGCCGCGCCATTGGCCTGTTCGAATCGATGGCGCGCAATTTCATTCGCTACGTTGATCAGTTTCCGTTCTTCTACGCGGTCGGTGTGATTGCGGTCTTCGCGACGAAGCAGCATCAGCGCCTCGGCGACCTCGCCGCGGGCACGCTCGTCGTGCGCGATCGCCGCGAGGAGGCGCCGCTATGGGGCGAGACGGGCGCACGCACTTTCACCGCTTCCATCTTTGAGCCGCCCAAGCCCGCTGAACCTTCGATGGCTCCACCGCTCTTCCCGGCTTCCGACGTTTCCAGGCTCGCAGCCTCCGATCTGGAGGTGATGGAAGGTTTTTTTGCGCGCCGTCTCGACCTCTCGCTTGAGACGCGCGCGACGCTTGCCGAGCGCATCGCATCCGCGGTGCAAGCCAAGGCTGGTTTAATGCGCCCGGAGACGATGAGTGTGGAGACCTTTCTGGAGTCCGTAGCCCGTCAACTTCGCGATCAGGCGCGCATGCATTGACCGATTGGCTCTGAATTCCGGCTAATTTGGTCCGGTATTTTCAAGCCTGTTCAAGTTAGCAGGCACTATAGGGCTCTGGTGTTCAAAACTGACCGGTCCGGATAGCATTGGCGGAAAAAATGTGCGCAAAGTACCGAGAAAATCAGCCCATCGGCAGCGCGTTAAATAGTTGAAATGAAGATAAATAGACTCACTCTGTAGCGCGCAACTGATTCTTGCCCAATTTGATAACGTTTACAGCTTCCACCCCACTTGACAAGCATCATGGGGTGGGCTTTTAATGGCGTCCGGCTTAAGCGCAGAAGGCTTTGGCCCATGCAAGTTAAACGTTTGAGCGTGGATATTCCGAATTCAGTATTTTGGGATTTTTCACCTCCGTTGAAGTGGAGAAATCGACCACTTCAATGCCCATCGTGGGACTCGATTCAACTCGCACGCAGCAGTCTGCAGAACGAGCGGCCAGTTGGCTGCCGGGGATTTGGGGTTCACACCTGTTTCAAACGAATTTCTTCCGGAAATTCTCTCCTCGGGGTGGGGTTTTGAAGCAGGTGACGATGGGGATTCTTCGAGAGGTAAAGGGATTTTCTTCTTGACAATTCTTATTCTGCTGGACTTCAATGGCCCGGTTGCAAAGTTGAGCTCGAATAGAGACCGATGAATCTTGATCGGCAGTGCGGTATCGGTTTGGAACGTGAACGTCGCGTCGCCCGGTAATGATCGGGTGCACAGGCGTTCTGTTTGTGTTGTACGGCAGTAATTGGTATGCGGCTTCATTCCTAATCAATAGGGAAGCGAAAGACGTAAGAAACAGCAGTTGAAAGAAAGACGTTTGAAAAGGAAGGTCACATGAGACAAACGAAATTCAGGTACATCCTGTTGCCGTTGCTTCTCCTCTTGGCCAGCGTGACAGTGTTCGCGCAGGCTAACTCGGAAGTCACCGGCATCGTCACTGACCAGTCAGGAGCGGTCGTACCAGGTGCATCGATTACGATCACCGATCCGGCGAACGGCACAGTCAAGACGACTGTGAGCGGTGCAACGGGTCTGTATTCGATTCCTGGTTTGAACCCCTCCAGCTACACCCTCAAGGTCACCGCCACAGGCTTCCAGGCTTACGAGCAGAGGAGTCTGACCGTCAACGTGTCGTCGACCGTTCGTGTCGACATCAAGATGACGCTCGGCGCCGCGACCGAAACGGTTACCGTTGAGGCCAACGCGCTCGCAGTGCAGGCTGACTCGAACGTGGTCAGCACACTGATCAGCTCCGAGCAGATCAGCGAAATCGCAACCCAGAACCGCAACTTCGCAGCACTGGCTGCTCTCGGTCTCGGCGTCAGCTCCGCATTACCTGACTCCAACACTCCGACCTCGGTTGCGTCGAACTTCACCATCAGCGTGAACGGCCTTCGTCAGAGCCACAACATCTGGCTCATCGACGGCGGTGAGGCCGATGACCGCGGCGGCGCCGGCGGCATGAGCATCATGCCTTCGCAGGACGCCATCGCCGAGTTCAACATGCTGAGCTCGAACTATCCGCCGGATTACGGTATTTCTTCCGGCGCCACCATCAGCCTTTCGCTCAAGAGCGGTACGAACAAATTCCACGGCTCACTGTGGGAGTTTAATCGCAACAAGGCGTACGACGCGAAGAACCCAATCGCCAAGTCCGCTGCCGATCTGAAGTACAACATCTTCGGTGGCAACGTGGGTGGCCCAGTCTACATTCCTGGCGTTTACAACACCCAGAAGAACAAGACCTTCTTCTTCGTGAACGAGGAATGGCGCAAACTGAAGAACCCCGCCGGCACTTCCAACGTGCCCACACTCCCTGATGCGGATCGCCCGACCTCTGGCGTGGACTTGGTGTACCACGCGCCGGCGTTCTCCAGCGCTACCGCTCTCAGGGTTCCGACAGTTGCCGATCCCGGATACAATGCCACGCTGACTGGCCTGGGACTTACACCTGGTGATCCGTTCCCGAGCAACACCATTCCACATCAGCTCTTCGACTCGAATGCCGTGCTTTACCTCAGCACCGGCATTATCCCGAAGGAAACTGCTGGTTCGGGTGGCTATGCCATCGCCAACACGGTCTCTCCGATCGACGTTCGCGACGACATCGTCCGCATCGACCACAATATCTCGCAGAAGTGGGCCATCCTCGGCCACTATATGCACGACAGCGTCACCCAGGGCTACGGTTTGCCATTCCTTGGCTGGCTCTGGGCGAGCTACAACACAGTCACCTCCACACTGGTTAACCCAGCCAATTCGGCTGCCATCAAGCTCAGCGGAACCATCAGTCCTAACCTGCTTGTGGAAGCCAGCATCAACTACGACGGCAACGTCATCAACATCACCAACAGCAGCTTGGCCAACAAGCCGGCTGGCTGGAGTGTGTCTCCCTACTTCGCTACGGACAATCCGTACGTTCCCGGCGTAGGCGGTGGATGGGGTTCACCCTACAACGTCGCCGAAGACTTGGGCTCCGCCCCGTGGCATAACGCCGCGCAGGACTACATGCCCAAGCTCGACGTCTCCTATACCATGGGCAAGCACGCCATGAAGTTCGGCGTCAGCTACAACCGCTACACCAAGAACCAGCAGCTTTTCGGAGATAACGAAGGCAACTGGGGCTTCGGCAGTCTTACCAACGATAGCTTCATGGACATGCTCCTTGGCCTGGCAGGAAGCTATTCACAGTTCTCTGCTGCTCCAATCCGTCACTATGTCAACCAGACTCCGTCCGCGTATGCGATGGACAACTGGCACGTCACTCCTCGCCTCAGCCTGCAGCTTGGCCTCCGCTATGACGCCCTGCCGCACGCTTGGGAACGTCAGAACAAGGTTGCCAATTTCAATCCGGACCTTTATCTTTCCAGCCTGGCTCCAGTCTGGAAGGCAGACGGTTCGATGGATACATCTGGCCCCGGCTTCCAGACGGTGGATGGAATTGCTTACTATCTGAACGGCATGGGCCTTGCCGGCGTTAATGGCTTCCCGCCGGGGTTGGTCACCAACGACTATCGTACTTTGCAGCCTCGTATTGGCTTCTCTGAAGATATCTTCGGAAATGGCAAGACCATCTTCCGCGGCGGCTTCGGAACCTTCTTCGAGCGCCTGCAGGGCAACGATATCTACAACGCCGCAACCGCGCCGCCGTTTGCCTTCAATCCGTCGGCCAACAACGTCTACATGTCCACGCCTAGCAAGAGCTGGGTTACGGGCGCAACGGCCACAACACCCTACTTCGCTGCAGGTATTCAGAATCTTGAGGCGGAATATCGTGCGCCGGCCGTGGCACAGTTCAGCCTTGGCATTCAGCGTGAAGTGGCCCCGTCCATGATCTGGGTTATCCAGTACGTAGGCAACATTGCATGGCATCAGAACATCGAGCGCCACATCAACAACTACCCGCTCAACACGGATCTCGAGACCCGTTGCGACGCAGGTGACTCGAACAACAACTATGCCGACTATGGCTGCTCGGCTTTGCCGAACGGTGCAATCTACCGTACGTACAACGGCTGGGGAGACATTAACCAGCAGGAAAACACCACTAACGGCACCTACAGTGGCTTCCAGACGGGTCTGCGCCTGCAGAATAAGTGGGGCCTCAGTGGCGAAATCGATTACACGTGGTCGCACGAAATTGACGTCACCAGCTATGATCTGAACGGCGTTTCCAACCCCTTCAACCTCAAGTATGACAAGGGTTCGGGCGCGCTGGATCGCCGCCACATCTTCAACGCTAACTACATCTACAAACTGCCCATCTTCAACAAGAGCGCAGGCCTCGTGAAGTCCATCCTCGGTGGATGGGAACTGGCAGGCACCGCACTCTGGCAGACGGGCACCATTCCTGCCAACCAGGGACCGGGCCTCTCGATCAACTATGACCCGATCGGCCTCGGCGGTGGATACACCAACCGTCCGGACGTCACTGGCAAGATCAAGTACACGAAAAAGATGGGGCAGTGGTTTGATACGTCTGCCTTCTCCGCTCCGGTACCGGTCTGGGCTGGCGGCGCCAACCAAGGCTTCGGCAATGCGGGCAAGGATACCATCGTCGGACCGAGCCGTGTAAACTTCTCCACGTCGCTCTACAAGTCGTTCGCGGTTACTGAGCGGGCGCACTTTGAGCTTCGTTTCGAGTCGTTCAATACGTTCAACCACACCCAGCCTAACGGCCTGAATGTCAGCTATGGCAGCAGCCAGTTCGGCCAGGTCACCAGCGTATGGGATCCTCGTACGATGGAGCTCGGCGGCAAGTTCATCTTCTAACTTAACCATCAACAAGGGCGCGGCGGGTTCTCCCGCTGCGCCCTTTTTCTTTTCTTTGCGTGGATGCGCTGCAACGCGCGAAAATCAGTGTGTCAGTTGCACTTGAATTTTCGGAGCCTGCTTCCGCCGCGCCCGGCCATTAAGAATTGAATCATATGCGAGTCGCTCTCATTCTCCGTACTGTCTGTGTGACCATTCTGCTGGGCACTTGCATCAGCTATTTATCTCAAGCCCAAGCCAAACCCAAAGCCGATCCGCGTCGCCAATCGGCGCTTCAGCTTGAGCAGCAGGGCAAGCTCGACGATGCCAGGGCCATCTGGGAAGCCCTAAACAAGGCCAATCCACGGAACTCAGAACCCCTCGCGCACCTCGGCCTCATTGCGTCGCACCAGCAGCGCTACGAGGAAGCCATTCCGTACTATCAGAAGGTGCTCGCGCTGGCGCCCAACATGCAGGCGGCGCGAATTGACCTTGCACTTGCACTCTTCAAGTCCGGTCATCCCAAAGAGGCGATTCCTGAATTTCAAAAACTGATTAAAGCTTCGCCGAAGGGATCCAGCCAGGAATTGCGCTTCACCATTCTTACCGGCATGGCCTACTACGCCCTGGCGGACTACATACATGCGGCGCCCTATCTGAAGACCGCAACTGAACGCGACAAAACGAATCTACCGCTGCGGCTTGCGCTTGCGCATAGTTATCTCTGGACCAAGCAACTCCAGGCACTCATGGACGTTTACCATGAGATTCTTGAGCTAGATCCCAACTCTGCCGAAGCCGACATGCTTGCTGGTGAAGCACTGGACGAAATGAAGGACAATGCAGGCGCGACGGAAATGTTCCGCGCCGCGGTTAAGGCTAACCCCAAGACTCCCAACGCGCACTTCGGTCTCGGATATCTTCTCTGGTCCCAGAAAAAATACCCTGAGGCGGCATCGGAGCTTCAGGCAGAAATCGATAACGATCCGGACCATGTCCAGTCACTCATGTATCTTGCCGACGCCAATATTCAGATGAACAAAATCGATGAGGCCAAGTTGTTGCTTGTGCGTGCCCTTAAGCTTGATTCTGCGCAACCACTCGCCCACCTCGACCTTGGCATCGTCTACGCCGAGCTCAATCAGAATGAAGACGCGCTGCGCGAACTTCTCATCGCCGAGAAGATGATCCCCGACGACGTCAACGTGCACTGGCGTCTAGGCCGCCTCTATCGCGCCCTGGGGCACAAGGATGAAGCTAAAGTGGAATTCGACAAGGCCAACAATCTCAACAAAAAGGCAGACGAGGACCTCTACAAGAAGATCGCCGACGGGGCCAAGAGACCGCAGCCTACAGACACAGCGGCTCCTCAAGCTCCTCCAACTCAGTGAACTGTAGGTTTGGGTTCCGTGGCGCCAGGTGTCTGCTCCCGCGCCAGCAGCAGAGAGAGCGCCTTCTCCGGGCATAGATGGTGCGCCTCGACGGCGTTCAGCTCCTCGGGCGTTTCCACCGCGGAGGCAATGGTCATCAGGCAGTCCAGGCAGCGCGTGTTGTAGGTGCCATTTTCGTTTTGTGTGCGGTTGTACATATCACGTCAACTTCTTCACAAGAGGTTTTCCGATACTACGAAGCCTGTTTGTGTTGAAAATGTGACGTGAGTCACCCCAGCGTGTGAGGTCGCAATCTTCACGCAATGGATGGGATGCAGATATCAGCCCGCCGGCAGTTGCGGTGCGGCTTCTTTCAGCTGTATGCCGGTTAGGCCCAGCCGCCGAGCCTCCGTCAGATAAAACTGCAGCTGCGCCGCAGCCTGCGCATAGCTCAGCCCTTCGCTGCGAATATTCGAGATGCAATTCCGCTCCGCATCGGTTCTTCCCGGCTGCGGATGCCACGTGATGTACGCCCCTAGCGAGTCCGGCGAACTCAACCCCGGCCGCTCGCCAATCAGCATCACGCACAGCTCGGCATGCAAACCTTGCCCAATCGGGTCGCCAATCGCCACGCGCCCCTGCTCCACAACGCACAATGGAGCAAGCCGCCAGTCATCCAGCTTAGGCAGCAGCGCCTCCAGCAAGGGCACAACGTGCCGTTCCACGGCCAATGCAGAAAGTCCATCCGCCACCACAATCGCCACATCGGTCGCGCCGCCTGCAGCCGCCTCCAGCGCCCTTGCGCTCTCCTCGTCCGGAATGCGCCCCAGGTCAGGCCTCTGCAGATAGGTAGCGCGCTCAGGCGCTGCCGAGTGCAGCCGCAGAACCGGCCGCCCGCTCAACCGCTCCAGCGCAACCGCCAGCGCCCCTGCCTCCAGCCGCGCATGCACCGCATCGCGCGCCATGGCATGCGCTTTTTGAAAAACAAGCAAATCGCCGGTCTGCTGACTCACGCCCGTGCGTCCGAGGCCAACCCGTGCCGGCGTCAGCGCGCGCAGCCGTGCCGTTATCAACTCCGAGCTCATGCCGGCAGCAGCCTTTCCGGCGAGCCAGCCTCAAGCGCCAGCCGCGCAAACTGGTCGCTCGCAAGCCAGCGCTCAAACTCCGGCGCCGGCCTCAGTCCCAGCACCCGCCGCACATACAACGCATCATGGAAGCTGGTGCTCTGGTAGTTCAGCATCACGTCGTCGGCGCCCGGAACGCCCATGATGTAGTTCACGCCGGCCGCGCCCAGCAGCGTCAGCAGCGTGTCCATGTCGTCCTGGTCGGCCTCGGCGTGGTTGGTGTAGCAAACGTCGCAACCCATCGGCAGGCCCAGCAGCTTGCCGCAAAAGTGGTCTTCTATCCCGGCACGCGCAATCTGCTTGCCGTCGTACAGGTACTCCGGTCCGATAAAGCCCACCACCGTGTTCACCAGCATCGGCTTGTAGTGCCGTGCTACGGCGTAGGCCCGCGCCTCCAGTGTCTGCTGGTCCACTGCGTGGTGCGCATTGGCCGAGAGCGCCGATCCCTGCCCGGTTTCGAAATACATCACGTTAGCGCCCATCGCGGCGCCGTCGCACACCGCCCCGCGCGCCAGCGCCATGCCAGCCTCGTAGGCCTCCTGCAGCAGCGCCAGCGTCACGCCGAAGCTGCGGTTGGCCGCTTCGGTCCCCGCAATCGATTGAAAGATCAAATCCACCGGCGCGCCTGC
Source organism: Occallatibacter sp. (assembly GCA_036384955.1). Taxonomy (GTDB): domain Bacteria; phylum Acidobacteriota; class Terriglobia; order Terriglobales; family Acidobacteriaceae; genus Telmatobacter. Next base: position 63,816 of record DASVLI010000189.1, read on the forward strand.
CTCCAGCGCCGCCATCTGCGTGGTCACATGTGCCAGCACGCAGCTCTGCGCGGGAATCATAAATCGCTCGCGCACCGCGTCAATCAGCCGCAGCAGCTGTGTAGTCGTCGCGACGTTGTCGCCCGCGGGATTAATCCCAATCACCGCGTCGCCCGAGCCCAGCAGCAGCCCGTCCAGCATGGAAGCGGCGATGCCCATCGCGTCGTCGGTCGGATGATTCGGCTGCAACCGCGCACTCAGCCGCCCGCGCAGCCCTACCGTGGTGCGGAAGCGCGTCACCACGCGCATCTTCGCTGCCGCCGCAATCAGGTCCTGCACCCGCATCAGCTTGCTCACCGCTGCTGCCATCTCCGGTGTCAGCCCAGGCGCAAGCACAGCCAGCCGCTCCTCGGTGGCCTCGTCGCTCAGCAGCCAGTCGCGCAGCTCACCCACCGTCAGTGACCGCACCGGCGCAAACGCCTCCGCATCGTGCGTGTCTGCAATCAGGCGAGTGACTTCGTCGTCTTCATACGGCACAACCTGTTCGTCCAGGAAATGCGCCAACGGCAACTCGGCCAGTGCAAACTGCGCTGCCACGCGCTCCTCGGCACTGCGCGCTGCAACGCCCGCCAGCACGTCGCCGCTGCGCAGCGGAGTCGCCTTCGCCAGCAGCTCGCGCAGGTCCGCAAAGCTGTAGCGCGTGCCGCCAATTGTGTGGTGAAAGGGCATGAGGTTGGGAATAGCCTAAACCACGCGCCGCGTTGGCGCGAGGTTTTGCTGTCAGGCTGTTTGAGGGACTGGCCGCGGAGCTGGCACGCCTTCCGGCATCACCAGCCGCTGCGGCGCGCAGCATGCATGCGCAAAGCGCGTCAGGTCGGCCTGCATCTGCTTGTCGTTGGCTAGTGCGGCCAGCACAGCCGTCAAAACCGCCTGCGCCTCGCTGTCCAGCTTGCCCGCCATGCGGTAGTGCATCCACTTGCCTTCGCGCCGCGCCTCCACTAGCCCCGCCCTGCGCAAATACGCCAGATGCCGCGAGATCTTCGGCTGGCTCTGCCGCAAAATCTCCACAAAGTAGCACACGCACACCTCGCGCCCCGCAATCAGGTTCAGCAGGCGCAGCCGCGTGGGGTCCGCCAGCGCGGCAAACATCTCCGGCAACGGGGAAGCTTTCTTCATGTCGTCAGTATATATGTATTGACGAATATGACAAGGCGCGCTTATATTTGCTTAAGCATATGTGAGGAGTGCCATCATGGATACCAAATCCGAAGTCCGCGCCAAATACGGCGCCGTTGCCGAGCAGGTTTTGAACAGCGGCGCCACCGCCTGCTGCGATCCCGGCCTGAAGTGCTGCGACCCTATCACCACCAATCTCTACGACGAGTCGCAGAAGAGCGGCCTGCCGCCCGCCGCCGTCCTGGCTTCGCTCGGCTGCGGCAATCCAACCGCGCTCATCGAGCTCAAGCCCGGCCAGGTCGTGCTCGACCTCGGCTCCGGCGGCGGCATTGACGTGCTGCTCTCTGCCAAACGCGTCGGTCCCACCGGCAAGGCCTACGGGCTCGACATGACCGACGAAATGCTCGCCCTCGCCCGCCAGAATCAGATCCAGGCCGGCGTTGAAAACGTCGAATTCCTCAAGGGCGACATCGAGCACATCCCCCTGCCCGACAACTCCGTCGACGTCGTCATCTCGAATTGCGTCATCAATCTCGCCTCCGATAAGAGCCGCGTGCTTGAAGAAGCCTTCCGCGTCCTGCGTCCCGGCGGCCGCTTCGCCGTCTCCGACATTGTTGCGCGCGGCGAGGTGCCCCAGCAGGTGCGTACCAGCATGGCGCTTTGGGTCGGCTGCATCGCTGGCGCACTTGAGGAGCAGGACTATCTGGGCAAACTCGCGCAGGCCGGCTTTACTGAGATTTCGCTTGAGCCCACGCGCACCTACAACGTCGAAGACGCCCGCCAGTTCCTCGAGTCCGCCGGCGTCGACGTTGACGCCATCGCCGCGCAGGCCGCCGGCTCGCTCATCAGCGCCTTCATCCGCGCTGCCAAGCCGGCCAAGCCCTGCTGCGGCCCGTCTTGCTGCTCACCCGTCTCCATCCAAACCAAGGAGTAGTCATGTCTCGCACCCACAACGTCTTGTTCCTTTGCACCGGCAACTCGGCGCGCTCCATCATGGCAGAGGCCATCCTCAACCACAAGGGGCGGGGGCAATTTGTTGCCTATAGCGCGGGCAGTCATCCCTCCGGCCAGCCCCGGCCGGAGGCGCTCAAGCAAATCGAATCCGCAGGCATGTCCATCGCGGGGCTGCGCAGCAAATCGTGGAATGAGTTCTCCGCGCCGGGCGCGCCCCAACTCGACTTCGTCTTCACCGTCTGCGACAACGCCGCCAACGAAGTCTGTCCCTACTGGCCCGGGCAGCCGGTCACGGCGCACTGGGGTATTCCCGACCCCGCTGCTGTCAAAGGCACACCCGAAGAAATCGCGCGCGCCTTCAGCGATGCCTTCGTTGTGCTTGATCGGCGCATCGGACTCTTTCTCTCGCTTCCCCTCAGCACGCTGGAGCAGCTTGCCATCAAACAAAAACTCGACGAAATCGGCCGCTCGTAGCAGCGCCGGAGAACCCACTTGACCAAAAAGCGCCTCTCGTTTCTCGACCGCTATCTCACCGGCTGGATCTTCGCCGCCATGGCTGCCGGAGTCGCCCTCGGCTGGCTCGCTCCCGGTGTTGTCCCGTTCCTCAATCGCTTCACGGTCGGCACAACGTCCATCCCCATTGCCATCGGCCTCATCGTCATGATGTATCCGCCCTTCACCAAGGTGCGCTACGAGGAGCTGCACGAGGTCTTCCGCAACAAGCGCATTCTTGGCCTCTCGCTGCTGCAGAACTGGCTCATCGGCCCTGTCCTCATGTTTGCGCTCGCCGTCATCTTCCTGCGCGGCTATCCGGAGTACATGGCCGGCCTCATCATGATCGGTCTGGCCCGCTGCATCGCCATGGTCATTGTCTGGAACGAACTGGCCAAAGGCGACACACAATACGCCGCAGGCCTGGTCGCGTTCAACTCCATCTTTCAGGTGCTCTTCTACTCGGTCTACTCGTGGATATTCATCACCGTGCTGCCGGGCTGGCTCGGCCTCCACGGCGTGGTGGTCAATGTCTCCATTGTCGAAATCGCAAAGAGCGTCTTTATCTATCTCGGCATTCCGTTCCTTGCCGGCTTTCTCACCCGCACCATCCTCGTTCGCGCCAAAGGCATTGACTGGTACAACCACAACTTCATCCCGCGCGTCGGCCCGCTCACGCTCATCGCGCTGCTGTTCACCATTGTCGTCATGTTCTCGCTCAAGGGCGACTACATCGTTCGCCTGCCGCTCGATGTGCTGCGCATCGCCGTTCCGCTTCTCATCTACTTCGTGATCATGTTCCTGGTCTCGTTCGCCATGGGCAGGCGTCTCGGGGCCGATTACTCGAAGACCGCAACACTTGCCTTCACCGCCGCCTCCAATAACTTTGAGCTGGCCATCGCCGTCGCCGTTTCGGTCTTTGGCATCAACTCCGGCGCGGCCTTCGCCGCAGTTATCGGCCCTCTTGTTGAAGTGCCCGTGATGATTGCCCTCGTCAATCTCGCGCTCTACTTCCAGCGCAGATATTTCCCTGCCGCGGAGACGGGCGATCTCAATGCGCCCTGCGCACCGCGCATTCCCTGAGCGGCATCAATCCAAAATGCAAAGGCCAGCCTCGCGGCTGGCCTTTTGCATTCAATCAAACTGCGCTGTAACTAAGCCTTTACTGACGCTGCCCGCGGCGAAATGCCGCTCAGCTCCGCGGCCCGCGCTTCCGCGTAGGCAGCCGCGCCCATCAGCGCGGCGCGGCTCTCCAAAACCACCCGCACCGGCATGTTGATCAGCAATTGGCTCAGGCGGCCCTTGTCCGTAAACGACTTCATGAAAGTGCCGTCCTTCAGCTTTTCCAGAATGCGCGGCGCAATGCCGCCGCCAATGTATACGCCGCCCACTGAGAGCACCTTCAGCGCAAGGTTGCCGGCCTCCGCGCCATACACCGAGACAAACATGTCCAGTGCCTTCTCGCAGATTTCGCTCTTCGCGGTCAGCGCCATTTCGGTAATCACCGCATTGGGGTCCGGCACCGCGGCAATCTTTTCCGCCAGCCACGCCGGCTCTTCCATGCCGCGCACCTCGCGCAAAAACTCGTACACGTTGGTCAGGCCCATGCCGCTCACCACGCGCTCGTAGCTGATGCGTCCGCCGTACTTCCGCATCAGGAAGCGCAGCATGTCCACCTCGTCCTCATTGCGCGGCGCAAAGTCGGTGTGCCCGCCCTCCGAGGGGTAGGGAACATGCATCCGGCCATTCCAGATCAGCAGACCTTCGCCCAGTCCGGTGCCCGCGGCAATCAGCGCGCGGTTGCCCATCTGGCTCGCATCGCCCTCGGCCAGCGTATAAATCTGGTCGGAGCTGAGCTCGGCAATGCCGTAGCCATTGGCTTCAAGGTCGTTGATCAAAAACACGTGCTGGATGCCGAGATGTGCCGACAGCTCGCGGCTGTCCAGTGTCCACGGCAGGTTGGTCAACCGCAGCCGCCCATCGCGCACCGGGCCCGGCACGCCAAAGCAGGCCGAGCTTACTTTGTCCGCGCCCAGAAACTGACGGACAATCTCTTCCAGGCCGGCAAAATCCTTTGCCGGGTAACGCTCATCGCGTGTGTGCTTCAGTTTTCCATCGATAAAGTCATACAGTGCGAGGTGGACTTTTGTGCCGCCCACATCTCCAGCGAGAATCATCGTTGTCTCTCCAAAACCCCGCGGCCTTCCGCATCCGGTGCGGGTAAAAGCGTAGCAGCGGCCTTATCTACGACCAGAGAGAGTATACCGCTTGCGGGCCAAATCAGTTGACTGGGCAGAGTTTCCGGGTCGCGCGGCCCGGTCAGCACTTCCTTCAACACCTCGGCCTTATCCGCCCCGCCAATCAGGAAAAATACCTCGCTGGCCTGGTTGATCACCGGCCACGTCAGCGTAATCCGCCACATCTCCTTTTGCGGAACGTAATTGGCCGCCACCAGGCCGCCCATGGCGTGAATCGCCTCGGTATGCGGAAACAGCGACGCCGTATGCCCGTCCGGCCCCATGCCCAGCGCAATCAGGTCAAAGCGCGGGCTCTCAGCGCCCTCCAGGCGAAACGTATTCCTCAGCAGCGACTCATACCGCGCCGCGCCAGCCTCCGGCGCCAGTTCGCCTTCCATGCGGTGCACCTGCGCGGCCGGCAGTGGAACCAGGTCCAGCAGCGCCTCGCGCGTCATGCGGTAATTCGAGTCGGGGTGGTCCGGCGGAACGCAGCGCTCATCCACCCAGTAGAGATCCAGCTTTTCCCACGGCATGCGCGCCCGCCAGGGCTGCGCTGCGTCGGCCAGCAGGTGAAAGGCGGCCTTCGGTGTCGAGCCGCCGCTGACGGCAATCCGCGCCCGCCCGCGCTTGGCTACTGCGGCCTCTGCCGCTCGAGTAAAGCGCTCCGCGGCCTCGGCAGCAAGCGCCGCCGCGTCCGGCACAACTTTGTATGCAATTTTCAGTGTGGATGCCATCCGCTCCGGCCCTCCAGCTTCTACATTACAAGGCGGAGCGGTGGCGAGAAGTTAATTGCCCAGGTAAACCTTGTACTGCGTTTCCAGGATGCCTGCCGCACGCGCCAGCACCAGCTTCGACACGTTGTAGCGGTACAGGCTCTCCACCAGATTGGTCTGCGCGTTGGCCAATGTGGCCTGCGCCGTCACCAGCGGAAGATTGTCGTCCACGCCGGCCTGTACGCGCTCAGTCTCGTCGGCCAGCGCCTGGGTCGCCAGGTCCACATTCGACCGCGCCACGTCCACCAGCTTATGCGCCGCATCCACGTCCAGCAGCGCCGCGCGTACTTGCTGGTCGATGCGGTCATGCAGGTCCGCCAGCTGCGAGCGTACGCCATCCAGCTGCGCCGTCGAGGCCTGCTCGTTGCCGCGCAAACTCGCCTCGCGGAAGATGGGGAAGCTCAGCGTGCCCATGGCAGCAAAGTTGCCGTGCGTGCCTGCGCCATTCACCGTATCCACGCCCCAGTAGCCCCTGAAGCTGAGCGTAGGCAGCCGCTGCGCGCGATAGGCCTGATGCACCGCCTTCAGCTCCACCACCTGGTTCTGCAGATTCTGGTAATCCTGCCGGCTCTTGTACGCAATCGCGCGCACTTCCTCCGGCGTCTGCTGGGCCAGCTCGCCGTAAGGAGCCTGGTCGGTCAGCTCAATCTTCTGTCCCGGATCAATGCCAATTTCGCGCTTCAGCAGAATCAGGTTCTTCTCGCGCTCGGTCCGGGCCGCAATCAGCGCCTGCTGCTGCGCCTGCAGTTGTACCCGCGCCCGCAGCTCATCCAGATTCGCCGCCGTGCCCGCCTCGTGCGCCGCCTTCACGTGGTCCAAAGACACCTGGTCGGCATCCAGCAGCGCCTGCGCGTTGTCCACCTCGCTGCTGGCGGCCAGCGCTCGCAGATACGCGGTCGAAACCTGCTGCACCACTTCGCCGCGCGCGCTCATCTTGGCGAAATACGCCACCTTTTGCGCGGCCGATGCGGCCTTCCACCCGGCAATCACCGGGCCGGAAAACAGCGTCTGGCTGAAGTTCAGCTGCCCCTGCGTCAGGTCGTTCTTGGTAATCGGCGAAAATCCAGAGGTGTCCATCCCCAGCAGATCGCCGAATTTCGCCAGCGTGCCCGGTCCAAAACCCTGCGCCTCCAGGTTGTGCTGGTGCACGCCCGTTCCGCCGCTGAGAGAAATGCTGGGCAAAAACTGCTGCAGAGCCTCGTTTTTCAGGCCCTTCAGCTCCAGCTCACCCGACTCGGCTTCTTTCAGGCCCAGATTGGTCTTCAGGCCGCGCGCCACAGCCTCATCCAGGCTCAGCCGCAACACGCTGTCCGTCACCGGCGCAACGGTCACGCTGCCATAGAACGGGTTACTTGCCGAACTCGAATTCTGCGCCTGCGCGCCCGTCGCGGCCAGGGCCAGCGCGGCGCACACCGCCGCCCGCCCCATCCAGGCAGACACTACTTTGCTCTCGTGCTTCACATCCATCATTCTTTCAGATGCCCCAACCCCGGCAAGGATTCCGGCAAAAATCGCGTAACCAGTGTAAAAGAGCCCGGACGGCAGCGCCGCCCGGGCTCCCATGCATCACTGGCCCTGTCTTAATCCTCTTCCTCGTCCACCGGCTGCTTGGCGTTGGCCAGAATCTTCTCTGCCACCGCCTGCGGCACGATGTCGTAATGGTCCACTTCCATCCGGTAGCTGCCCTTGCCCTGTGTCATCGAGGTAAGTTGCGCGCCGTAGGTCAGCATCTCGGCCATTGGAACCTCGGCATTCACCACCGTTGTCCGGCCCTTCGACTCCATGCCCTGCACGCGTCCGCGACGCCCATTCAGGTCGCCCATCAACGTTCCGGCAAACTCGTCCGGCGCCTCAATTTCCACTTTCATCACCGGCTCCAGCAGACACGGCTTGGCCTGTTCCATCGCTTTCTTGAAGGCCAGCCGTCCAGCTTTCTTGAACGACATTTCGTTTGAGTCCACGTCGTGGTAGCTGCCGTCGTACACCGTCACCTTGAAGTCCACCACCGGATACCCGGCCAGAAAGCCGCGCACTGCCGTCTCGATAATGCCTTTCTCCACGGCTGGAATAAACTGCCTCGGAATCGCGCCGCCGAACACGTCGTTCTCAAACACAAAGCCGCCGCCGCGCGGCATCGGCTCCATCCTGATTTTGCAGTCGCCAAACTGCCCGTGTCCGCCCGACTGCTTCTTGTGCCGCCCCTGCGCGTCGGCCTTGCCGCGGATTGTCTCGCGGTACGGCACCTTCGGCGCCTTCAGCGTCACTTCCGCGTGATACCGCTTCTTCAGCCGGCTCACAATCGTCTCAATGTGCGGCTGCCCCGCGCCCGCAATCAAAAACTCGTTGGTCTGCGGATCGCGGAAGAACCGGATAAGCAAATCCTCTTCCATCAGCTTGTGAATCGCCGGCGCCAGCTTGTCTTCGTCCGCGCGGCTCTTCGGCTCAATGGCATAGGTCATGGCCGGCTCGGGCATTGCCACCAGCTCCACCTGAATCTCCGCGCCCTTTGCGCCCAGCGTGTCGCCGGTAAAGGTCTCGCGCAGCTTGGCCACCGCGCCAATGTCGCCGGCGTGCAGCTCGGCCACGTCGGTGGCTTTGCGGCCCTGCATCACGCCAATATGGCTCAGCCGCTCCTGCCCGTGCCGCGTGTAGTTCTCCACCGTCGCGTCGTTCTTCACCACGCCGCTTATCACTTTGAAGAAGCTGATGCGCCCAGCAAACGGGTCGGTCATCGTCTTGAACACAAACAGCGCCGTCGGCTCACTATCCGCCACCTTGCGAAACGCCATCACCGCGCCGCCCAGAGCCTCTGGCGCGGCCTGCGCCGCCACGGCCTCCATTACGGGAGCCTTCGTGGCTATTGGCGCGCGCTCAATCGGCGCCGGCGCATACACCTTGATAAAGTCCAGCAGGTGGTCGGTCGCCACATTCGTTTCGCCGCTCGCATACAGCACCGGGAAAATCCGGTCTTCGCGAATCGCCTCATGCAGCGCGGTAATCAGGTGCTGCTCGGGAATCGTGCCTTCGGCAAAGTACTCCTCCATCAGCTCGTCTTTGCCCTCGGCCACCAGCTCCACCAAAGCCTCGTGCGCTGCCTTGGCCGGCCCCGCCAGCGTTGCCGGAACCTCACCAATCTTGCCTCGCCCATCGCCCCCCGGCGTGTAGTAAAAGGCCTCCATCGTCACCAGATCCACCACGCCCTGAAAGCCATGCGCATCCACAATCGGCAGTTGCACCGGCACGCACAGCCGGCCCCAGCGCTCATGCAGGTCTTCCATCAGCGCGCTCAGCCCGCCTCCGCCGCCCGCCTTGGGATGGTCCATCTGGTTCACCAGCACAAACCGCGGCATGTTCGCCTCTTCGGCAAATCTCCACACCCGCTCGGTCACCGCTTCCACGCCGTGCTGCGCATTCACCACCACACAGGCCGCTTCCACCGGCAGCATCGCCGCGCGCGCCTCGTGGCTGAACATGTGAAAGCCCGGCGTATCCACAAAATTGATCTTCGCGCCCTGCCATTCGGCATAGGCCACCGCGCTCTGCATGGTTGTGCCGCGCGCAATTTCCTCTTCGTCGTACGCGGTTGCGGCCGTGCCGTCGGCGACACGGCCCTGCGTCGGGGTTGCTTTTGCGGCATGCAGCAGAGCGGCGATCAACGTCGTTTTGCCGCTGTGCGCATGCCCCACTACAGCTACGTTGCGGATCTCACTTCCCTGATACGTTTTCATCGTGCTTCTCCTTGGGTCTGGAACTGGGTGCTGCGGGCTTGTGCCGGAACACGGCCTCGGCCGTTCCGAAAGCGCTGTCCTCGTCGCTTCTTTTCAGAACGCGGAAAAACCTGGCCGGGAAAGTTCTGTAACAAGGGCACGGCTTCAGCCGGGCCGTAACCGTTGCAATAGAAATCGGGGGCTTTAGCCCCTGCGAAAACACCTCAATTAAGCGCGCGGTTTTGAAGGGTACGGGCTTTAGCCCGTACGCCGAATTCAGCAAAGTGAAGGGTACGAGCTTCAGCCCGTACGCCGAGTCCGGCAATGTGAAGGGTACGGGCTTCAGCCCGTACGTCGAGTCCAGCAACATCCATGGGGCTTTAGCCCCTGAGGAATGCGCGCGCGCGCGCCCAACATGGCGTCCGCGCAAATCCTGAATTGTCGGTGGGTGCTGAGCAAGGCACAGAAAGCCCGTTACGGCGTCCCGCGGGACGTCAACGCGTCCGAATTTCCGGGCTTGAGGGCCCGTTCTGCCGTCTTCCTCGTCCATGCGGAGAGTCCCCGGCGGGCGTCCGGCCGATGAAATTTCCGTGAATCGGCACGGCGCCTTGCTTTAAGAAACCGGATGCTATCACAGCCCGCGCTCCGCCGTCTTGTGACCCGGCGCACAGGGCGAAAACGGGCGCCAGTCTACCGGCAGTCTCATCCCCAGCGAAGCGCAATTGCTTTTGGGCAGCATCCCCACCACAAAAAATGGGTGCCCCAGGTACATCTCCGTAGCGCAGCGGAGGAAGGGCACCTGGGAGACCACAGACGCGTTAGCGGAAACACGTACGGGCACAAGAAATGGATGCCCCATCCTTGCGCAATGCCGGGGTCCCCAAGGACAGGTCTTCGTCCTTGGGGTGGTTGAGCAAGGGTGGGAACCACAATCGCTTCCCAGCCAACGTCATCCTCGGCGACCGAACACACCCCGAGCAAAGCGAGCGGGCAGGGCAGAGAGCGAAGGGCCTGCTGTTGCTCATGTGGAAACCGCATCGCGCCCAGAGCCGCAAAGAAGACGAAGGTAAACACAAGCCGGCTTATTGTTGCTGCTCGGCCTCAATGTGTGACTCGGCGATCTACCATTCGTCGCGATCAGAAATCAGGAATCAGAAATCAGGGGTCGCAAAATTGGCCCTTGACACGCTTGGAAAACTCACTACCATATGGTTGTGGATAGACTGGGTACAACATTCGCGGCTTTGTCCGATCCCACCCGCAGGGCGATGGTCGAACGCCTCTCGCATGGGCCCGCCTCCGTGCATCGATTGACGGAACCATTTGCGCTCTCGCAGCAGATGGTTTCAAAACATATTGCCTATCTTGTGCGGGCGCGCATTGTGGTCAAGAAGAAGCGTGGACGAGAGAGTGTATGTACGCTCAGGCCCGCGGCGATAAAGACGGTCAGTGACTGGGCCATTAGCTATCGCCGCTTCTGGGAAGAGAGTTTCGACAAGCTGGATGAGGTCGTGAATCGAATGAAAAAGGAGGAGGTCGGAGATGACAGAAGGCGCGGTTAACCAGACAGAGCGGATGGTGATTACAAGAATTTTTGATGCCCCACGCGAATTGGTTTGGAAGGCGTGGACAGACCCGAAATATGTGATGCAGTGGTGGGGGCCCAAGGGCTTTACTGCGCCCCTTTGCAAAATGGATTTTCGCGTGGGAGGAAAACTCCTCTGCTGCATGAAGGCGCCGGATGGGCAGGAGTTCTGGAATGCGGTTGAGTACTACGAGATTGTGCCGCACCAGAAGATCGTTTCCCTCATGTACTTTTCCGACCCGGAGGGAAACAAGATTGACCCCGCGCAGCTGGGAATAGAACATGAGGCCATCGACGGCGCCTACGACGTTACCCTCTTTGAGGATCTCGGAAACGGCCAGACGAAACTCACCTTCATTGGAAATGAGCCCATGGAGAGCGCGAAAGAAAGCGGTCAAATGGAGGGCTGGAACCAGATACTCGATAAACTTGCCGAGGTTGTTGCGGCGCTGGCGCAGGCTGAATAAGAAGCTGAAATTTTCACCATCGTCATGCGCGAAATAAAGCTAGAGCTGGCGGGGAGGCTTAGTCAGAACAAGCCCCTCGCCGCCTTCCTGGCAAGTGACCCTTGGCGATGTTTGCCGTGTGCCCCCCGGTCCCTCGCACCTGCGGACCGGGGAGACCATTCAACGCAGCCAATGTCATCCCCAGCGGCCCGCAATTGCATTCGGGCAGCACCCCCAGCACAAAAAATGGGTGCCCCAGGTACATCTCCGCAGCGAAGCGAAGGAAGGGCACCTGGGAGACCACAAACGCATCAGCGGGAAAAACGTACGGGCACAAGAAATGGATGCCCCATCCTTGCGCAATGCCGGGGTCCCCAAGGACAGGTCTTCGTCCTTGGGGTGGTTGAGCAAGGGTGGGAACCACATCCCTCCCCCAGCCAACGTCATCCCGAGCGGCCCGCATTTGCTTTTCAGGAAGCATCCCCAGCACACAAAATGGGCGCCCCAGGTACATCTCCGCAGCGAAGCGAAGGAAGGG
>DASVLI010000190.1:0-6960 GCA_036384955.1 Occallatibacter sp.
TCTTCGCCTCCACATTACTTGTTCTTGCACTGGCCGGTCAGGCCTTCATCGTGTACAGGGGTTGAGACGTGAGCACAACATCGCAAACCAAAAGTTCCGTATCCGGCAAAGTATCCAGAATTCCTTCCGTTGAAAGGCAGGTCATGTCCACAACGTCCGTTCATCCGTTCAGCGCTGAGTCCATTGAAACGGTGCAGGCGAATCTTGCTCCCGAAGATCGCGTCGTGGTGCATACCGACCCGCGTGGCATGGCCGCGGATCGCTTCCGCCTGCTTCGCATGAGCCTCAACGCGCTTTGGGTGGCAGGCAAGGTCAAAACCCTGCTAGTCTCCAGTTCGCTGCCCAGCGAGGGCAAGACGACAACTGCCATCAATCTGGCTGCCAGCCTTTCGGAGCGCGGCAAGCGCTCGGTTGTGCTGGTTGAAACCGACTTCCGCAAACCGGTCTTCTTCAAACGCCTGGGCCTGGAACCGTGGCCGGGCTTTGTACAGGCATTACAGGAGGACACTGATCCGTTTGCATGCATTCGCCGCGTAGACCCGCTAGGTATTTACGTGCTGCCAGCAGGCCAACCCGCCGCCAATGCAATTGACCTGCTCAACTCCGTGGCTTTTGCGCGTACGCTGGTCCGTCTTCGCGCAGCGGCCGACTGGGTTGTGCTTGACTCGGCCCCTGCCCTTCCCGTGCCCGATATCCAAAGCGTGAAGACCAAGGCCGATGGCTGCCTTTGGGTCTTGCGCGCCGGCGTTACGCCGCGGGATGCCGTGGACGATGCCGTGCAGCTGGTGGGCAAGGAGCATATCATCGGTATGATTCTGAACGATGCCGAAAGCCTTGAGGAGCGCTACGCAAGCTACCACAGCTACGGCTATGGCTATGGCTACGGGAGTGACGGCAAAGACAAACAGGACAAGTAGACTTTCTGGTGCGCTGCTCCGTCTAAACTCAAGGAGGCGCAGCCTCCCTTGATGTACTGGTGCAACGCCCCTGCTCGGGATGTTCGGCGCCAACAGCTCTCTTCTACTCGTTGCCTGCAAAATCGATTTAGAAGTTATGCGGCCCAGGGTTGCAATCAGCAATTACAATGGCCGGATACACACCGAACTTAACTCGTCGTGCTGGAACCAATGAGGTCGTCTGATTGAACTTGGATAACAAACTCATACCGGCAGGCGATATAACGACCGGGTCCGCAAGTTCAAATCTGACAAGCACGGTTGTCATTTGCACACGAAACCGACCCGCAAACCTCAAGCCGTGCCTGGAAGCCGTCGGCCGTCTGAGTCCGCCCCCGACCAGCGTTTTGGTCATCGACAACTCCGCGGGCGACGCCGAAACCGAAGCCATTGCCCGCAATGCTGGAGCACGGTATTGTGTCGAGTCTGCTCTGGGGCTAAGCCGTGCTCGCAATCGTGGACTGCGCGAATGCAGCACCGATATCGTTGCCTTCCTCGACGACGATGCGATCCCTGATCCTGATTGGCTTGGTCTGCTGGTCGCGGCATTCGCTGACCCTCGTCTCGCCATTGCTGCCGGCAAAGTGATCACACCTGAAACCAATCCTGACGATGCAACCGACAATAAACTTCGCCGGCTCTCCTCGGAAACGCCGCAGTGGTTTGAGATCGCTACATTCGGCGGCCTGGGTGTTGGTTGCAACATGGCGCTGCGCCGCGCTGCCTGCGATTCAAACGTTCTTTTCGATGAACGTCTCGGGCGCGGTGCGCCGCTCCATATCGCTGAAGAGCACTACGCCATCGCATATCTTATTTCCAATGGCTTTGCGGCTGAGTACCGCCCTGAGGCCGTGGTCCATCATCCCGAGCACAGCCGTCTGCCTGTGCTGATAGAAGCACGTCACGCCTTTGCCTACTGGCTGCTGCTGCTGGCAGAGTTTCCCAAACAGAGGAAGAGCATGCTCAGCTTCCTTTACCGCCGCCTGCGCCACAAGCCGCTTGGCTGGCCGCGTCAATCCAGCGAACCCGGTGCGATCGTCACCAGCAACTGGCGCGTGAAACTTTCAGCCGCCTTCTCCGGCGCCATGCTCTTCTTCACCACGCCCAAGCATCGCGGCAGCTCTCTTAAACACTAATTCCCCTCACTCAGCAAGCCTTGCGCTCATCCAAGCGTGAATCTCCTCTGGAGTCACGCCGCGTTCGTGCGTCCACGCGTGCTGTCCCTTCGGTCCGATCACGTACGCTCTACCGCTCGCCTCGGACACGCAGACGCCGCAGGTCTGCTCCCTCTCCGGATAGCGCAACACCGAAAGCCACACATAGCGCGCAAGAATCAGCGCATCGATTGCACTGCCTACCGGATCGTCCACATCGGTAAGCGCACTGATCTTCTGCTGATTCTCGAAGATCGCAATCCCGGTGAACGGCTTTGGTTTAGCACGAAGTCCGAAGCGCGCCACCAACAGCCTTGGCCGCGCGCGACGAATCGCCTCTGATGCGCACCACTGCACAAACGCATTCGAGAAAATCAGCGCGCCGTTTCCGCTCAGGAATAACTCCACCAAAAAGTGCCTGAGCCGCGGCTCGCCAGCCAAGGCTGCCGGCCAACGCGACTTCCAATCTTCCCGGCGGATGCGCGCCAGGATTTGGTCCGAGACCGTCATATCACGTGGAACGGTATTTACCTCGGCCAGAAAATTGTCGCGGAACCGCTTCAGCGCCGCATATTCCAGCAGCGACGCCGGCTGTGTGTTCTCGCCGCGCAGCGCGCCCAGTTTCGCATCCGCATCAATCAACCAGCAGTCGGCGCTTTCCGCGCCATCCGCCCGCAGACGCGCGGGCAATCCCGTCTCGCCCTTCAACGCCAGCTCGCATACGCGTCGCGCATCGCCCTCAACGCGCACCTCCACCCCGCGATCATCCCACGGCTTGGCGGCAACAATCTGCATGATCGGCAAGCTATCCGGCAGTACCAGCAGCACCACGCGTCCTCGCGGTGCGTTCGCCGGTGTGGCTGCCGCCGACTCTATTCCCGCAAAAACATCCTGCACCTGTCGCCGCCATTCGCTGTAGTAAGGCGATCGCGCCAGCAGTGATGCGTTCTCCATTGTGTCGGTGACCACCGAATAATTCCAGGCCGCCACGCCCATCTTGGTCTCCAAGGTAATCAGCGGATCGGTAAGCGCGTGCAGTTCCGCGTCACTCAGCGCCGACAGGCCGCGCATGAACTTCACGTATCGCGCCTGCTCATAAGGGAAGAGATTCTCCCAGTTCCCCAGCTGCTGATTCAGCGCCGGCCGCATCGTCACAGGCAAGCGATCAATCTGCCGTTGGAACTCCGCGCGTGAAGTCGCATCCGTCATCGCTACGCTCGGCCTCATAACCATAACCCCGGCAGTGCCCTTCCTTGCGATTCCGTGCCTGTCAGCCCGAACATCCGCGCGATGGTTGGGAAGATGTCCGTCTCCTCCACCGGCTGCTCGATTGTCTGCGGGCTGCGCACCGCATCGCCCAGGCATAGCATCCACGTCATGCGTGTGGATGCGCTGTCCTGCCGGTGATTGAAGAACCCATTCGTCGTCGAGCCATCCATATCGCGCCCGAACTCCGGCAGAGCAAACAGAGTCGTCTTGTCGCGATACGCCGGCAAATCCTGCACAAGGTTCCATACTTCGTACACCAGCCGGTCCACGGTGCGAATGCCGCCCAAGTGCAGCGAGTAGGAACCGAAATGCGCTACCTCCATGTCAGAAAATGTCATGGTCAAAAACGATGGCGCAAAGCGACGCATCACCTCGGCGGCCACTAGATAGGTGAATTCATCGCCAGTCGCTGGCGCGTTGGTGCGAACCAGGTCGTCGATGGCATGTTGGATCGCACCCAACGCCGGTGTATCGATCTCCGCGGCTTCGCCCGAGATCTGCCAGCCCAGTCCGTCGTAGTTGTCGCTGTTCAGCATTGCCTGCAACTCGGGCGCTACTGCTGCACGATCAGTTCCGCGTACTGCCCTGCCCTGCGCCGCCGCCCGCACTACGGCATTGATCAACAACTGCTTGGGAAATACCACGTTTGCGCCGTAGCCTGGCCCGAACCCGCGCACATCGCTGGCGCCAATCAAGTTCGTCAATGCCTTGTTGCTCGAAATCAGCCAGGTCTGCTCCGCCCCCCACTTCGTCTGCTTCCGCATCTGCTCAAAAATCGTAGGCGCTGCCGGCCGCGACTTGCCCCAGTCGTCCAGCCGCTGCCAGTTACCCGTAAGGATGCTTGAGATGGTGTTGTAATGCGAGGTCACGCCGGAGTTTCGCATCTGCGTGTAGAGTGCCGCATGCGGCCGCAGTTCACCATTGAGATGCGGAATATTGGCGATGCCCGTCTCGGTGAATGTGTCTTCGCGGCGCATGCCTCCGCAAAGCACGATGATGACTTTGCGGCCCTCCCGCGAGGCATCGGCAGTGTACGCCAATCCGCGCCGAACGGCCCACTGCTGCACCAGCAGCGCCGCTGCAGATTTCATTAAATCTCGTCTCGAAAGTCTCACTCGCTGACCCCGGATTGTAAACCTTTCCACAAACTCCAACACCACTCGCAGACGTCCATCCGTATCCGGCGTCACACTCCCTACATCTCCTTCCGCCTCATCAAATTCCCTTGCAGCTGGGTTCCCTGCATGTGGAAATCTGCTCTCTAACTTCCACCGGACCTGCATGAGATGCTGAAGTGCAGCCGCCTTGCGCACCGCACCGGCTGTACGTGAAAGGATGATGACCTTGATGACAAGCACCGAAAAGTGGGACCGCCGCTTTATGGATATGGCGCGCCTGGTGGCAAGCTGGAGCAAGGACCCAAGTTCACAGGTCGGTGCGGTCATTACCCGCGGCAAATTTGTTATCTCGGTCGGCTTCAACGGTTTTCCGCAAGGCATTGCGGACACAGTCGAGCGGCTGCAGAATCGCGACATCAAATATCCGACTATCCTGCATGCCGAAATTAATGCAATTCTCTCCGCGCGCCAGGACATCCGCGGCTGCTCCATCTACGTCACACCGTACATGCCCTGCCCGCAGTGCGCTGCCGTCGTCGTACAGTCGGGCATTACGCGCATTGTGTATACGCCGAGTGAGAACGAAAAATGGGGTAAGCCGCCTTTGTCGGAATCGATGATTCGAGAGGCAGGCATC
Organism: Occallatibacter sp.; assembly: GCA_036384955.1. Lineage (GTDB taxonomy): Bacteria > Acidobacteriota > Terriglobia > Terriglobales > Acidobacteriaceae > Telmatobacter. The sequence continues at coordinate 5,135 of DASVLI010000190.1, forward strand.
GAGTTGGTGGAGCTTGCGCCGTAAGCCTGGCCCAGCACTTCGTGGATACAGAACAATGCGCCGAGCGGCTTACTTTGCCGCCGCCACGGTTCCCGCCAGATTCAGGTCGATGTGCACTTCCTTGGCCACCTTCAGGATGAAGATACTTGGGTCTTTCAGCCCCCACTGCACATAGGGCACAATGAAGTTCCCTTTCGCCGTTACATTGGCGCCGTCTATGTGAATTTGCATCGGCACAGTGATGTCGTGCGCGGCGCCATGCAGTGTGAAGACGCCTGTCACCTGAATCGTCGAGTCGCCGGAAGCTGCGAGAGTGCCCTGAAAGCTTCGAGGCTGGAAGGTCACATCCGCGTAGTGCTCAACATCGAGAACATCGCTGTGCATCTTCTTGTCGCGGCCCTTGTCGCCGCTGTCTCCGCTGGCGGCCGAAACCACAATCGACCCGGAGGCTTTGCCGGATGTACGGTCGAATGTGATTGTGCCGGACGCGACGTGAAATGATCCGTGAACTTCATGACCTGTGCCCGTGAGCCTAAAGGCCACGCTGCTGGCGTCGGGATTGATGGCCAGCGTCTGTTGCTGCGCGGCGGCAGCAACTGCCGAAACAAACGCAACGAAGAAAGCGATGGTACGTGCAAAGCGGTTCATCGAGTGTCTCCAGTAGGTGAGGAGTCAATGGGGGAAGGCTGAAGCGCGGTGCTCTTCAGCCACAGGACAAGCGAAGCAATCTCATCGTCGTGCAGGACTTCATGACCAGGCATCTCCGTGCCTGAGCGGCCGAATTTGACCAGATGGGCGAGCTCGTCATTCGAGTGTGCTCGCGCAAAGCGCGCAAGCGCCTGCAGATCTGGCGGTGTCTTGGTGAACCATGCAGGCATGGTCTGGCGAACCGCACCGGAAGCGTTGTGGCACGTGGCGCACTCGTGGGCAAACAATTGCTCGCCGCGGGTGGGTACAGCGGCGCTCCATGCGGCCGAGGATGGATGCCACGCGGCCTGCAGCGAACCGGATGTTGCCAGCGCGCTGTGCAAGCTGGCGAGATAGGCAACGAGATCCTTGCCGCGGCCGTCCGCGAAGAGAAATGCATAGGAGGGCATGGGCGATTGATCACTCACCATGTTTGGCGCAATGAGATGCGCTTCGAGCCACTTATGTGAGCGCCGTGCGCCCACCTGTGCAAGGTCGGGCCCTTGACGCCGGTTGCCGATCAGCGGCGGGCGCTGCGCATGCACGGATTCAAGCGATTGTGCCGGCCCCCAGATCAGCTCATCCTGCGACCCCGGCCGGACGTATTGCGAGTGGCAGCTCATGCACCCCTCGGAGATGTAAACTGCGCGGCCATGCTCTACCGCAGACAGTGGAACCGCCGCTGCGACTGGAGTTGAAAAATGCTGAAGCGTCACAGCAACGAACGCAACGACACAAATCAACCCGGCCTCGCGCCAGCGATTACGAATAATCCAGTCAAGCACCGGTAGGCACACGATGAAAGCCGCAACAGCGATGAACACCAGCGGCACATTACCAAGATGCTGTCCCATGCCGATTCCAAGGCCTGAGCCAATCCAGCCCGCGAGTGCGTACAACCATCCAGCCAGCCGCGCGCGCTGAACCGGAGTTTGCGCCGCACTAAGAAGAGAAGGATATGCAACCAGCGCAACAGAATAGAGCGAGACGCCAAGAGGATACAGAAGCGATGCCGCATACGCGCCTGCCCCGTGCGTCAGCAGCATGCACGCTGCGCCCAGACTTGTTACAGCTGCAGCCAGCACAAGTGGAAGCAGGCGCTTCGAGAGCAGAATGGAGGCGACAATTGCGCCGGCAAG
>DASVLI010000191.1:0-11562 GCA_036384955.1 Occallatibacter sp.
GCCCAGCAGAATGGCGCTCAGAATATGAAGCGCCAGCGGGTCGAATGCCAGCACTTTGTAGCTGAACGACATAAAGACCGCCAGCACAGGGCGCACGCGAAAATTGGCATCTTCGGTGACCATGTGCCGAAAGGTCTCCAGACCGCTCTCGTGCAGGCGCTGGACACGATCAGCCGCGAAGGCCCAATCGTCGCTGTAAAAGTGAAGTCCGCCAAGGAAAGGCAGCTCGGGAACGATGACCAGTACGAAAAGCAGAATGCAGTCGACGAGAGGGTTCTTCCATCGGGCTTTGGAGCCTTCCATGGGTAATGCCTTTCCTGGGTCACTCGCCCGCGCGGGATGGGCGACGCATCTCTGTGGGCCTTCTAGGTATACGCGCCTTGCCTGGGCCGTTTCCGATAGCTCCACCATACTGTACGGATGACCGGCAGGGAGTGGATTTCGCGCTGAACCGCAAGAGTTTGCCGGCCGGTAGCCGGGTATGACCGCAGCGATTCCCGGGTTTCACTCAGCTACGCCCAATTAGGACTAAAAAGGTATACTTAACCTGTGACCACATCCGTCCTCGACCCCGTTGCCAACGGCTCTTCGACTGCCACCAAGCGCGTCCTGCTCCTGAAGCCGCGCGGCTTCTGCGCCGGCGTGGTGCGCGCCATCGACATCGTCAAAATCGCGCTCGATACCTTCGGTGCGCCCATCTATGTCCGCCGCGAAATCGTCCACAATCGCTATGTGGTGAATGAGCTGGCAGATAAGGGCGCCATCTTCGTGCACGAAATCGACGACGTTCCCGATGGCCAGCGCGTTATCTACTCGGCCCACGGCGTTTCGCCGGCGGTGCGTGAGCGCTCCAAGGGCCGCAACCTCAAGGTTATCGACGCCACCTGTCCGCTAGTCACCAAGGTCCACATTGAGGCGGTCAAGTTCGCCAAGCAGGGCTACTCGCTGGTGCTCATCGGCCACCGCGACCACGATGAAATCGAAGGCACCCTGGGCGAAGCGCCCGATGTCACGCAGGTCGTTTCCAGCCCGGCAGAGGTTGCCGCGCTTCAGGTGCCCGATCCCAACCGCGTCGCTTACCTGACGCAAACCACGCTTTCGCTCGACGAGGCGCGCGACATCATCCACGCCCTCAAGGAAAAGTTTCCCAACATCGTGGGCCCGCATTCGCAGGACATTTGCTACGCCACCGAGAATCGCCAGGTAGCGGTGCGCAATGTTGCGCACAATGCCGAGCTGGTTCTTGTCGTCGGCTCCACCAACAGCTCCAACTCCAACCGCCTCGTCGAGGTGTCGCGCAATCTTGGCACCAAGGGCTACCTGATCGACAACTCCGCCGCAATCGATTCCAAGTGGCTGGAGGGCATCAACACGGTGGCCGTTACTGCCGGCGCGTCGGCGCCGGAGGTTCTCGTCGAGGACGTGGTTAATTATTTGAGTCAAAACGGCTTTTCCAGCGTCGAAGAAGTGGAAGTGATGCCGGAAAATGTTCGCTTCGGCCTTCCCCCGGAAATCGTCCAGGCCATCGGCGGCGCCGGTGGTGCAGAACCCGTTCCCGTGCGGTAAGCTTGCGCAGGATTTAACAGGACTCCAGGCCGGCACCTCTGCCGGCAGGCCGGTTTATTTCGTGCATCGTGTTGCCTTTGCCGCAAAATGGGAGTGGCGGCAGGCACGTTGGCTCAAGCCAGGCAACTCCGGAACGCAGCTCTCCCGGAAAGATTCTGAGGCATTTCGCATTTCATGAGTGCAGAGCAAGGCAAGTCCGCGCCATCCACCCCGAGATTCGGCCGCATCGACGCCGACCTGGGCGACGTCGACCGCGCAATTGCCGCTTCAACGGACCATATCTTCTCTCTTCAGCATCCTGATGGCTACTGGTGCGGCGAACTCGAAGCCGACTCCATGCTCGAGGCCGACTACATCTTCCTCCACACTCTGCTTGAGTCGGGCGACCCCGGTCGCATGCAGCGCGCATTCACTGAGATGATGCGCTTCCAGAACGACGACGGCTCATGGAGTATCTATCCCGGCGGACTGGGCAACATTTCTCTGACCGTCAAGTGCTACTCTTCGGCCAAAATCATGGGCCTCACTGCCGACGAGCCGCGCATGGCAAAAGCGCGTGCGTGGATTCTTGCCAATGGCGGCGTGGTGGCCTGCAATACCTTCACCAAAATGTATCTCTGTGCCATCGGCGAGTATGACTACGACGCCGTTCCTGCGGTTCCGCCGGAGATTGTTCTCTTTCCCAACTGGTTCTACTTCAACATCTACGAAATCTCCGCTTGGTCGCGCGGTATTCTTGTCCCGCTGGCCATCATGTACGCCAAAAAGCCGTTCAAGCGGATTCCGCAAGAGCGGGGAATCGACGAGTTGTTCGTGGGCGGCCGCACCAACGCCGCGCTCCGCCTGCATCTGGACCGCAAGCGGCCCATCAGCTGGCGCAATTTCTTCCTCGTTCTCGATCGCATCATGCACCTGGCCGAGCGCGTGCACCTGCGCCCGCTGCGCCGCCTGGCTATGCGCCGCGCGGAGAAGTGGATGCTTGAGCGGCTGGAGATGTCCGACGGCCTCGGCGCCATCTATCCGGCGATGATGAACGCTATCATCGCTCTGCGCTGCCTCGGCTACTCCGAAGACGATCCGCAGGTGATTCGCGCCCGCGACGAATTTGAAAAGCTCGGCATTGAGCAGGAGCCGACTCCTGAAATGCCCGAGCCCACCTTCCGCATGCAGCCCTGCGTTTCGCCCGTATGGGACACGGCACAGGCTCTCTTCGCCCTGGGCGAGGCAGGAGTGCCGCGCTCTGACCCGCGCATGCTCAAGTCCGCCGACTGGCTGCTTTCCAAGGAAGTCCGTCACAAGGGCGACTGGGCCGTTAAAGTGCCCAACGTCGAGCCAGGCGGCTGGTACTTCGAGTTCAACAACGAGTTTTACCCCGACACCGATGACACCGCGCAGGTTCTGCTTGCGCTCAAGCAGGTGGACAATCCACGCGAGCGCTACCAGCACGACGTTGCCCAGCGCGCCATCGATTGGGAGTTCGCCATGCAGTGCCGCAACGGCGGCTGGGGCTCGTTCGACAAAGACAACACCAAGATGATCTTCCAGTACATCCCGTTTGCCGACCACAACGCGATGCTGGATCCTCCGACCGTCGACATCACCGGCCGCATGCTGGAGATGCTGGCCGCCTATGGCTACACGCGCGACGACAAGCGCGTGCAGAAGGCCATCGACTTCATCCTCAAAGAGCAGGAGCCGGATGGCAGCTGGTTTGGCCGCTGGGGCGTCAACTACATCTACGGCACCTTCCTGGTGCTGCGCGGGCTCGATGCCATCGGCTTCGACCAGCACGAACCGCAAGTGCAGCAGGCCGCCGAATGGATTCGCATGGTGCAGAACTCCGACGGTGGTTGGGGAGAGACCTGCGGCACCTACGACGATCCCAACACCCGTGGTGTCGGCCCCAGTACGCCCTCGCAAACCGCGTGGGCAATGCTCGCGCTACTGGCCGCCGGCGACGACCGCTCCGATTCCATCGCCAAGGGCGTGCGCTGGCTGCTCACGCACCAGTGCGAAGATGGCTCCTGGGACGAGTCCATGGGCGAAGGCGCCCGCCGCGAATCAATCATTACGGGCACCGGCTTTCCCAAGGTCTTTTACCTGGCCTACACCATGTACCGCCAGTATTTCCCGCTGTTGGCGCTCACCACCTACAAGCGGGCCATGGAGCGCGTAGCATAAGGCACAATTTCATCGAAAGATGGTTGCCCCGGGTGCCTCGCATTTGGGCACCCGGGAACGCGCATCGCTCTGAAATCCATGGGCCTTCCATCCCGGAACCCCAGCGTGCAATGCCTGCGCAACATCGCAGGCCGAAAAGCATCTAAAATAGACGTAACCCCGTTCGGGCGCGACCACGCGCCGGAGGTCTGACCCAAGCATGGCCGTACCTATCTCCCAAATGTGGACCGTAGCTACCTACGTCCTCCACAAACGCATCACCGGCAACAAGCGCTACCCGCTCGTCCTCATGCTGGAGCCGCTGTTCCGCTGCAACCTGGCCTGCGCCGGCTGCGGCAAGGTGCAGTATCCGCCCCATGTGCTCAAGCGCATGCTTACCCCGGAAGAGTGCTTCCGCGCCGTGGAAGAATGCGGCGCGCCCATGGTCTCGATTCCCGGCGGCGAGCCGCTGCTGCACCCCCAGATTGTCGAGATCGTCAAGGGTCTCGTCGAGCGCAAAAAGTACATCTACCTTTGCACCAACGCGATTGAGCTCAAGCGCCGCATCCACGAGTTCACGCCTTCGAAATACCTCACCTTCTCCGTGCACCTTGACGGCGAGCGCGAGCATCACGACTTCTCCGTTTGCCGCGAAGGCGGCTACGATCTCGCCGTTGAAGGCATCAAGGAAGCGGTGAAGCGCGGCTTCCGCGTCACCACCAACGCCACCTTCTTCGATGGCACCGACCCCAACTCTGTCCGCTCCTTCTTCGACGAAGTGATGACCATGGGAGTTGAGGGCGTTGTGCTCTCGCCCGGTTACAGCTACGAGATGGCGCCGGACCAGCAGCGATTCCTGGGCCGCGCCCGCGTGCGCCGCCTCTTCCGCGCCATCCTGTCGAACCGCAAAAAGTCGTGGAAGTTCAACATGTCTCCGCTCTTCCTTGAGTTCCTGATGGGCAAGCGCTCCTACGAGTGCACCCCGTGGGGCTCGCCCGCGTACAACATCTTCGGCTGGCAGCGCCCCTGCTACCTGCTGCAGGATGGCTACGCGGACACCTTCAAGGAGATGATGGAGACCACGAAGTTCGAGGAGTATGGCGTGGCGTCGGGAAATCCGAAGTGCGCCAACTGCATGGTCAGTTGCGGCTACGAGCCATCGGCCGTTCTGGAAGGCTTCGGTACGCTCAAGGGCTTCTGGGCCATGGTCCGTGGCACCTTCTCCACCTATAAAGATGAAGGCGCGTTGAAGCTGCTGAATGAACCGGTGCAGAAGGGCCACGCCTCGCTGGTGCAGATTGAACAGCCCGACCGCGAGATGGCGCAGCTGTAGTACACCGCCATGAGATAACTACTTTGGTTGTTCCGGGGCACCAAATGGGGGACACATGTTCGGCTTATTTGGATCCGCAGGCATTGTGATTGGTATGGTTTCCGCGGCTGTGCTTCTGGCTCCAAAGAACAGTGCGATCACTTGTCGCCAATGCGGATCCGTTGTGCCCTCTCTACGTATTCCCCGTGGCCTTCACGAGTTTTTGTGGGGAGGTTGGACCTGCAAAACATGTGGAACCAAGATGGATCGATTCGGCGGCGATCGAAGTGATGTGCACCACCTGACAAATCGCTCTTGAAAGATTTTCCGCCGAACTTCTGCCCCACATCTCCCGGTTTTGGAGATATGGGAAAGCAACTAGCTCCGCTAACTCCGCTAACCCCGCTAACCGTTAGCTCCGCCGAGGAAAATGATGACCGCTGAAGTCGCCAAATACACCATGGAGCAGATCGAGTCGCTTGAACTCGCTCCCGGCTCCGTGCACGAAAAGCTCGAAGGCTGGGTTCCCGATCTCGCCACCGAAGACGCTCTCAAGGACGCGCTGGAGAAGGCCTTTGACTACCGCGGCGACATTACCATCACGCTCAAGTCCGGCGAGCGCCTTGAGGCTTTCGTCTTCAATCGCCATACCGGAGCCACGCTGGCCGACTCCTGGGTGCAGTACTTTGCCCCCAACGTCGACGGCAAGCAGAAGCTCAGCTACGACCAGATTGTCCGCCTGGAGTTCAGCGGTAAAGATCGCGCCGCCGGCAAGCACTGGGAAGACTGGGTGAAGGCTTACAACGAGAAGAAAGCCGCGGGCGAAAAATACGCCCTGATGCCGGAAAAGCTGGACTAACTCCGTTCACGCAAGCAACGACGCCGCACCGTTCCGGTGCGGCGTTACTGTTCCTGCTCCTCCGGCCCGCCTCGTACAATGACAAGGGACGCGCTCAGCCGATCACTCTCTCTATGAAAATCTTCCTTACCGGCGCAACTGGATTTGTGGGTCACCATGTGGCCAAGGCACTTGCTGCACAAGGTGCCGAACTGCGCCTGCTCGTCCGCAAGACCAGCAACCTGAAAAACCTTGAAGGTATCGACGGCGAAACCGTGGTGGGCGACCTGGCGCGACCGGAGACCTACACCTCCTCACTGGCCGGTTGCGACGCCGTGATGCACGTTGCCGCCGACTACCGCCTCTGGATTCGCGATCCCGACACCATGTACCGCATCAATGTGGACGGCACGCGCGAGCTGCTGCGGGCCGCGCGCGAAGCCGGCGTGCGCCGCGTCGTCTACACCTCATCGGTAGCCACCATGCACTTCCGCACCGACGGCATCGTCATCAACGAAGACACGCCGGTGCTGATGTCCGATATGGTTGGCCATTACAAGCGATCCAAGTTTATGGCCGAGCGTGAGGCCATCGCCGCGGCGCAGGACGGCCAACAGGTGATGATTCTCAACCCCACCACGCCGATTGGGCCCAACGATGCCAAGCCCACGCCTACCGGCCGCATCTTTGTAGACTTCCTCAATCGCAAATTTCCGGCGTACGTCGATACCGGTCTCAATCTTGTAGACGTCAGCGAAGTGGCGCGCACGCATGTCGACGCGCTGACGGTTGGCACGCCCGGCCGACGCTACATCCTCGGCGGAGAAAACCTGACGCTGAAGCAGATTCTCGACAAGATGGCCGCCATCACCGGCATTCCATCGCCCACCACGCGCATCCCGTTTGCCATCGCAGCTACCTACGCGTTCTTCGAAGAACTCATCACCGGCAAAATTCGCGGCAGGGAACCACGCGCCACGCTCGAAGAGGTTCGCATGGGGCGCAAGAAGATGTTCGCTTCCTCGGCCCGCGCGCAGCAGGAGCTTGGCTTCCGCATCGTGCCGGTCTACCCGGCCATGCGCGCCGCCATCGAGTGGTTCCGCGCCAACGGCTACGCGCCGTAAATGCCGCGGCCTTGCTGCCAAGGCGAGACCGCGAGCAGTGGCCGGCTGAATCACTGCACCGGATGGAATCAAATTAGCTCCATCCTCGGCATCTCCCTCATGCTCCTGCATCAATCTGAGCGGCGCGCAATCGGCCGACTTGTCTGCTGCACACGCGCGCCTGGGAACTCCGCATTGTCCATCCGTGCACTTCGGTGAAAAGAACACTGGGGAAATCCGCAGCCCTGCGGCATACTCGAAGGGAACTCCACGCCCGCCCGCGCTGAACCCCAAGGAGCCGTACGTTGCCCGATGCAACTCACAAGCCGAGAGCTCTCAGCTGGTTCGTCATGCGCATTGTCTATGCGCTGCTGCCGTTTGCAATCTTCGCGGCCACGCGGCGCATGGTGCATACGCACGCCGCGGAACATCAGCTCGGCTTTCTCGTCTCCGCGCTCGTGGTGCTCCTGGTCTTCATCATTTGGATCTCCGCCACCATCGTCCTGCTGGCTCGGCGCAGGCATTGGCTGATGTGGGGCATTGTGGAGTTTCTGATGCCGGTGCTGGCTTTGACCGCTGCCATCTTCTCCCGCAATGACGCGGCCAATCTGGTCGGCGTCGCGTGGTCAGCAGCCTCCTTCTCGCTGGCCTTCACGCGGCCCAGGCCGTCGCGCTCATCCTCGCCCTCTGAGTCATACTAAAGATTCAATGACTCGCACCGCCTTCATCGCCGCAATGCCAGGCGAACTCAAGCCGCTGGTTCGTGGCTGGAAGCACCAGCGCCGCAACGGCGTCGACCTTTGGCTGCACCGTGACGACAACCTGTACGTTGCCGCCTGCGCTGGAGCCGGACAGGCCGCCGCCACTCGTGCCTTCGCCGAAGTGGAAAAAGAAGCGCCCGTCGATCTGGCTTTTTCGCTGGGCTGGGCCGGTGCGCTGCGTTCCGGCATTGCGCCTGGCTCGGTCCATAACATGGCCGGCGTTATCGACACCCGCACCGGCGAGCGTTTCCGTTGTGACGCCGAGTCCGGCGAGCTGTGGCTGGTCACCAGCCCCATCGTGGCCGACGCGGCCGAAAAGCTTCGCCTCGCCGAAACCTATGCCGCCTCCCTGGTAGATATGGAAGCCGCCGCCATTGCGCGCCTGGCGGTCCAGCGCGGCATTCCGTTTTACGCCATCAAAGCCGTCAGCGACGCCCTGGATGAGCGTCTACCTGATCTGAATGCCTTTCTCACGCCCGATGGACGCTTCCGCACCGCGCGCTTTACTCTTTATGCCCTGATGCGTCCCTGGTACTGGTCCGCGCTGGCTCGAATGGGAGAAAATAGTAAGAAGGCAGCCGGCGCCATCCGGGATGCTGTCAGCGACTTCCTCGACGAAAGGGCGTAACCCTAAGAATCCGTATGGCAACGCAGACATCTACCGCCGAAACCCTGCAGGCTGGGCATATTCCCGCCACCATGCGCGCCGCCGTCTATCACGGCATCAACGACGTTCGTGTGGAGACGGTTCCGGTGCCGCGAGTTGGCCCAGGCGAACTTTTGGTGAAGATTGCCACCTGCGGCGTCTGCGGCACCGATCTGAAGAAAATCCACTTTGGCTCCCACTCCGCCCCGCGCATCTTCGGACATGAGATGGCCGGAACTATCGTTGCTGTAGGCGAAGGTGTGAAGAGCTTCGCCGTCGGCAACCGCGTGATGACCTTCCACCACGTGCCCTGCGGAAAGTGCTACTACTGCCGCAAGCACACCCCGTCGCAGTGCCCGCTCTACAAACAAACCGGCGTTACTGCAGGCTTTGAGCCCTCGGGCGGCGGCTTTGCAGAGTACATCCGGGTGATGGACTTTGTCGTCAACAACGGCGGCGTGGTGCGTATTCCCAACGGCGTTCCCTTTGAGCAGGCCGCCTTTATTGAGCCGGTGAATACCGTGCTCAAGGGCGTCAAGCTTCTCAACCTCGCGCCAGACGACACGGTTCTCGTCATCGGCCAGGGGCCTATCGGTCTGATGCATGCCACGCTCGCGCAGCGCACCGGTGCGCGTGTGCTGACTTCGGATCTTTACCCCGAGCGCCACGCAATTGCAGCCAGATTCGGTCTCACGCATCCAATACATGCAGGAAGCGAAAACGTGGTCGAGCGGGTGATGGCTGAAACCGACGGACGCGGCGCCGATGCGGTGATTCTCGCTGTGGGCGGCAACGCACTCATCCGCACCGCAATAGATGCGGCGCGGCCCGGTGGACGCGTGCTGCTCTTCGCGCAGACCCAGCATGGCGAGGCAATCTTCGATCCCGCTGCGGTTTGTGTGGACGAGAAGACTCTGCTCGGTTCATACTCCTCATCCTTCGACATTCTGGACGAGGTCACCGATCTGGTTCTGAACGGTTATCGCAGCGGGTTCGACATGACGCAGTTGATCTCTCATCGTTTCTCGCTGGAAGACGCAGTGGAAGCCATCGAGGTCGCATCGCACCCCAAAGCAGACTCGATGAAGATCATGATTGAGCCGGTGTTGGGTAGAGGGGCAGAGTAAGGGAGGCCTGATGCCACGCACGGTCAAGGACGCAATCAAGCGCAGCCGCTCCACGGTGGAAACCGTGATTGAGCATGGCCGTGCCACGGTCGAAACCGCGATCGAGCACGGGCGCGCGACCGTTGAAGATGCGCTGCATCATGGCCGGGCGACGGTCGAAAGCGCTATCCTCCATGGGCGCGCCACGGTGGAAACCGCGCTGGTGCATGGCCGCGCCACCATGCAGGCCGCCATTCTGCACGGCCGCGAAGATATCCGTATTGAAAGCGTGCCGGTGCCGCAGGCCGGGCCTGGCGAGCTGGTGGTTCAGGTGGGCGCGGCGCTTACCTGCGGAACCGACTTGAAAGTCTTCCGCCGCGGTTATCACGCGCGCATGATTGTGCCGCCGGCGCTCTTTGGCCACGAATTGGCCGGAACGGTTGTTGAAGCTGGCGCGGGTGTCACCGACTTCGCTGCCGGCCACCGGGTTGTTGCGCTCAACTCCGCGCCCTGCGGCAATTGCTACTTCTGCCAGCGCGGACAGGAAAACCTCTGCGACGATCTGATGTTCAACAACGGCGCCTATGCCGAGTACATCCGAATTCCAGCTCGCATTGTGGAGAAGAACACGCTGCGGGTGCCCGACCACGTGCCGTTGGAGCATGCCGCGCTGACTGAACCCCTGGCCTGCGCGGTGCATGGATTCGAGGATTCGCATCCGCAACCGGGCGATCTGGTTGCCGTGATTGGCGGCGGCCCCCTGGGCCTGATGATGCTGCACGTGGCCGCGCTGGCCGGTTGCGAAGTCATCGCCATCGTCAAGCATGATGGTCAGGTGGAAGCCGCGAAGCAGCTTGGCGCAACCCATGTGGTGCAGGCCAGCAGCATTCGCAAGGCAGTCCAGGAAACGCGCGCCCTTACGCCCAATGAACGCGGAGTGGACATTGCCATTGAGGCCGTGGGCGTGCCCGAGGCGTGGGAAGAGGCCCTGGAGATGGTGCGCAAGGGCGGCACCGTCAACTTCTTTGGCGGCTGCGCCACCGGAACGCACGTTGCGCTCGACACCAATCGCATCCACTACAGCGACATCACGCTCCGCGCCACCTTCCACCACACGCCGGCCATCTGCCGCAAGGCGCTCGATCTCATCGCCGGCGGACGCTTCCAGGCTGGCGCGTTCATCACTGGACATGCACACCTTTACGAGCTGAACCGCGTCTTCGAGAAGTTGATGAAGCGGAATACCGAAATCAAAACCGCAATCGTTCCCTGACGCAGACCATGACTTCAACGACTGCATCCACTGACAGCGCCGTGCTCTCGCCCGACGAGCTTCTCGCTCGCGGCTGGGCAGCGCTGCCTGCCTCCTATCACATGCCAGCGAAGGCGCCGACGCTCGAAGAGGCGCGCGCCTGGTGCCGTCAGCTGGCTGACTCGCACTACGAAAACTTTCACGTAGCCTCGTGGTTTTTGCCCAAGGCGCTGCGTCCCCATTTCCACGCCATCTACGCCTACTGCCGCGTCTCCGACGATCTGGGCGATGAAGTGGGCAACACCGCGCAATCGCTTGCACTGCTCGATATGTGGGGCAGCGAACTCGATGCCTGCTATGCGGGCGAGGCGCGCCATCCGGTCTTTGTTGCGCTCGCTGAAACCATCAAGACTTGCAGTATTCCCAAAGAACCGTTCGCGGATCTGCTCACTGCATTCCGTCAAGACCAGACGGTTACGCGCTACGCCAGCATGGCGGACGTTTTGGCCTATTGCCGCTACTCCGCGAACCCCGTGGGCCGCCTGGTGCTGTACGCCTGCGGCTTCACCGATGAAGAGCGCTTCCGCCTCAGCGACTTCACCTGCTCCGCATTGCAGCTCGCCAATTTCTGGCAGGATGTGAACGTCGACATCAAGAAGGACCGCGTCTATCTGCCACAGGACGAGATGCAGCGTTTCGGCGTAACGGACGAAACCATCGCGCAGGGAATTGCCACGCCGGAGTTCCGCGCGCTGCTGCGGCACGAAGTAGACTACGCGCGTGCTCTCTTCGAGCAGGGTCTGCCGCTCATCGGCATG
>DASVLI010000192.1:0-29057 GCA_036384955.1 Occallatibacter sp.
CCCATCGCGCACGGGCAGGCAATCACCAGCACAGCTACGGTGCTGGCCAGCGCCAGTTGCAGCGAGTGCGTGGCGAAGATCCAGACGATGAATGTGGTGGCCGAAAGCCCCAGCACCACGGGCACAAAAATGGCGCTGGCCCGGTCGGCCAGCCGCTCCATCGGCGCGCGCGAACTCTGTGCCTGCTGCACCATGCGCGCAATCTGCTCCAGCACGGTATCCGCGCCCAGCGAATTGGCGCGCACGCTTACCACGCCGTCGTAATTCAGCGAGCCCGCCAGCACCTTGCCGCCCGGCCCGCGATCCAGCGGGGTCGATTCGCCGGTCAGCATCGACTCATCCACCGACGTGCGTCCTTCGACAATCTCTCCGTCTACTGGAAAGCGCTCGCCCGGCATCACCACTACCATGTCGCCCGGCTTGACTTCGTCCAGCGGAACTTCGGTTTCCTTGCCGTTCACCACGCGCCGCACCGTCAGCGGACGCAGCCGGCTCAGAGCGTCCAGCGCGGAGAGCGCGCGCTTTTTGGCCATCGCCTCCAGGGTTTTGCCCAGCAGCAGGAAGCCCAGAATCAGCAGCACCGCATCGAAGTACACTGCGCGGCCCGGCGCGGGCAGCAATGTGGCGTACGCCGAGTACAGAAATGCCGTGCCCGTGCCCAGGCTCACCAGCGTGTTCATGTTGGTGGAGCCGTGCTGCAAGCCACGCCATGCGCTCGAGAAGATGCTGCGCCCCGCCCACATCATCAAAATGCCGGTGGCAAGCAGCAGAACCCAACGCAGCAGGCTCGGCGGAATGGCATAGAGCGGCGGCAGCACGTGCATCAGCAGCCGGTCGAACCAATTCATCTTGTCGGAGAGCGGCATGCTCAGCAGCATCACCAATGCGCCGCCGGCAATGGTGGCGTAGGCTTTTGCCGTATCGGGCGCGCCGTGATCGTGGGTTGCTGGCGCGCTTGCAGCGCCTGCCGCGGGAAGAACCGCGTCGTAGCCCGCTGAACGCACCGCTTCCACCAGCGATTGGCGCGGCGCCATTGCCGGGTCGAAGACCACCTCAGCCGTGTGCGCCATCAGGTCCACGCGCGCGGAACTCACGCCTTTGGCGGAGCGCAGTGCCTCTTCGACGTGGTGCTGGCACGCCGCGCAGGTCATTCCAACAATCGGCAATGTCAGCGATTCTGTTTGCGGTTCGCCCATAGCCCTCGCGCTATTGCTCCAACGTTGCCGCGTAGCCGGCCTTGGCCAAAGCGGCCACGGCTGCATCCACCGGCGGAGGATCCTGCGTCGAATTCAAACGTGCCGCGCCAATGCGGACCTCTTCCACCGCCAGTCCTTCCGTGGCGCCAAGCACCTGGGTCACGCGCCGTACGCACGAGCCGCAATGCATTCCGTCGATGCGAAGAGTGAACTGTGCCATCATCTTCTCCCGCTTGCATTTGATGATACTGCCGCATGGCTGGATTCCGTGTTGATCCCACGCAGCGTATCGAGTTGAATAGGGGTACTTTGGGGACGCCTGATACGTGTCCTGTAGGCTGAATTCATGGAACGGGAGTTTCCCCAGCAGCCTATCGTCGGCGTCGGCGCGGTCGCGGTCCGCGAGGGCAAAGTGCTGCTGGTGCGGCGCGCCAACCCGCCTATGCAGGGCCGCTGGACGCTGCCCGGCGGTGTGCTGGAGCTGGGCGAATCGCTGACCGGCTCCGTGGCGCGCGAGGTGAGGGAAGAGACCGGCCTCGCCGTCGAAGTACTCGATCTGGTCGAGGTGGTGGAGCGCATTGACCACGAAGATGCCCGCGAGGGTGGCCGCATCCGCTTCCACTACATCATTGCCGACTACCTGTGCCGCGTGGTGGACGGAGAGCTGCATGCTTCTTCTGATGCAGCGGCCGCCATTTGGGCCGTACCATCCGACTTTGATGCGCTCAATCTTGACCCGCTGACCAGACAAGTGAGCGAAAAAGGACTGCGGCTGGCTGCGAAGCACGGATTCTGACGCGCAGCAAAAGAAAAGGGCCGCCCGCAGGCAGCCCCTTCGATTTCAGTACTGAGATGAACTAAACGCCGATCACCGCGCACAGCTCCTTCACTGCCGCCGCGCTCTTCTTCAGTGCCGCGTCTTCCTCCGGCGTCAGCTTAATCTCGATAATCTGCTCGAGGCCGGCCGCGCCCAGCTTGCACGGCACGCCGATGTAGAAGCCGTCGATGCCGTACTCACCCTGCAGATACACGGCGCAGGGCAGAATTTTCTTCTTGTCCTTCAGAATGGCTTCCACCATTTCGGTGACGGCCGCCGACGGCGCATAGAAGGCAGAGCCGGTCTTAAGATACTTCACAATTTCCGCACCGCCATCGCGCGTGCGCTGCACAATCTCTTCCAGACGCGCGGGCGCAATCAGCTCGGTAATGGGAATGCCCGCCACCGTGGAGTAGCGCGCCAGCGGCACCATCGTGTCGCCGTGCCCGCCCAGCACAAAGGCCGTCACGTTTTCCACCGAGACATTCAGCTCCTCGGCGATGAAGGTACGGAAGCGCGCTGAATCCAGCACGCCGGCCATGCCGATGACGCGCTCGCGATTAAAGCCCGCCTGGCGGAAGGCCGCCTGCGCCATCGCGTCCAGAGGGTTGGAGACGATGATCAGAATGCACTCCGGCGACTGCGCCACCACCTTCTGCACCACGTCGGACATGATTTTGAAGTTGGTGTTCAGCAGATCGTCGCGACTCATGCCGGGCTTGCGCGGAATGCCCGCGGTGATCACGACGATGTCCGAGTTCGCGGTGGCTGCGTAGTCGTTGGCGCCATTCACGTGCACGTCGCGCTTCTCAATGGGCATGGCCTCGGCCAGGTCCAGCGCCTTGCCCTGCGGCACGCCTTCCACCACGTCAACAAGAACGACGTCGGCAAGCTCCTTCGAAGCAATCCAATGCGCGGTGGTGGCTCCCACGTTGCCCGCGCCTACAATTGATACTTTCTTCCGCATTTTTCTTCTCCCATGAGCTGCTAGCTTCTAGCTGCTAGCCGCTAGCTGTTTGTGCATCGGTCAAGCGACCTCTTCCATGTCCTGCTGAATCTCCGGGCGATGCGGTCTGCAAAATAATCATCGCTAGTAGCTAGAGGCTGGAAGCTAGTGGCTGCTTTTACATGTTCCCAATGATTCTCGTAGCAAACTCGCTGGTGCCCACCTTGGTAGCCCCCGCCGTCTGCCGCTCAAAGTCGTACGTCACAAACTTCTGCTGGATGGTCTTCTCCATCGCCGTCTCAATCATCTTGGCGGCTTCCTTCCAGCCGATGAAATCCAGCATCATCACGCCCGACAAAATTACCGAGCCGGGGTTGATGACGTCCTTATCGGCATACTTGGGCGCGGTTCCATGAGTGGCTTCAAATACGGCAAAGCCATCGCCAATATTAGCGCCGGGCGCAATGCCCAGCCCGCCCACCTGCGCCGCGGCCGCGTCAGAGATGTAGTCGCCGTTCAGGTTTGAGGTGGCAAGAATCGAGTAGTCGGCCGGGCGGATGATGATTTGCTGGAAGATTGAGTCCGCAATGCGGTCGTTCACCAGAATCTTCTGCTTCCACGCGCCGTTGCCGTGCGACTTGCCGATGGAATCCAGCACCGCCTTCACTTCGGCGCAGACTTCGTCCTTGAAGCTGACGGGAGCAAACTCGATGCCGGGCTCAATCATGGCCGCGTTCTGCTCGATGGTCAGGCCGGGGTTGGCTTCGAGATTGCCGAGAATCCAGCTTTCGCGCTCGGTCACCGTCTGCTCGCGGAACTCCTGCACGGCTACTTCGTAGCCCCACTCGCGGAAGGCGCCTTCGGTGAACTTCTGAATGTTGCCCTTGTGCACCAGGGTCACGGTCTTGCGGCCGCTCTCAATCGCATGTTTAAGGGCGTAACGCACCAGGCGCTTGGTGCCGAAGATGGAGATGGGCTTGATGCCTACGCCGGAATCGCTGCGGACTTTCTTCTTGCCGCCCTTCAGCAGGTCGTCGTTGAGGAAGGAGATGAGCCGGGCCGCGTCCGCGCTGCCCTGCTTGAACTCGATGCCGGAGTACACATCCTCGGTGTTCTCGCGGAAGATCATGATGTCGACCTTTTCCGGATGTTTTACCGGGCTGGGCACGCCCTGGTAGTACTTCACCGGCCGCACACACGAGTAGAGGTCCATGATTTGCCGCAGCGCCACGTTCAGCGAGCGAATGCCGCCGCCCACCGGCGTTGTCAGCGGCCCCTTGATGGAGACGCGCATGTCGATGGCCGCGGTGACCGAGTCGTCGGGCAGCCAGGTGCTGAACTTGCGGTACGCCTTCTCGCCGGCGTAAATCTCAAACCACTTGATGGAGCGCTTGCCGCCGTAAGCCTTCTCCACCGCCGCGTCGAAAACCCGCTGCGAGGCCTTCCAGATGTCGCGGCCCGTGCCGTCGCCCTCAATAAAGGGAATGATGGGATTATCGGGGATGGTGTAGGCGCCGTTGGCGTACTCAATCCGCGCGCCGTCCTTGGGCACTTCGAGCCCGTTATAGCTGGTTTGCATGGGGTTGGGGCGTTCCTTCCTTCAAGTTGGTGCAAAAGAAGGCTAACACCCGCAATTTGGGACGCGCAATTCGAGTTGAAGTGCGGTGAAAACCGCGTGCATCCTCATTTTGATGAGAGCCGGCTGGCTTAGGCTAAAGCGGTATCTGCATGGTTTGGTTTTCAGGTAGACATCATGATGCCTTTTAATCTAGCATCATGATGTGCGAACCACTCTTTCACTCGACGACGATGTGGCCCGGCTGGTCCAGCATGAGGTTAACCGCTCCGGTGAATCCTTCAAGGGCGCCGTCAATCGGTTGCTGCGGCTCGGCCTCTCTGCCTCCGCTAAGCCGCCCGCGGAGAGACCTTTCGTGGTCAAGCCGCTTCCGCTTGGTGTCGGCGGATTGCTCGACCGCCACAACGGCAAGGTCTCCGCGCTGCTTGAGGAGTTGGAAGGGCCGTACCGCCGGTGATTATTCCGGACGCAAACCTGTTGCTGTACGCCTACGACAGCCGCTCCGACCTGCAGCCGGCAGCCAGCCAATGGCTGGCAGAGGCCTTCTCTGGTGCGGACACGGTAGGCTTGCCCTGGATTTCGATTGGCGCATTTCTGCGCATCTCCACCAATCACCGCATCGGCAGCGCGATTCCCATGGCGAAGGCTGTGCAGATTGTCGAGGAGTGGCTGGCCCGCCGCTCCGTTCGGATCATCGTGCCGGGTGAGCGGCATTGGAGCCTGCTGAAGGAAGTGCTTGTTGCCGGCCGCATTCAAGGCGCGAACACAACCGACGCGCAACTGGCCGCGCTGACCATGGAGCACGGCGGAGTTCTCTACACCGCCGACAGCGACTTCGCGCGTTTTCCAGGGCTGCGCTGGAAGAATCCGTTGCAAATGAAATCGAACTGAGCCGCTTTACTGCGCCGGCGCGTCGTGCAGGTCGTGCCGGTCAATCCGAGGAATTCCGAAGTGACCGCGCAGGCGCATGATGTCGATGGGGTTCAGATTGCCCGCCACCGTCACCAGCGACAGGCTCTTCGGCGTCTGGGCCAGAATCACCGCGCCCTTTACCGTTACCCCGTCCATCACCAGCCACACATCGGTTGAATCGCTCGGAATCGGCCCGCCAATTTTGGTTGTGGTCACCAGGTGCTTCCAGCCGCGCAGGTGATAGCCGGCGCGAATCGACTCAATTGCCGCCGGGTCGATCATGCCTTCCTGTCCAAAGCGCAGCAGGTGCACGCTCACGCCGTCCAGCTTGCGCAGGGTCTGCCGCGCGTCGGCATCTTCATCGGGCAGCACGGCGGCCGCGGCGCCCAGCATGTTGCGGTCCAGCTTGAAGCTGGTCTTCATCGCCGCAATGTGGCTCAACTGCTCCAGCGCCGGCGGCGTCCAGTCCAGCGGCACGGGCGAAAGGTTCGCGTACGCGCCCGGATCGGGCTGCGCGCCGGCATTGGCTTCGGCGGGGGAGTACTGCTGGGCTGCTGCGCCTGCCACGCACAGAACCGCACACACCACAGCGCTTGCGGGGATCACAAACCTGCTCATGCTTCACTCGAACACCTCGTCGCCGCCAAAGTTGCGTGCCGTTTTTGCCGCACTGCTCGGATTAGTTTCCGGAGCGGGAAATCCTCGTCCCATAAAGCGAAGATGAATTTTTCCCCCAGCCCGTTTTCAGCCTGTGGAATGCGATAAACTCATGCGGGTACTGTAGAAAACCACCACCGTTTACCGCATGGAGGACACATAGAAATTGGGAAAAAGCATGGTCCCGAAGAAGCTTTTCTTCACCAAGGGCGTAGGTAAGCACAAAGAGCGCTTGACCTCATTCGAGCTCGCCCTTCGGGATGCGGGCATTGCCTCGCAGAATCTGGTGCGCGTCAGCTCCATCTTTCCGCCGCGCTGCAAGGTCGTCTCCCGCAAAGAGGGCCTCAAATACCTCAACCATGGCGAGGTTGTTTTCGCCGTCATCGCGGAAAACTCTACCCGCGAGCCGCACCGCCTGGTTGTCTCCAGCATTGGTGTTGCTATTCCCGCGGACCGTAACACCTACGGCTACCTGAGCGAGCACCACAGCTTTGGCGAGACCGAAGAGCAGGCCGGCGAGTACGCCGAGGAGCTTGCCGCCGAAATGCTGGCCACCACGCTCGATGTAGACTTTGACCCCGACACCAGCTGGGACGAGAAGAAGGAGATCTACCGTATCTCCAACAAGATTGTCCGCACCAGCAACGTGACGCAGTCGGCCGTGGGCGACAAACGCGGCTTGTGGACCACCACCATCGCCGCAGCAGTGCTTATCCTCGACGACACCGAGTAAGCGCGGTGCAAGCAAACCCCTCAGGCCAATCTCGCCCGCGCGAGGTTGGCCTTATTCTGTCAGCAGAACAATTGGAGCAGCCAATCCATGGCAGAGCAGCGCAAATACAACGTTGGCCTGGTGCAGATGAGCATGGGCCCGGACCCCGAAGCCAATCTCGAAGCCGCTGTCGGCCACATTCGCGAGGCCGCAAAGCGCGGCGCGCAGGTGGTCTGCCTGCCAGAGCTCTTTCGCGCGCAATATTTTTGCCAGCGCGAAGACCTGCGCCTGTTCGATCTGGCCGAGCCGATTCCCGGCCCCTCAACAAAGCGCCTGGGCGAACTGGCCCGTGAGCTGCGCGTGGTCATCGTGGCGTCGCTCTTTGAGCGCCGCGCGCCCGGCCTCTACCACAACACCGCGGTCACAATGGGTACGGACGGCGCAATCCTCAGCGTCTATCGCAAAATGCACATTCCCGACGACCCGCTCTACTACGAGAAGTACTACTTCACGCCCGGCGACCTCGGCTTCAAATCCGCCGACACGCCCTTTGGCCGCATTGGCACGCTGGTTTGCTGGGACCAGTGGTACCCCGAGGGCGCGCGGCTCACCGCGCTGCAGGGCGCGGAGATTCTCTTCTATCCCACCGCCATCGGCTGGCACCCCGCGGAGAAGGAAGAGTTTGGCGAGGCGCAGTACGATGCGTGGCAAACCATCCAGCGCGCGCACGCCATCGCCAACGGCGTTTATGTGGCTGGCGTCAACCGCGTAGGTTGCGAGAATGGCGACGTGCTGGGCAATCGCGCCGAGGGCCCGGGGCTTGAGTTCTGGGGCGGCAGCTTTCTGGCCGATCCCTTTGGCCGCGTCATCGCCAAGGCCTCGCACGACAAGGAAGAGATATTGATTGGCACCGTCGACCTGGCGCTTCTTGAAGACACGCGGCGCAACTGGCCCTTCCTCCGCGACCGCCGCATCGACGCCTTCGCACCCATTACGCAGCGCTTTCTTGACCCCGCCACTTCGTGGTCGTCCGATGGGGAAGCTAAATAACGATGCCCGCACGCCGTAGCAAAGAAGGAAAGACGCCCCGCGAGCTTGGCTACAGCATGCCGGCCGAGTGGGAGCCGCACCAGGCCACCTGGCTGGCCTGGCCGCATAATCGCGAGGACTGGCCGGGCAAATTTCAGCCCATTCCGTGGCTCTACGCGGAAATCGTCCGTCTGCTGAGTGTGCGCGAGACTGTGCATCTCATCGTCGCCTCGGCCGCCGAACGCGACCGCGCCACCAGCATCCTTACCCGCGCCGGCGCAACGCTGGCTCGCGTTGAGTTCCACGTGTGGGCCACCGACCGCGTGTGGACGCGCGATTCCGGGCCAATTTTTGTGCGCAACAAGAACGGCCAGATCGCACTGACCGATTGGCGCTTCAACGCCTGGGCCAAGTACGACGACTGGCATCTGGACGACAAGCTGCCGGCGCGCGCCGCCAAGCTACTCAAGTTGCCAACGTGGCAACCTACGGTCACGCTCCCCAACGGCAAGACGCACAGGGTTGTGCTCGAGGGCGGCTCCATCGATACCAACGGGCAGGGAACTCTGCTGACCACCGAAGAGTGCCTGCTGAGCGAAGTGCAGCAGCGCAACCCCGGCCTGAGCCGCGCGCAACTGGAGCGCGTTTTTTCGGACTACCTGGGCATCGATCAAGTGATTTGGCTGGACCGTGGCATTGTGGGCGACGACACGCATGGCCACGTGGACGACATCACGCGCTTTGTCGCGCCCGATGTAATTGTGACTGCGGTCGAGCCCGACCGCTCCGATCCCAACCACGAGCTGCTGGCCGAAAACCTCACCCGTCTGAAGGCCGCGCGCACGCCGCAGGGCAAGCAGTACACGCTTGTTGAGCTGCCACTGCCCAGGCCGGTCGTATTCCGCGGCCAGCGTCTGCCGGCCAGCTACGCGAATTTCTACATCGCCAACGGACTGGTGCTGGTGCCCACGTTTCACGACCCCAACGACCGCATCGCACTCAACACGCTCGCGCGCGCCTTCCCGGACCGCGACGTGATCGGCATCCACGCCGTGGACCTGGTGTGGGGCCTGGGCACGCTGCATTGCATGACCCAGCAGCAGCCGGCGGCGGTAGCATCGTAGGCATGACCGATCTGGAAGCCATGCAGGCCGCACTGGCCGAGGCGCAACTGGCCGCGGAGGCGGGCGAAGTGCCCATCGGCGCGGTCGTGGTGCACAACGGTGCAATTATTGCCCGCGGCCAGAATCGCGTGCTGCGCGCTAGCGACCCCACCGCGCATGCCGAAATTGTGGCTCTGCGCACGGCCGGCGCGGCCTTGGGCAACTACCGCCTGCTGGGCTGCACGCTCTACGTCACGCTGGAGCCATGTGCCATGTGCGCCGGCGCCATTACCCATGCGCGGCTCAGCCGCCTGGTCTATGCCGCCGCCGACCCCAAAGCCGGCGCCTGCGGCTCGGTCCTCTCGGTGCTGAATCATCCCAAGCTGAATCATCAGCTGACTGTTGAGCACGGACTCCTTGAAAGTGAATCCGCGGAGCGGCTGAAGTCCTTCTTCCGCGAATGCCGCTGACTCGCTGACTTGCTCCGCTAGCTCCGCGTCAGCCCGCGAATCCTCTCCGCCTCCGCGGGCCAGCGCGCAATCAACTCCTCCGCGCCTGCGTTGCGGTAATCGGCAAAGTCGAAGCCCGGCGTAACCGTGCAGCCCAGCAGCGCCATCTTCCCGTCGCCAATCAGCCGCGTGCCCTGCCACACCCCCGCCTGCACCACCAGCTGCACATGCTGCCCCGCCGCCAAATCCGGTCCCAACGTCACCACGGCGGAGCGCCCATCGGGATACAGCTGCAGCATCTCCACCGGGTCGCCCAGGTAAAAGTGGAACATCTCGTCGGACTCCAGCAGGTGCATCTCGCTGAATGTGCCCGGCTCCAGCAGGTAGTAAATCGCGGTTGAAGTGGCCCGCACGCCACGCGCCAGCTCCACCGCGCCCGGCGCCGTGTAGGTGCGGCGATAGAACCCTCCCTCCACGGGATGCGGTTCCAATCCAAGCATTTTCTTGATTTCGTCGGCGGTCATGCCTCGATGCTAGCAGTGCAGCCAAGATAGAATGAGCTGGTGAAGATTCAGGTCTACACTGCCGCCTGGTGCCGCGACTGCCGCGCCGCCAAGCAGTTTCTCGACAACCACGGCCTCGCCTACAGCGAGATCAATATCGACAACGATCCCGCCGCGGCCGCCGACCTTGTCCGCCACGTGGGCAAGCGCGCCATTCCGCAGATGGTCATCGATGGCGAGTGGTTCCAGCCCTACGCGCCGGGCCGCGGCCTGCTGTACGACGAGCTGCACCGCCGCCTGGGCGTGCCACGCGCGTAACGCCGCGCCGCACACATTCCTGCAAGCGGCGCACCGCTTCCTCGTACAATCAACTGTTGGTATCCGCACAAATTGATAGCTGACGGCTGCAGGCTGAAAGCCGTTTTCAGGAGATCCGTCTTGATCGACCGCTACACGCGCCCCGCCATGGGCCGCATCTGGACCGAGGAGAACAAGTACCGCTGTTGGCTTCAGGTGGAGTCGGCTGCTAGCACCGTGCTTGCCGAGTTCGGCGTTGTGCCCGTTGATGCCGCAGAGGCCATCGCCACCAAAGCCAGCTTCTCCGTCGCGCGCATTCAAGAGATTGAGGCCGAGGTGAAGCACGACGTCATCGCCTTCACCACCGCGGTTGCGGAGACGCTGAAAAACCAAGGCCTGGACGGCCAGTCCCGATGGCTGCACTACGGGCTCACCTCGAACGACATTGTGGATACCGCTCAGGCGCTTCAGGTCAAGGACGCAACGAAGTTGCTGCGTCAAGGGCTGGTGGCTTTTCTCGCCGTGCTCAAGCGCCGCGCGCTGGAGTTCAAGCACACGCCCACCATCGGCCGCACGCACGGCATCCATGCCGAGCCCACCACCTTTGGCCTGAAGCTGCTGAACTGGTACGCGGAGATGGAGCGCAACCTGGTCCGCTTCGATGCCGCGGCCGAGGACATGCGCGTGGGCAAGCTCTCTGGCGCGGTGGGCACCTTTGGCCACCTGAAGCCCGAGCACGAAGAGAAGATTTGCGCGCGGCTGGGCCTTAAGCCCGCGCCCGTGGCCACGCAGGTTATCCAGCGCGACCGCCACGCCGCCTACATCTCCACGCTGGCGATTATTGGCAGCACGCTCGACAAAATCGCCGTCGAGGTGCGCCATTTGCAGCGCACGGAAGTGCGCGAGGCGCAGGAGTACTTCAGCGAAAAGCAGAAGGGCTCCTCGGCCATGCCGCACAAAAAGAATCCCATCACCAGCGAGCAAATCAGCGGCCTGGCGCGCGTGCTGCGCGGCAATGCGCAGGCGGCGTTTGAGAATATTCCGCTGTGGCACGAGCGCGACATTTCTCACTCTTCGGTGGAGCGCGTCATCTTCCCCGATTCCACCATTCTGGTTGACTATCTGCTGGCCAAGTCAACGGATTTGATCGACAGACTTCTCGTTTATCCGGAGAGGATGAAGAAGAATCTTGAATCCACCGGCGGCCTTATCTTCAGCGGGCAATTGCTGCTGGACCTGGCCGAAGCCGGCATGATGCGCGAGGACGCCTATCGCCTGGTGCAGAGCCACGCCATGCGCTCGTGGAAGGAAGATTTGGTCTTCCGCGACGAGGTGGCGAAGGATCCTGCCATCACGGCGTTGCTCTCCGCCGAGAAGCTGGAAAAAACCTTCGACTACACGCGCCAGTTGGGCAACGTGGACGCGATTTTTGCGCGGGTGCTGGGAGAGTAAGCGCATGAAGCTCTTCACCGTAATCATGGATTACTGCGGCGGAACGTACATCTCCCAGGTCCACGCTGAGGATGAGTCATGGGTCTTGCGGAAATGGCTTGAAGGAATTAGCGATGAAGAACTCAGTCAATGGATGCTGAAGCGAGTTGTAATAAGTTCGAGCTTTCGCGGAAGCAGGCCAAAGCCGCTCAGCGGTCTTTCCAATGTCTGGTGTCAGTCAGCTACAGTGGATGATCATCTTGTTTTGATCAATATTGTGTTGACTACTCCCCACTGATCAACGAGTTGGCCAATCAAGCCCGGAGCTACATGGAATCGATGAAAGTCACTATCGCAGGAGCCACCGCCTGATGGATCACTTTCCCGAGTCCGCTCGTCTGCGCGTGGAGGGCACCGTCCGCGAGGCCATCAGCCTCGTCGAGGAGGAGAAGTTTCGCGAGGCGCTGGAGACCATGACCGCTCTGGTGGCGGAGTTTCCGCAGTCGGGCCTGGCGCATGCCTACCTGGCCTGGGCGCACTCCACCGTGGGCCAGCACCGCGAAGCCATTCAGCATGGCCGCGTCGCGGTCGGCGTTGAGCCGGACTCCGAACGCATCTCGCTCATCTACTTCCGCGCCCTGTGGAGCGCCAAGGAATATCAGCAGGCCTTTGAGGAGATGCGGCGCTTCTCCGCGCTGGGCCGCTCCGAGGAGTACGTGCAGATGATGGCCGCCTGGAAGGCCTCGTCCTGAGCCGCGCGACGGCCGACCCCGCCGCGCATTAAGCTGAAGGCTGAGGGCTGATTGCTCTAACCATGAATCTCACCATCGCTATTACCGGAGCTTCAGGCGCCATTCTGGCCCGCGAGGCGCTGCGCGCGCTTGATGCGGACGAGCGCGTGGCCCGCGTGCATTTTGTTGCCAGCGAGAACTCGCTGCGCGTGCTGGCCGAGGAGCTTGGCATCTCCGGCCGCAATGGACTGCTGGAAAAACTGCTCTCCACCAAAACGGAAAAAATAGTACAGCTCACGGATAGCGACATCGGCGCGCCCATCGCCTCCGGTAGCCATCCCTCCGACGGCATGATCGTGCTGCCGTGCTCCATGGGCACACTGGCGGCCATTGCCAATGGCCTTGCCAACTCGCTTATCGCGCGCGCCGCGGACGTCACGCTCAAGGAGCGCCGCCCGCTGATTCTGTGCGTGCGCGAGACGCCCTTCAACCGCATCCACCTGCGCAATATGACGCTGGCCGCCGAAGCCGGCGCGACCATTTTTCCAGTCATTCCGGCCTTTTACAACCAGCCAGTCAGTACCGACGAAATGGCGCGCACCTTCGTCCAGCGCGTGCTGGCGCACATTGGCCTGCCCCAGCCCGGCGCCTACGTCTGGCAGCCGGAGGAGTAGTCAGTATTCGCAGTGTGGACCTGCAGAATCAGTCCGCTTTTGAGAATCTTCGATGAGTGCCAATATCTCTGCGATGGTCCCACCCTCAACGGCCGACGCATCAATACCATAGCGCTCCTTGATCTTGGCGAAGTATGCATCGAGCGTCGATTCCGTGGTGAAGTCCCAAAGACTCGATCCATTAGAAATAAATGCCCACGGGAGGCCAAGCACTTCTTCAATAAAATCGTTCGCGAGATTGCGATGTGAATCAATCCGATCAGAAGATGCAAATTTCACAGTGATTGATACACGGCTCCCAGGCCTCGGCAAAGGTTCCTCGGTTGCACGTCTTTTATTGAATGCTTCCATGAGATTTTGAATCGCGAATTCCGGCGTCTCACCGATTCCTGAAATGTCATGCCAGTTCACAATGTCAGCTCGATATGGCGGGATTCTTCGCCAAGTGGGGCCGCTTTGCTCCATTTCGGGGTCGATCTGCTGGACTATGTGGAGCGGATAGTCGGAAAGATTCCACCCGGCTTTTCGATAGGAGATGCAATACTTCCATGCGGCTAGGAGGGTACGGTGGAGCCGAGTTATTTTGCTGAAGCTCATAGTCTGAATGAGGACCAAGGTACCTTGAGCACTATCATTGCACTGGGACCTGATTGACAGGCAAGCTCCCGCCGTAGATACTTCACCCATGTCGATTCACCTCCTCTACAGCGTTGCGGTCATGGCCATGTGCATGTGTATGGCGGGCAGGCCCGTCCGTGTGGCTGTGGAGCGGCAATTGCGCTAAGCGCAACCGATTCAGAGAGTCAGGCGGCCCGGGTCCACTACGGAACCGGGCCGTCCTATTTGTGCGCTGGTTTCCGCAGCCATCCCCGCCGCGCAACCGCAGCCAGGAATCAAGAACGAAGGAGTCTTCCCAATGTCCGAGTCCAAGCAGCACCTTGCCACTCTTGCCGTCCATGCCGGCCAGTCGGCCGATCCGGCCACCGGCTCGCGCGCCGTGCCCATTTACCAGACCACGTCCTACGTCTTTCAGGACGCGGACCACGCCGGCCGTCTCTTCGCGCTGAAGGAATTCGGCAACATCTACACGCGCATCATGAATCCCACTACCGACGTGCTGGAGAAGCGCGTTGCCGCGCTCGAGGGCGGAGTGGCCGGGCTGGCCACAGCATCAGGCATGGCCGCGGAGATGCTTGCCATCACCACGCTGGCCAAGGCGGGCGACGAAATCATCTCCACCACTTCGCTCTACGGCGGCACGCACACTCTGTTCAACCACACGCTGCCGCGGCTTGGCGTGGTGGTCAAATTTGTCGACGCCGATGACTTCGCCGGCCTGCGCGCGGCCATCAACCAGAAAACGCGCGCCATCTATACGGAGACGCTGGGCAACCCCAAGCTGGACGTTGCCGACATTGAGCAGTTGGCCTCCATCGCGCATGAGCATGGCCTGCCGCTCGTTATTGACAACACCGCCGCCTCGCCGGCTTTGGTGCGTCCCATCGAGCATGGAGCGGACATTGTGGTGAACTCGGCCACCAAATTCCTGGGTGGGCACGGCACCACCATCGGCGGCGTGATTGTCGATGCCGGCAAGTTTGACTGGGCCGCCTCGGGCCGCTTCAAGGAGTTCACCGAGCCCGATCCTTCGTATCACGGTCTCAGCTACACCCAGGCCTTTGGCCCGCTGGCCTTCATCCTCAAGGCGCGTGTGCAGGGCCTGCGCGATACCGGCGCGGCGCTCTCGCCTTTCAACGCTTTTCTGCTGCTGCAGGGCATTGAGACGCTGCACTTGCGCATGGAGCGCCACTCGCAGAACGCGCTCGCCGTCGCGAAGTATCTGGAGTCGCATCCGGGCGTGGAGTGGGTCAACTATCCCGGCCTGGAGTCCAGCAAGTACTACACGCGCGCGCAGAAGTATCTGCCCGAGGGCCAAAGCTCTCTGGTCACCTTCGGCATCAAGGGCGGCTACGACGCAGGCAAGAAGCTGATCGACACGCTACAGCTCTTCTCGCTGGTGGCCAACATTGGCGATGCCAAGTCGCTGGTGATTCATCCGGCCTCCACCACCCACCAGCAGCTTTCGGTAGAAGAGCAGGCCGACACCGGCGTCACGCCCGAGTTGGTGCGCCTTTCCATTGGCATCGAGGACATCCGCGACATCCTCGCAGACCTCGACCAGGCTATCGAGGCAGCTAACGGTGCCAAGGCTTGTCAACCGCAAACGGCGGGTCTTGCGGCACAATGAAGGTAATGACCGAGACCCGCAATGCAGCCGGCGCCAAACCGCCGGCCGCTCCCCAGCTGGAGCCGACCTACGAAGGCGATTTCGTCCTCGAAGGCCCGTTCCTTCTGGAGAGCGGCCGCGCGCTGGCCAGCCCCACGCTGCATTACGCGGTCTACGGCAAACTGAATGCCGCGCGTGACAATGCCGTTCTGGTCTGTCACGCTCTCTCCGGTTCCGCGCTGGTCGGCTCCTGGTGGCCTGAGATCTTCGCCCCCGGCGCCGTGCTTTCGCTGGAGAGCGACTTCGTCATCTGCATTAATATGCTGGGCTCCTGCTACGGCTCCACGGGGCCCAGCACTGTGAACCCTGAGACCGGCTTGCCCTACGGCGCGGATTTTCCGCTTGTCTCGATTCGAGACAATGTGCGCGCCCAGGCGCGCCTGCTCGATTCGCTCGGCATTCACAACCTGCGCCTGGTTCTCGGCGGCTCCATTGGCGGCATGCAGGCGCTGGAGTGGGCCATTCACGATCCCGAGCGGGTGGCGCGCGCGGTCATTATTGCTGTTGCGCCGCTGCAGGCCATGGGCCTTGCGCTCAACCATCTGCAGCGCCAGGCCATCCAGAACGATCCGGACTGGCAAAGTGGCAACTACCTGCCCCAGAAGCCTCCGCGCACCGGGCTGGCGCTGGCCCGGCAGATCGCCATGATGAGCTACAAATCCGCGCCGCTCTTCGAAGACCGCTTCGGCCGCAATCCCAACCGCAACGGCGAGGATCCCTGGGCGCTGAACCCCGATGGCGGCGGCCTGACCGGCGGCCGGTTCGACATTGCCGGCTATCTGGACTACCAGGGGCGGCGCTTCATCGATCGCTTCGACGCCAATGCCTATCTGGCTATTTTGCGCACCATGGACACATGGGATCCGCTGAACGGCTATGAGTCGCCGCAGCAGGTCTTCAGCCGCATCCGTGCCCGGCTTACCTTCGTGGGCATCAGTACGGATTGGCTCTTTCCGCCCGAATCCGTCGAGGAGTTCGCCAGGCTTATCTCGTTGTCCGGCGTTTCGGCCGACTACCGCCTGATGGTCAGCGACCACGGCCACGACGCCTTCCTGGCCGAGCAGGCCGAACTCGTGCGCCTGCTTCAGTAACGCATCCGCGCTCCATCCAAAGGTGTAGTTCCAGAAACAGCTGCGAAACACATTTTCTCTTTCCGGTGTCTAACCTCGTATGCAGGACCCGCTCCAACCCGAAACCAGCACTCGCGGAGCGGCGCGCAATGCGCCTGCCGGGGCCTTGGCCCGGGCAGCGCACGCCGCCCATCGGGCCAAACTGCCCGATGCTGTTTCCGCACATGCCGCTCGCTCAGCCGGTAGATGGGTTTTATCCATCTGTCATACTTGGAGATGCTTGTCAGCACGGGCATGGCTTTCTATAATCCTTCCAACACCGCAATGGAAGCCGTCGCTTTGCCAATATGCTGGCACGGTATTCAAACGCCGGCAGGGAGCATCCCGTGCTGTACGTGCGAGTGAGAACGCGTGGATTATCATTTATGAAGTTCCCAGGAGCAATCGCATGAAGAAGTTTCTCTTTGCATCGGCGTTGGCATTGGCCGCCGCCTCTGTCGTTCTGTCGCCTGCGCTGCGCGCGCAGGAGGGCAGCGTCAGTCTGCCGCCTGAGCAGTACAACGCATATCAATTGGCGATAACGCAATCCGACCCGAAGGCCAAGGCGGCTGCGCTGGAGAGCTTCTTGACGGCTTATCCGCAGAGCCAGATTAAGAACTCCGTCATGGAACAGCTGATCGAGGCCTACCAGGCCAGCGGCGATGCCGACAAGACCCTCGGCGCGGCCACCCGCCTTATCCAGGCCGATCCCGCGAACATGAAGGCCATCTTCATCTCGGTCTACATCAAGAAAGCGCAGTGCGAGAAGAGCCAGGACGCGCAGGCTTGCGACGATGCCGCCGCGCTGGCGCAGAAGGGCCTCGCGCTTCAGAAGCCCGCGGCCATATCCGACGACGATTGGAAGAACCTGACCGGCGCTGCCTTCCCGATCTTCCACTCGGCCATTGCTTCGGCAGACGAGTTTAGCAAGAAGGACTACAAGGCTGCCGTCTCCGAGTTCCGCACCGAGCTGATGCTCTATCCGCCTGAGGCCACCAAGAGCGGTCCCGCGCTGGTCGATACGCTCCGCCTGGCCGAGGCTTACACCAAGCCCGACTCCAAGGATTTGGTCCTGGCCGTCTGGTTCTATGCCCGCGCCTGGAACTTTGCGCCCGCCGCCTACAAGGCTCAGATTGAGCCCAAGCTCGAGTACTACTACAAGAAGTACCACGGCAATCTGGACGGCCTGAACGACATCAAGGCCCAGGCCGCGGCTACTCTCTTTCCTCCAGGAACCTTCGTGATCTCTGCCGCTCCCACGCCGGCTGAGATGGCACACAAGGCCATCGCCGAGACCCCCGATCTGACCACGCTCAACCTCTCCGACAAGGAGTTCATCCTGGCCGCCGGCAGCAAGGAAGACGCCGATCTGCTCTGGTCGAAGATGAAGGACCAGGTCACACCGGTCCCGGGCAAGGTCATCGAGGCTTCGGCCAGCGCTATCAAGCTCGCCGTCTCGCAGGATGCCAAGGATGCCAACATCGCCGACTTCATCGTGAACCTGAAGAAGCCGCTGGAGGACAAGGAAATTCCCGCGGTTGGCTTCGAGTACGGCCTGCAGCCGGCAACCCAGCTGAACGGCACCTACGACAGCTACACCCAGGTGCCGGCCACCGCCACCATGACGCAGACCGCGCAGATCGTGCTTCGCGATGGCTTCATCCAGCCTGAAGTGAAGAAGGCCGCGCCGGCCCGCAAGCCCTCGGCCGCTCATCACAAGGCGAAGGCTCACTAACCAACCGCGCCGGCGCACTCCAATGCGCCAGCCATCTCTGGGAACGAAGGGCAGCCCGCATGGGCTGCCCTTTCCTTTTGAGTGCTACCCTAATCGCATGCAGTTCCGCTTCGGGCTTTTCCCCCTGGCTCTCGCGCTGGTTTACGGCATGTCCGCGCCGCTCATCGCGCAGAAGGTCCAACAGGTTCCTACGTCGCTGCCCCATACCCGGCCCGTTCCGGTCTTGCGCCCAGCGCAGCCCTTTGCGATTGACACGCCGGCCGCCGCGCTCGACTCCGCCGTTCGCTTTGTCACGGCCGACACCATGACGCAGCCCGACAAGCTTCTTGCCGCCAACTACGAGTCATCCGTTGCCGAGGCCGCCGCGCGCCAGGGCTTCGACCTGAACTCCGGCCGCTGGAGCTATCAGCAAATTGTCTGTCCCGCGCTGCCTGGCCATCTCTTCCTGCGCTACACGCGCAACGCCGGCGTGGGAGACGTCACGCTCTTCTCCGCCTCCGTGCCGCGCGGCAACGAGGGCCGCGTGCGCATTGTGCCCATTCTCAAGCGCAGCTACTCGCTCTTCTCGCCCGCGCCCATCAACGCGCTCACCGTCTCGGCCTTCAACCACATTCGCGCCGAAGAAGAGCCCGCGCAGCGCACCCAGGGCTGGCTGGGCAATGGCCTTTGCTATGCCGCGCTGGCCGGCGGCAATCCGCAGATTGAGCCCTCCAGCGGCATCATGACCACAGCCAACGGCGGCGGAGAAGAGATCCGCTTCGTGGATATGTCTGCCTCGCGCAAATCCGGCATGTGGTCCATGACCTTCGCGCGTTCAGGAAAGCTGATGAAGGCCTCGCTCAGCCCCGCGCGGCTGGAATCCTTCAAGCCCGTCCCGCAAGGGAAGACTCCATCTACTCGCCTGGTTCCGCAGGAAGCCGAGTTGCGGTCGCACCCGGTGCCCGCAGGCAAACCGCCTGCAACGCGCCCGGTCCCGCAGAAGGACGCTGCAGTGAAGACCTGGACCGCTCCGAAGAATTAGCTCCGCGCGCCGAGAAGAACTACTCGCCTAGCATGAAGCGTTGAATGCGCGTGGCGTGGCCCGTGAGCGGGTCGCAGCTCACCAGTGTGGCGCACATCTTGGGGTTGCCCTTGGCTGCCTCAAATTTGCCTGGCAGCCCGGTGCGGAAGCGGTGCAGCACCAGCTCGGTCTCCACGCCAATCACGCTGTCATAGGGGCCGCTCATGCCCACGTCGGTCTGGTAGGCGGTGCCGCCCGGCAACACCCGCTCGTCGGCCGTGGGAATATGCGTGTGCGTGCCCAGCACCGCCGTCACCTTGCCATCCAGATGCCAGCCCATCGCCACCTTCTCGCTGGTGGCCTCGGCGTGGAAGTCAACCACAATCACCTTCGCCGTCAGCGAGTCCACAATCTCCGTCGCCACGTTGAACGGGTCGTTGGTGCCGCTCATGAAGACGCGACCCATCAGGTCCACCACCGCGTACGGCACGCCGCTCTTTGTCGTGCCCTGGTAGACGCCATAACCAGGCAGGCCCGGCTGCATATTCATCGGGCGCAGCACGCGCCGTGCGCGCTCGTGGCTGTCCGCGGGGACAGATTTCAAGTAATCCATCAGCTCGCGCTTGTCCCACACGTGGTTGCCGGTGGTCAGCACGTCGGCGCCCAGCTCGAACAGGTCGTCGGCAATCTGCGGCGTTACGCCAAAACCGCCCGCGGCATTCTCCGCGTTGATGATGAGCAGCTCAACGTCATTTGCTTCGCACACGTGCCCCACGTGCTCGCGCACAATGCGCCGCCCCGCGCTGCCAAAGATGTCACCGACAAAAAGAATATTCAAGGGTAGAAATTCACTCCTTCGAAAGGGACTAGGGGACTAAGGGACCGGGGGACTAAGTCTGACGCAGTGACTTGATCAACCGATGCACGAGCTTTCCTGTTTCACTGCACATATCTGTGGCGGATTTGCTGTCTTCCTCATTCGTGAAACCAAGGTCCTTTGCCAGAAGTATCTGAGTCTCCAATTCGGCACATGATCCTCTTGCGTGACCCAGGAATTGGATGTATTCGCCGGTCGATGAGCGCGCATAGCCCTCGGCGATATTCGACGGCACAGAAACTGCAGCGCGTCTCATCTGGCTAATCAGACCAAATCTCTCGGTATCGGGAAATCGACCGGATAGCTTGTAAATCTCTCGCGCCAGCTCCATCGCTCGCTGCCAGGCCAATAATTCCTTGAAAGACGCTCCCATCCAGCCACCTCGCTGTCTCTCCAGTCCCTTAGTCCCTTAGTCCCTTAGTCCCTTAGTCCCGCGCAGCTGCGCTGCGCATCAACGGAAACAGAATCACATCCCGAATCGATTTCGACCCCGTCAGCAGCATGGTCAAGCGATCCACACCAATGCCTTCGCCGCCCGTCGGCGGCAGTCCGTAGGCCAGCGCGCGCACATAATCCGCGTCCATCTGGTGCGCCTCGTCGTCGCCGCGGGCTCGCTCGCCCAACTGGTCGGCAAAGCGCTTGTGCTGCTCCACAGGGTCGTTCAGCTCGCTGAAGGCGTTGCCCACTTCAAAGCCGCCGGCGAAGAACTCGAAGCGCTCCACGTGCGCCGGATCGTCGGGCTTGGCCTTGGAGAGCGGCGAAACCTCGGTTGGGTACTCGTAGATGATGGTCGGCTGAATCAGGAACGGCTCCACCACCGCCTCAAACAGGTTGTAGACCGACTTGCCCAGTGGCGCGCCCTTCATCGAGTCGTAGTACACCGCCGACACCGCGCCAAGAATCGTCTTCAGCTCGGCCAGCCGCTCCGGTGTAATGCGGGTCGTCTCGCCCTGCGCCTTTTCAAGCGAGCTCATGGCCGCATGCAGCCGCGCCTGCAGCACGCCCGCATCGGTAAAGGCGGTGGGCGCCGGCTTCGCGCCCGCTTCTTCCGGCCAGTACTGCTGGATGGCCTCGGTCATCTTCAGCCGCTGCCACTTGCCCAGGTCGATGGTGTTGCCGTCGAACTCGGTCACCGTCGTTCCGTTTACCGCCTGAGCCACATACGCCATCAGCTCCTCGGTAATCTGCATCATGTCCTGGTAGTTGGCGTAGGCCTGGTAAAACTCCAGCATGGTGAACTCGGGATTGTGCTGCGTGCTTACGCCCTCGTTGCGGAAATTGCGATTGATCTCATACACGCGATCCATGCCGCCCACCACCAGCCGCTTCAAATAAAGCTCCGGCGCAATGCGCAGAAACAAATCCATGTCCAGCGCGTTGTGATGCGTCTTGAACGGCCGCGCCGCCGCGCCGCCGGCGATGGGCTGCATCATCGGCGTTTCCACTTCCAGGTAGCCGCGCTCGTCAAAGAAGTTGCGCAGCGCGCGCAGCACCCTGGCGCGCTTCACAAATACCTCGCGGCTCTCCAGGTTGGTGAACAGGTCCACATAGCGCTGCCGATAGCGAATCTCCACGTCCGACAGGCCGTGAAACTTTTCCGGCAGGCTCAGCATGGCCTTGGCCAAAAATGTCAGCCGCTCCACGTGAACCGTCAGCTCGCCGGTGCGGGTGCGGAACAGGTAGCCGCTTACGCCGATGTGGTCGCCCAGGTCCAGCAGCTTGTAGAGCGCGAAGCCCTGCTCGCCCACCGCATCCAGACGCACATAAATCTGCAGCCGCTGGCCGCCTTGCTGCAGCGTGGCAAAGCCCGCCTTGCCCTGCGCGCGAATGGCCATGATGCGTCCGGCCACGGCCACGGTGGCGCGCTCGGTCTCCAGCACCT
The DNA here is from genome assembly GCA_036384955.1 of Occallatibacter sp. Taxonomy (GTDB): domain Bacteria; phylum Acidobacteriota; class Terriglobia; order Terriglobales; family Acidobacteriaceae; genus Telmatobacter. The sequence continues at coordinate 21,924 of DASVLI010000192.1, forward strand.
CGCCCGCGGTCTCGCCCCATTTGGCGCGCACGTCGGCCAGGGTGTGCGAGGCAGGGAACTGGTTGGGGTAGGCGGCCTGGCCCAGCTTTACAATCTCCGCCAGCTTGTCGCGGCGCAACTGGAACAGGCTCTCTTCAAACTCTGAGTCGAACTGCATCTTGTTTTCTGTCATTGGGTGGTGTGTCCAAAAGGGAAGTATACCCGCTGGCTGCTGCACCCTGTATCCTTTGGAGAGAGCAGCGATGGCCTATCACAAGCCCATTCCGGATCCCTCCAAGCCCAACCCGTTCTCCTCGGGCTTGCGCAGCTACGTGCAGGTGGAGAAGATCGCTCAGATTGCCTTTGTTCTGCCCTGCGCTGTCTGCATCGGCTGGCTGGGCGGCATGTGGCTCGACCAGCATTTCCACCAGAATTGGATGACGCTGGTGGGCTTCGTTCTGGGCTGCGTTGCCGGTATGAGTTCGGCCATCCGCATGGCTCTCGATATGGTCAAGGATCCCAAACGCGGACCGGCTGCCGATAAAGACTCGAACGACACCGGCGGCGAGGACGCACAATGACCGAAGAAGTTGAGCAAGCCGCCGACGTTTCTCCTGAATCTCTCTATGCCATGCTCCACCGCGCCATGCGCAATACGCTCATTCTGGGCGCTTTGCTGGCTATCGGCGTGGGCATCGGCTCCGGCTGGCGCAACGCCGGCATGATCGTTGTAGGCGCCGCCATCTCCGCCGTTTCCATCTGGGAGTGGCTGCGCCTGGCCCGCGTCATCAATGCCCGGCTCGACAAGCAAAAGGCGGCCGCCAATACCGGCGTGGTGGTGTTGTTCTTTCTGCTACGTCTGTCACTGTTTGCGGCGGTCATTTATGGTAGCCTGAAATTTCTCCAGGGTTCAGGTGTGGCTTTACTGTGCGGCCTTGCGCTGGCGGTAACCACCATGGGCTGGGAAGCACTTCGCATGCTTCGCGAATAATTGGGTTTAGATTCCCGGCTCGCATGCCTCAGGCGGCGCGCTCGGGAAGGAAAGAAGCGCGGTTTCATGCTGGAATTATCGGTACTTGGTTCTTTGGCCGGCGCTGCACCGGCCAGTTTGGCAGAGGCCACCGCCAACTCTCTCGGCTTCTTCAATAGCACCTTCAAATTGGAACTGATTGTTGCCCTCGGCCTGATTGGCATCTTCGCCATCGTGCGCACGTCGCTTTCGGCGGAAAGCCCCGGCGGCATGCAGCAGGTGGTTGAGATGGTGCACGAGTTCGTGGGCGGCCAGTGCGACCAGGTCATCGGCCACGGATACGAGCGCTTCCAGCCTTTCATCACCTGCATCTTCCTGTTCGTGCTGGGCAACAATCTGCTGGGCCTCATTCCGCACGTTGAAACGCCCACCGCCGTGCCCGTGGTTCCGCTGGGCATCGCGCTGCTCTCGTTCCTGTTCTATAACTTCCACGGCATCCGCGTGCAGGGGCCCATCGGCTACCTCAAGCACTTTGCCGGCCCGGTGTGGTGGATTTCGCCGCTGCTGTTCCCGGTTGAAATCATCTCGCACCTGGCGCGCGTCATGTCGCTCACCATTCGTCTTTACGCCAACATGCTGGCCAGCGACCTGCTCACGCTCATCTGCTTCTCGATGATTCCGGTGCTTGCCCCTACGGCGTTTCTAGGGCTGCACTTCGTCGTGTCCATCATTCAGGCGTACGTGTTCATGCTGCTCAGCGCCATCTACATCGCCATGGCGATTGCGCACGATCATTGAGTTTTGGTTTTACGCTCGTCCAAGACGAGAAAAAAGATTCCGCTGGAGAGAGCTTCCGCTCCAGACCAACGGTACGGCCGCAAGCGTGAGGGGGCCAAAGGCATTCATCGGAAACGGAGCATTGTTTCCGGGATTGCCGGCACGGTGAGCCTCAACCACCCACTGGCGGCCAATCAAAGGGAAGCTGGAGAAATGATGAAGAAGCTTCAGTACCTGTTTACCGCTCTTTCGATGCTTTGCTTCGCCGTTCCTGCCTTTGCGCAGAGCGGTTCGGGCGTCATCGACATGGCGCCTATCGGCGTCGGACTCGGCATGGGCCTGGCAGCCGGTCTCTGCGGCCTCGGCCAGGGCAAGGCTATCGGTTCCACCACGGAGGCTCTGGCCCGCAACCCCGGCACCCGCGGTCAGCTGATGACCTTCCTGATCATCGGCCTGGCCTTCATCGAGTCGCTCACCCTGTTCACCTTCGCCATGGTCTTCCTCAAGGTGAAGTAAGAGCAGTTGGCAGCAAAAACAGCGCGGCCCCGGAGCAATCCGGGGCCGTTGTTTTTTTGTCGCAGTTGGAGACCGGGGAGAACCAACCACGAAATTGGATGCCCCATCCTTCCGCGTTCTTTGCGGAAGGGTGGGAACCACAACCACCGGGTGTGGAGATGTGGGAAAGCACACTCCCAACTTCGCCGCGGAGGGAGCAGTGGCCTTCAGGCCGCTGACTGTCATCGCTCCGAAGATTCTCGGGGCTTCAGCCCCGGCGCCACCTACATCGCCTTCCCGCTGGCCACAGCCCCGCCGCGCAGCATCTCAATCGCCTTGGCGTAGCCCAGCCCCACCGGCAGCGGCGTGTAGCTGTGGGTCTCTTCCAGCGTGTCGAATGACTTGTTCTTGAACACCACGCGGCCCTGCATCTTCATCTGGAAGCGCGTAATGCGCCACTGCCCGCCATTCACGTCCGCCTGCTCAATCACAACCCAGCCGCCCTTGTAGAGCCGGCCCAGAATGCCCCAGCCGAAGTCCACATCGTCGTCCAGGTGACCTTCCAGCCGCACCACGCGCTCGTGCTGCGTGTCGATCCATATCTCGCCGGTCATCGACTTCAGAACCTGCGTCTCCAGGTCCGGCGGATCGAATTTCGGATTGGGCTTGAAGGCAAACCGCGCCGTACGGCCCGTGGGCCCCTCGCTGACGCCGGAAAACTGGTACAGGAACGCCTGCGGCAGCACGCGCAGCACCTTCATGGCGCGCGCCGTGTCTGCATCCTCGCTCTGCTTGCGCCGCTGCTGGCGGCCCGGTTCGGCCAGCAGTGCATTCAGCCGCGCCTCTTCTTTGGCGGCATCGTCGGCAGTCAGCGGCTGGTCATTCAGCCGCACCAGCCGCGCCACGTTGCCGTCCCTGGTCTCGAAGATTTCCTTGGTCTGGGTGAGTCGCGGGCTGGCCTTGCGCAGCGTGTACCGCATGGGGTGCTGCGGATCGCGCGCGCTGTTCATCTCATGGGAGAGGGCGCGCTTCACCATCGCGTCGGTAAACTGCTGCGCCGCGGCACTCTGCGGCACAGCGAAACCCAGCGCCCCCAGCAACAGCACGGCAGCTGCAAAAATCCAATGTGGCCTGCGTCTCTTCATGCTCAGCGGCACGCGGTCACACCCGTGCCTTCCTCTATTAGACTCCAGCGCGGCCTGCAGGTCGCGCAGAATTGTTGCCTCTCTGGATGTCCCACGATTGAAGTCAATTGGCCGCATTGCGTATAGTGCGGACAGATGCGGCTGCACGGCTCCCGCGAGCCGTAGCCGGTGTCGCGGTCATTTTTCCTGATTCTTTGCGCGTGCGGGCGCCGCCTGTGCGCACGCTTTGCTTGTTTGTGAACGGCAGTGGAAGAGGAATTCCGGCATGACTTTAGACAATGGACTGGCAAGAATCGGCAAATCCGTCGTCATTCGCGGCGAGGTCTCCGGCAGCGAGGACCTGATCATCGACGGCCGCCTTGAGGGCACGGTGACCCTGAAGGAGAGCAAGCTCACCATCGGCCCCAACGCCAACGTGGCCGCCGATCTCGATGCCAAGGACGTTCTGGTGATGGGCAATCTGCAGGGCAACATTGTTGCTTCCGGCCGCGTGGAACTCCGCTCCGGCTGCACCGTGGTGGGCGACGTGCACGCCATGCGCCTGGCCATTGAGGATAACGCCGTCTTCACTGGCAAAGTCGACCTGACGCAGGGCGCCAAGACTGCCTCGGCAAGCTAATCCGCTTCTTGTTCCCCCGTGCGGGAAGGACCCAGTTGAGCGTATTCGACCGCTTTCTCGATAGACAGAACGACGCCAGAGGCCAGGAGGGCGCATCGCAGCGCTATCCGCGCCACAGCGGCGGCTGGGCCGCGCTGCGCAAGCGCCTGCAACTGGAGCCCGGTTTGCGCGTCATCGATATCGGCTTCACCTCGCCCACCAACATCAACTTCCTGGCCGGCATGGGACACAGCATCTTTCTTGCCGACCCCATGGATGATGCCACTTCCGACAATTGGCAGACCGGCACCGACGCCGACGGCAATCCCATCTGGAACATCGAGGGCTTCCTTGACCAGACGCTCAACTTTCGCGAGCGCACCTTCGACATCGTGCTGCTGTGGACCGCGCTCGATTATTTGCCCGAGCCTTTCGTTACGCCAATCGTGGAGCGCCTGCACGGCGCCATGAATCCCGGCGGGCAGGTGCTCGCCTTCTTTCACACCAAGGCGCAGAGCGAGGATAATTTCTACGCGCGTTTCCACCTGACCGAGACCGACGATGTGCTGATGCAGTTGCTGCCCGATGTCCCCATCCAGCGCGCCTTCACCAATCGCAGCATTGAGCGGCTCTTCTCCGGCTGGTCGGGCTTCCGCCAGTTTCTGGCCAAGGACGGCGTCTCGGAAGTCATCATCACGCGCTGAGAGTGGCGTCTGTCCCGCTTTCGCGCTCCTTACATTTCTCCAGGAGGACCAATGGATATTTTGAAAGGAACCCGCATCGTCTGGCTCGGCCACTCCACCGTGCTCATCACCACCGCGCAAGGCACCAACCTGCTCATCGACCCATTCATGGCGCACAATCCCAAATATCCCAAGGACTACGTGCTGCCGGAGAAGATCGACTACATCCTGCTCACGCACGGCCACGGCGACCACATCTCCGATACGGTTCCGGTCGCTGAGAAGCACCATTCCAGCGTGTGCGCCATCTATGAACTCGCAGCGTACATGCAGGGCAAGGGCGTCGCGCAGACTATCGGATTCAACCTGGGGGGCACGCTTGAGTTAGCCGATTGCGCGGTCACCATGGTCGAGGCCAAGCACTCCGCCGCCGCGCAGGACGAGGCTGGAACGCACTATGTGGGCGTCGCCGCCGGCTATGTCATCGCAATCAACGATGGGCCCGTTCTCTATCACGCCGGAGATACAGCCGTATTCGGAGATATGCGGCTGATTGCCGACTTATATCATCCCGAGATAGCCATGCTGCCCATCGGCGGTCACTTCACCATGGGCCCGCTTGAGGCCGCGCTTGCCACTACTTATATCGCCCCCAAAATCGTTTTACCGCTGCATTGGGGCACTTTCCCGCCGTTGAAAGGCACGCCCGCGCAACTCGCTGCACTGGTCGGCAACAACGTTACGGTTGCAAACCTTCAGCCTGGGGAATCGCTCTAGCTCGTGGCTCCGGGCAAAGAAGAAAGGCCAACCCTAGGGTTGGCCTTTCTTCTGGTTCAGAGAACCTACTTGCCTGCGGCTGCCTTCTTCTGTTCGGCCCAGCGCCTTTTTACGGCCTCTGCAATGCGCTTGCGGCCTTCCGGCGTCAGGTTCCTCTTCTTCTTCCGTTTGCCGGCCTTTACGACCGACGCGGCGGAAGATCCCTTCGCTGACTTGCCCGCCGAACCACTCAGCAACGCGCGTGCCTGCTGCAGTTGAGCGATTTCACGATCAATTTGAGCCAGAATCTCGGAAACTCCCACGGTTGTCCTCCTTGAAATGCGATAAGTGGCTCTTTCTCCCGTGGTGGAACCATGTACTGCCTACCGTGGGTAACCACTTACCTGTTAGATACAACATACCGACGCATTCCGTGTTATGACAAACAAAAAATGCGCTCTGTTGCTACTTGATTAGACGTGTGCAAGAACAGTAAAGATTACTGATAGGTACGAGTGGAGATAACCTCGTAGGCCTGCTCCACTGTTCACCGCGCGCCGTCCACTGATTTTAATTGGGGCAATCTGACCCTGCTGATTACGAATGGTCGTATGGTTTCGGTCCAAATGCAGGAAAAGGTAATGTACGAATCGCCTTATTTTTCCCACGCCAAGGCCATCTGTAACGTGCCCTTGCATCCGCATATGTGACCACGCGCGCAAGTGCGCGGCCATCTATACCTTCGTATCTATACCTAAGAGATGAGGAGAAAACACGCGCAAGAGTTGCGCGTTTGGATTGCGCAGCGCCCTATCAGGCTTCGCCGCCGGGGCGTGGCGCCCCGGGAGTGGTGTCCTTGCCAGGTGCGCTCGCCGGCAGCGCCGGAGGCTCAGGCGCACCAAAGCGCATCGATGCCGATTCGGCCGCGCGGTAATTCTTCAGCTCGCGCAGAATCTCGGCCTTCTCGCGCGCGTACTGTCCGGCAAGCCGCGTCAGCGCGTAGGTGATGATGTCGCTATGGTGCAGATCCTGCATGATGGGGTCGCGGCGCATGTTCAGCCACAGGCGGTGCACCAGCTGTGTGTCGTCGGGGCTAAGCGCCGGCGCATGCGGGCCAATGTAGAACACCTTGGTGTCGCCGCTGTCATCCACCACGTAGAAGTTGAACTGGCGCTTGGGCTCGGGCAATGCTTCCCATGCCTGGCCCAGGTGGAAGGCCTGCTCCTGCGCGGTGAGCGAGCTTGAAATGCCGGAGACCACCGACTCCACTTCCAGCGAGTTAGCGCTCTGCACCAGCGCGGAGAAGATGTCGCCGGCCGGCACTACCAGCAGGGAAACCTTTTTGCCAAAGCTCTCCGCAATGGAAACGGCCTTGGTAAACAGCATCTGCTCGTGCTCGCTAAAACTCTGCTCTTCGGCGGACAGATACTCCGGTCCGCCCGCGCCCATGATGCGCACGCTCATCACAATCACGTCGCGGTCTTCGGTTCGAGTGCGCGCCAGCACCCACTTCAGCGCCTGCGGATTGGCCGCGTCGCGCATGGTCACCATTACGCCGCCAGGGCGCACTGCCACCGACTCACGATCAATCGTGTCCTGGTGCTCCAACTGGAAGTGATCGCGCATCTGCCGCGCGGTCAGCGCATGCCGCTTCAGGTTCTGGCGTTCAGAGATGGTGAAGATGACAAAGAATGTCGCCGCAAACGCAATGCCGCTAACCGTCGCCACCGA
>DASVLI010000193.1:0-24738 GCA_036384955.1 Occallatibacter sp.
GGTCCTCGATGGACTCGCCCCCACCGGCAAATTCATCGTCGTCGGCGCGCCCGACGGCCCCATCGTCATCAACGCGTTCCCGCTGCTGCTCGGCCGCCGCACCGTGGCCGGCTGGCCCTCCGGCACCGGCATGGACTCCGAAGACACGCTCAACTTCAGCGTCCTCACCGGCATTCGCCCCATGAACGAGGTCTACCCGCTGGAGCAGGCCGAAGAAGCCTACAACCGCATGATGAGCGGCCACGCCCGCTTCCGCGTCGTCCTCACCACCGGCAATTAATTGCGTTCGCCGCGCGCGTCGCAGCTCCTACACGAAAATGGATGCCCCATCCTTCGCGCGTTCTCTGCGCGAAGGGTGGGTTCACTGTCCACTGCTCACTGTCTACTGCTCACTAACCACCGCCCCCGGCAGCACCACATTCCGCTGCTTTGCCAGCCGCCGCGTCATCACCTGGAAGTGATACCCCATCACTGCCAGCGTCATCGCCGCGCCAAAACAGTGCCGGTAGCGCGTCGCCGCGGTCGCCACAAACTTCCAGTAGCTCCACTGCGCCCGCCCAAACACGCCCTGCCGCACTATCGACATCACCAGCGCACGCATGTTCGCGCGCGTCATCAGCCGCTCCTCGTGCTCAATGCGCGTCCGCTTTTCCGGCTTGGGATGCGTCCTGTTCAAATACAGCTTCACCCGCTCGTAGTACGCGCCGCTGGCATAAATCCGCTTCAGCACGGAGCGGTAGCCTTCCACCAGCCGCGCCGCATCCATATGCGGCAAAAAGTTCAGGCTTACAGAGGTGTTGTCGCCCGCATCGTTGTGCACAATGCGCCCTTCGCTGCGCAGCCGCCGGAACAGTTGCGTCCCCGGCATCGCCTGCAGCAGCCCCACCATCGCAATGGGAATTCCGCTCTCCGTAATGAACTCCACCATGCGGTCGAAAATATCGTCGCCGTCCGTGTCGAAGCCCAGAATGAAGCCGCCCATCACCTGCATCCCGTAGCTCTGGATGCGCGCCACGCTCTCCAGCAGACTGCGCCGCGTGTTCTGCAGCTTGTTGCTCGCCACCAGGCCCTGCTCATCCGGCGTCTCAATGCCCAGGAAGACCGACTTGAAGCCCGCGTCCTTCATCAGCTGCATCAGCTCGGCATCGTCAGCCAAATTCAGTGAGGCTTCTGTAATCAGCGGAAATCCGCCATCGTTCCGCGCGCGCCACTCCGCCAGCTCTGCCAGCAGAACCTTGGCTCGCACCTTGTTGCCAATAAAGTTGTCGTCCACAATAAACACGGAGTCGCGCCAGCCCGCGCGCTTCAACTGGTCCAGCTCCGCCAGCACCTGCGCCACGGTTTTGGTCCGCGGCCGCCGCCCGTAAATTTCGATAATGTCGCAGAACTCGCAGTTGAACGGGCACCCGCGCGAGTACTGCACCGTCATCGTCGAGTAGCGATTCATCTTGATCAGGCTTAAATCGGGCAGGGGACTGCTCTCCATCCGCGGCCGCTCCGCCGCCTTGTACACAGCTTTTGCCGTGCCCGCTTCCAGCGCGCGTGCCACCTCGGCCATCAACTCTTCGGCCTCGCCAATCACCACGTGATCCACGTGCAGCTCGACCGCCGGAACGCTGCTGGTAATCGGACCGCCCACCATCGTGCGCACGCCCAGCGCGCGGCATCGCTCCACAATCGCCGCCATCGCCTCCTGCTGAATCTGCATCCCGCTCAGCAGCACCACGTCGGCCCACTTCAGGTCGCTGTCCCGCAGCCGCTCCACATTCGTGTCCACCAGCTTCTTCTGCCAGTGCGCCGGCAGCAGCGCCGCCACCGTCATCAGCCCCAGCGGAGGCTGCGCCGCGCGCTTGCCCAGAAACTTCAGCGCATGCTTGAAACTCCAATACGTGTCAGGAAATTGCGGATAGACAAGAAGCGCATTCATCGCTGCGGACTCCCTGGAAGAGAGGGCTGCGCAAGCGCATCGCGGAAAGGAACGTGCCATCGTTCTCGCGTCCATTCCACAATCGCGCTCAACTGTGGCCGGCTGGTCCTGCCTCCATTCTCCCACCGCCCACAGCGCCACACCGTTCAAAATTGCTCAATTTCCAGCCAGACCGAAGCGCGCCGCGCCGCCAAGCAGCAATAAGCCAATCACCGCCTACCAACAAACCAGCTAGCAGTTCGCTCGCGTATACTTTCCCCATGCACCGCTCCGCATCCATCGCCGCCCTCAACGCCAGCGCTCTCCGCGCGGCGGCGGCTCGCGCAGCGGCGGCCCCGGCCGCCTAGATACCGCCTCACCTCATCCCAATCCAAACCAGTGCCGAAGGGTTTACCCCTTTTAGTCCTTCAGTCCCTTGCCCCTTAGTCCCTGAGCGCCAGCGCAACCCGCGCGGGCGCTACACTGGAGTCGCCATGGAAGAGTTCTCTCGCATTCAGCGCCTGCCCGCCTACGTCTTCAACATCACCGGCGAAATGAAGTCCGCCGCCCGTCGCCGCGGAGAAGACATTATCGACTTCGGCATGGGCAACCCCGACGGCGCCACGCCCAAGCACATCGTCGACAAGATGATCGAGGCCGCGCAAAAGCCCGTCACCCATCGCTACTCGGTCTCCAAGGGCATTCCGCGTCTGCGCAAGGCCGTCTGCAACTGGTACAAAACCCGTTACGCCGTCGAACTCGACCCCGACTCCGAGGCCATCGTCACCATCGGCTCCAAGGAGGGCATCGCCCACCTCTGCCTCGCCATCCTCGACTCGCGCGACACCGTGCTGGTCCCCAATCCCAGCTACCCCATCCACATCTACGGCCCGGTCATCGCCGGCGCGCACGTCGTCTCCGTCCCCATCCATAATCAGGACGATTTCCTCGCCCAGCTCGAAGAGCTCATCCCGCGCATGACTCCGCGCCCCAAGGCGCTCATCTGCAACTTCCCCTCCAACCCCACCACCCAGTGCGTCGACCTGCCCTTCCTGGCGCGCCTGGTCGAGCTCGCACGCCAGTACGGCTTCTACCTCATCCACGACCTCGCCTATGCCGACATCGCCTTCGACGGCTACAAGCCCCCGTCGGTCCTTGAAGTCCCCGGCGCAAAAGAAGTCGCGGTCGAGTTCTTCACCCTCTCCAAGAGCTACAACATGCCCGGCTGGCGCGTCGGCTTCATGGTCGGCAATCCCGTCCTCGTCTCTGCCCTGGCCCGCCTCAAGTCTTACTTCGACTACGGCACCTTCACGCCCATTCAGGTCGCCAGCATTCTGGCCCTCGAAGGCCCCCAGGACTGCGTCGCCGAGATCTGCGAGAACTACCGCCTCCGCCGCAATGTATTGGTCGAAGGAATCAACAAGGCCGGCTGGCATGTCCCCATGCCCAAGGCCACCATGTTCGTCTGGGCGCAGATCCCAGAGGCATACCGCCACCTCGGCTCGCTCGAGTTCAGCAAGCTCCTGCTCACTGAAGCCAAAGTGGCAGTCTCCCCCGGCATAGGCTTTGGCGACTACGGCGACGGCCACGTAAGATTCAGCCTCATAGAAAACGAAGAACGCACCCGCCAGGCCCTGAGAGGCATCAAGCAAATGCTAGCCAAACCCGTGCTGGTCACCTCCTAGCAATCGCCCGCATTACACAGATATGGATGCCCCATCCTTCGCGTAGCGAAGGGTGGGAAAGCACACTCATACCCCAGCCCCGATGTCATCCCGGGCGACCGGACACGCACGTCGCGCAGCGAGCGTGCGGGGGAGGAAGCCGAGGGACCTGCATTTGCTTTTCAAAACGCGCCCTCACCACCACTATGGTTGCCCCAGGTGCCTCGCCTTTGGGCACCTGGGAGAGCACATGTTCGAGATGCAGTTTTGAAAGCGCATGGCTTCAGCTCAGCCCGCCCCAACGCAAAGCGGCCGCGCATCAGTTGCCTGATGCGCGGCCGCAAAACGCCGGCTCTTCACCGGCTGGGGGAGGGAACTCCTTAGAACGAAATGCTTAAAGCAACGCCCGGCCGGCCCGGATATCTGCGGTCGTACAGGTAGTAGCCGCCATCGTTAAAGTCCACATACATGGTGTCGCTCTGGTACCAGCTTGTTCCCCAGTACTCGGGGTACGGATCCATCATCATCATCCAATAGCCGCCGTACTGAAAGCGCAGGCGTCCGCCGTCTCCCATGTAAGGCATGCTCGACAGGCGGAAGCTATGATCCCTGCCGAAGTGACTGTGGAATCGGCTATCAGGAATACGGTATCCGTTATAGCCGCCACGTTGTGTCCAGGTCTGGTGCTCCCTGTCAAAGTTGCGCGCGCGCTGTCCCTGGAAGTCGCCCCGCTGCGGATGCGGCTGGGCCTGCTGCCCCTGCGCGTGGTTGTCCCGCGTGGGCTGGGCTCTCTCATTTGGGCGCTGTGGGCGCTGGCTCTGTTGTTTCGGCGGCGCCTGCGCATGCCGGTCCTGTTTTTCCGGCTTGCCGTGCTTGTCATCCTGTTGCGCAAAACTCAGCGGAGCCATTGCAAGCAGAGCCACAGAAAGCACTGTAGTGGTTACAATTCCAATCTTTTTCATCGGTGTTGCCTCAGTTTCAACTTCAGTGTGGTGAGCGCTGTTTGGTGCTTCGCGACAAACAGCGCGGTGACTTTTTGGGGTGGGCAGTCGCTCTGCAATCAAATATGCGGCGCCATCGCGCGGCCTTAAAGTCTTCGCCGCCCCGTTACCAGGTTGAAGATAAGAACCACCAGTGCAATCACCAGCAGCAAGTGGATCAATCCCCCGCCCAGATGGAAGCTGAAGCCCAGGAGCCATAGCACGAGAATGACGACGAACACTGTCCAAAGCATGATCATTTCCTTTTTCACTGCGGATAACCTGGGTTCAACGCCAGTTGTTTAGCGGCTCGCCCCGGCAACGGACTGTGCCTTGGCGCCGCGGATCGAGTTAAGGAACTCACTGGCCGCGGGTGTTGCCGCCACCTTGCCCGTAAGCACTGAACGCGTCGAGACGTGGCGGCCATAGATGGCCTTCATCGAGTCGTCGTCGCGGCGAATCGAAGCGCCAGACAGCGTAAGGCCTGCAAAGGCGCCGCGCGCTCGCGAGTAGGTCAGCACTTCCGTTTCCAGCTTCCAGTTGGTGTCGGCAGAGGCATGACGGCCAACCGGCCCTGCTGCCGCTGAGGCGTCGCCGCCCAGCTGAAATCCGCTCGAAATCAACTGCTGCATCCCGCGCTTGTTCTGGATGATCATCACCAGGTCAACGCCTTCCACGCCGATCTGCAGTCCCCAGCTTCCGCCAGTGATGGCAAAGAACGCTGGTGCGCTCCAGCCCTGGGCAGTGCGGCATGTGGCTACGCCTCGGCCGTTCTCCGCGCCAAACACAAATCCGCCCTTCAGCATGTGCGGAACCACAGCAATGCACTGGGCGTGCTCCAAAACCTCTTCGGGGATGCCGCTATCCGGTGCGGCCATGATTTCCGACATCACTCGGCCCGCATGATCCAACCGGTCGTTCGTTGCTTCACGATCCGACCTCGCCCAGGCTGGGGAAACCAGACCGAGTAATGCAATGCACATCATAAATTTCTTCACCAATAACACCTGTTTTCTGTCTCCGCACGGGGCGCTTCTTCAAACTCATATTCGCAATGCTGTAGACAAGTTCGACATTATTCCTTCCCGGTTCTCCTGTCTGAGCAATCAAGCTCATCCATCCCCAACACGCCACACGGCCGCCGGCTCTGTGCGGCTAAGCCGCATGAAGCCTCGCGTTCGCCCGCGAAGCGTATAGTTATCACACCTATGTTTTTCCACCGGCTGAGGTGGGAACGAGGTCCAACATCGATACCAAGCCACCTGGACACGCGGAACCTTTAGAGACCATCCCTGCAGCTTCGCGCGCATCCCTTCCAAAAAGTAAGAAGCGCAATGCTGGCCCCAACCGGGCCATCGTTGCCGCGGAGCACGTGGCTGTCATTGCTCCCGACTATCTGCTCGCAAAGCTCACCCTGGGCAAAACCCGCCGTGTGTATGCTGCAGGCGAAACGATCTTCTCCCAAGGGGATGCCGCCAACGCGGTCTTTTACATCGAGGGCGGCAAGGTCAAGCTCACCGTGGTCTCAAAGAGCGGCAAGGAAGCCGTCATCGCTCATCTGGTCGAGACGAGCTTTTTTGGCGAGGGCTGCCTCGCCGGCCAGCCGCTTCGCATGGCCACTGCCAGCACCCTGCAGCCCGGCAGCATCATCCGCATCGAGAAACAGGCCATGGTTGGGCTGCTGCTGCGCGAGCCGGTCTTCGCCGAGCAATTCCTCACCCACATGCTCTCCCGCAATATCCGCATGGAGTCCGATCTCATCGATCACCTGTTCAACTCCAGCGAAAAACGCCTCGCGCGCCTGTTGCTGCTCATGGCCAACTTCGGCAAGGAGTCCAAACCCATCCCCGTCATCGCCAAAATCAGCCAGGAGGCTCTTGCCGAGATGATTGGCACCACCCGCTCGCGCGTCAGCTTCTTCCTCAATCGATTCCGCGAGCTCGGCTTCATTGACTACAACGCCGATGGCATGAACGTGAACAGTTCGCTGGTCAGCGTCGTGCTGCACGACTGAGTCCAAGCATCAACTTCGCCCTCATCTCCATCATCGAAACCGGGCAATGCCAATCTCCGTCCGCATTAACTTTTCCGGCCAGCACTTGCAGATTATTTCCCCCACCCGGCGCACAATCAGTGAGTAGTGTTCTTCAGCCCCGCATCGGCTGCCACTCGACGAACAAAAGGCGAAGAATAGCCCCCCCCCCTCCCCCCCCCGGCGAGGGTAGAAAGCTCACGGCTGGGCGCTCAAACAAATGGCTGTCCACCGCTTCTGCCCCTATCTCACACATACTTATACTGTTACCGCTCGAATCCCCAAAAAGTGTTATTTGTGCACACTTCGTGGTGCCATGCGGCACCTTAGCGGCAATTGCTGCATTGCTCGTTTGGGGCGCCAAACTGCGACTTTGGGTCAGTTTCGTTCCACGCGTTTTGGCCTCACAGTTGTACACAAGCTGTCGCCTTAATGTGCTGCGCGCAGCCGAATTTCACGCAATTTGTTGCTAGCGTTGAGTCCTTGCAATGCAGGGCGCTGAGTTGGGACAAGGCCATGAAGCACCGCAATCTGCAAAGTGCCAGCACACTCACGTCGAGCTCCGTTCTAAGCAAGATGCGGCGCCGTGTCCGTACGCGGCGGCATGCGCACGGAACAATGGCGAAAGCAAAAGCGCTGTGGAATGTCGATTATGTTAGGCTCCTCCGGCAATTCTGGAATGAACGTGGCCACAGTCTGGTTGAACTGACGGTGGTCATGCCCGTTCTGCTGGTGCTGTTCACCACCGTCGTGGAGCTAGGCAGAATGGCCTGCGCTGCCATCGAAGTCTCCAGAGCTGCCAATGTCGGCGCTCTGTTGGGTTCGCATCATCTGCTCGGCGCCGCAAGCGCCACCAGCCTGCCGCCCGCACCTCTGCAAGCCGTCCCGCGCCGCCGGATCTGTTGACAGGGAGCGGTCTCATTTTCATCGCGCGCTGGTGTGTACATCCTCTTGCAACTAAAGCGTGCGCCTTCCGCCGTCTCATCCCTGCGCGCGCCCGCGCCGCGCTTCCGGTATCCTGATTCTTGAACTCATCCACAACATCGGTTTCCCAGGTGCGCGTCGCGCCGCGCCGTCGTGTGGCCGCGGCGGTCACACTCTGCGGCGTCTGCGCCTTCCTTGAGCTTTACTGCACGCAGCCCTTGCTGCCGCTGTTCACACAAATCTTCCACGCCTCCAAGGCTGCTGTCGGCTTGACGGTCTCCGCCGCCACGCTTGGCGTCGCCGTTGCCGCGCCTGTCTTCGGCGCACTGGCAGAGCGGCTGCCGCGCAAGCGCGTCATTGTCGGCTCGCTGCTGGGCGTGGCCTTGCCTACTCTGCTGGCCGCCACCGCCACATCGCTCTGGCAACTTATCTTCTGGCGCGCCGTGCAGGGTGTCGCCATTCCCGGAGTCATCGCCGTCGTGGTCACCTACATTGGCGAGGAATGGCCGGCCGAGCAGGTTGCCCTCATCATGAGCTTCTACGTCAGCGGCACTGCGCTCGGCGGCTTCATCGGCCGTGTCACCGCCGGTCTGCTGGCCGAGTACTACAACTGGCGCGTCAGCTTCCTCACCATTGGCGCCTTCGCCCTGGCCGGCGCAGGAGCCGTTGCCCTGTGGCTGCCGCATGGCCGCCGCCGCGCTCCCGCCGCAGATCACCTCACGCTCGCCACCGTGACCGCGCAGGTCCGTCAGCTGGTCACGCATCGGCCGCTCATCGCCACTTTCGCCGTCGGCTTCAACGTGCTCTTCTCGCTGGTTGGTGTCTTCACCTGGATCACCTTCCACCTCAGCGGCGCGCCCTTCAATCTCTCCACCGCCGCGCTCAGCTATCTGTTCTTCGTCTATCTCATCGGCCTGGTGGTCACGCCCGCCGCGGGCTTCCTCATTACCCGCGTCGGCCTCCGCGCCGGCATCGGCGGAGCCCTCCTCTGCGGCATGGCCGGCGTTCTGCTCACGCTCTCCCATCAACTGTTCGTGGTCATCGCCGGTCTCACCCTGGTCTCCTCCGGAACCTTCATTGCCCAGACCGCCTCGCAAAGCTATCTGCGCGTCGCCTCGCCGCCCAATTCCCGCGTCACCGCCGCCGGAATGTATCTCACCTGCTACTACCTCGGCGGAACCGCCGCCGGCGTCGTGCCCGGCCTCTTCTGGGCCATGGGGAAGTGGCCGGCCTGCGTGGCTTTCATCATCTGCATGCAGCTCATTGCCTTTGCCATCGCCATGGCCGCCTGGCGCGCGCCCAAACCGGCCGCCGCGTAACTCGGCACTAACTCCAACTCGCCTCACCGCACAATTTTCTGCCGAAATTTTGCCGTTTCCGTGCTATCAGTTGTAGCCGGAGGGTTCCCCATGCGCTGGCTCATCACCAACCGCAACGTTGAGGCCGACGGCTTCGGCGCCAAGCAGGCAAAGCTCACCTACTGGATGCTCAAGCAGCCCGGACTGCCGCTCGATCAGCTCTCCTCGTGGAACAAAGTCCAGGCCAAGGAATTTCGCGACGCTCTGCGCGGCGCCGCCGACAAATTCCCGCATCCCGTCACGGTAGAGCCCGAGGACCAGAAGCACGTCTGCCTCTTCATCCACGGCTACAACAACAGTTGGACCTCTGCCATGGGCACCTACGGCAGCGTCGCTTCAAAGCTTTTCAACGATGAGTCCGCCGATTCGCTCGGCGAGTTGATCTCCTTCGACTGGCCATCAAAGGGCGAGCTGTGGGGCTATTTGCCCGACAGGGAAGAGGCGCGCCAAACCGCCGACGATCTGGCCGACGTTCTCTCCGACCTCTACGACTGGATGATGGTCAAGCAGCAGGCAGCGCAGAAGAATCCCGACAATGCCTGCAAGGCAAAGACCTCCGTCATCGCGCACAGCATGGGAAATTTTGCCTTGCAAAATGCCATGAACTCCGCCTGGACGCGCAAGAATCGTCCGCTGCTGGTCAGCCTGCTGCACGAGGTGCTCATGATTGCCGCCGACGTGGACAACGATCTCTTCGGCGCCGGCGAAACCGTCTCGCATGGCGATGGCGAAGGCATTGCCAACCTTTGCTATCGCATCACCGCGCTCTACACCGGTCGCGATAACGTGCTTGGCTCCTCGGCCGGGCTCAAGCATTTCGGCAAGCGCCGGCTGGGCCGCTCCGGCCTCGACCGTACTCTGCCGCTGCCCGATAACGTCTGGGACGTGGACTGCTCCACGCTGCTCGACCCGAACGTCGGCGGCATCAATATTCACGGCGAATATTTTCAGCCCGGTGAGGATAAAGTGTACGAACTGATGCGCTCGTTATTGGTGGGCACTGACCGCGGTGTGCTGGTCGCCAATGGCGTCGTGCCATCCGCAACACCGCGCCAGCAACCGGTGATAGCCTCGTAAAAGACGCTTTCGAGGCGCGGCCGATTTTGCCGGCAGAATCGCTGAACCCAGAAGCCCTCCACGGGCATCTATCAGCAGTACTCATTTTCTGTACCTGACGGAACCGGACTGCGGTGCCTCCCCACACACGGCATCTGTGGCAAGTTCCACGAACTGAAATTTTTATAAGAGCTTAAGGAGCCGTGTCGTTGCCCGACTCGCACCCACAATCCGTCTCTGCGCCTAAAAGTGTGGCAAATTCTGGTGTGGATCTGCATGGCAACTGGAAGCCGCGCGCCAATCCCTGGCTGATCGCCGCCACCGTGGCGCTGGCCGCGTTTATGGAGGTGCTCGATACCTCCATCGCCAACGTCGCGCTGCGGCACATTGCCGGCAGTCTCGGCGCCAGCGGCGACCAGGCGACCTGGGTGCTCACCAGCTATCTGGTGGCCAACGCCATTGTTCTTCCCCTGGGCGGCTGGGCCTCCAGTCTCATGGGCCGGCGCAACTTCTTCGCCCTTTGCATTGTCATCTTCACCATTTCCAGCTTTTTGTGTGGTGCGGCGCTCTCGCTGCCCATGCTGATTCTCTTTCGTGTCATCCAGGGTGCCGGCGGCGGTGGCATGCAGCCAATGGCCCAGGCCATCATGGCCGATAGCTTCGAGCCGCAAAAGCGCGGCCAGGCCTTCGCGCTCTACGGCCTGGTCGCAGTGCTCGCCCCGTCCATTGGCCCCACGCTCGGCGGCTGGATTACCGACAACTACTCCTGGCGCTGGATCTTCTTTATCAATATCCCGGTGGGCATCGTGGCCTTCATTCTGCTCAACCGTCTCGTCGAGGATCCACCGTGGATCAAGGCTGACCGCTCCAAGCTGCGCAATATGGATTACCTCGGCCTGGCATTCCTCACCATCTCCATGGGTGGCATGCAGATCATGCTCGACAAGGGCGAGGAGAATGATTGGTTCGCCTCCGGCTTCATCCGTTTCTTCGCCGTGCTTTTTGTCGGCGGCATTATCGGCCTGTTTGTCTGGGAGTGGCGGCACAAGAACCCGCTCATCAATCTAAAACTCTTCCGATTTAGGAACTTCGCAATATGTTGTTTCCTGATGATGCTGGTGGGCGGCGTGCTGAACGCCAGTACCGTCTTGCAGCCGCAATTCACGCAGCAGTTGCTGGGCTACAACGCCACTGAGGCAGGCCTGGCGCTCACCGCAGGCGGTTTTGCGCTGGTGATTGTGATGCCATTGGCGGGCTTTGCCACCGGCAAAGTCTCCGCACGCACGCTGGTGGTCATCGGCTTCACCATGTTCACGCTCACTTTCCGCTACACCGCGGCGCAAACCAACATGGACATGACCTTTGGCCAGGCCTCGTGGTTGCGCGTGGTGCAAATGCTTCCACTGCCGTTCTGTTTTATCTCCATTACCAACGCGGCGTATGTGGGTATGCCCAAGGAAGAGAGCAACCAGGTCGCCGGCCTCATCAACTTCGTGCGTAATCTGGGCGGCAGCATCATGATCGCCATCACCAACGCACAGTTAACCAGCCGCACCATGTGGCATGAGCAGCACTTGCAGGCCAACATGCAGCCCGGCTCCATCGCCTTCCAGGAGCACCTCAAGGCGCTCACCGGCTACTTCACCAGCAAGGTGGGCAGCGGCAATGCAGATGGCATGGCGCTTGGCGTCCTCTATAACCAGCTCAACCTGCAGGCGCTCACCCAGGGCTTCCAGGATGTATTCATGGAGCTTTCCTGGCTTTGCGTCGTGCTCATTCTCCTGTCGTTCATGCTGAACAAGAACAAGCCCGGCGAGGCTGCGGGCGGCGGCGCGGCCATGCACTAATTTCGTTGACCGGCCGCGGGCCTCGCCGCATAATCGTCGCATGCCCGACGAGCCCCAGCCGCCTCAACCGGCCGAAGCCTCGCCCATCAAGCCTGTTCGGCGCCGCTCCCTGTGGCGCCGGATTCGCCCTCTCGCGACCATCGCGATGGCCGTTCTCACATTCGTCTACACCGTCAAGGAAGTCGTTCACACCGTGCACGAGCTGCCGGAGCAGCCGCAGAGCAGTTTTGCGGCCGGCTTCAAAAGCGGCATCGACAATCAGCTCCGTCAGCTCAGCAGTGTGGACCCGATGCGCCTTGGCGGCGTATTCGAGAGTTCACTGCGCGATAACAAGTGCACCTTCTTCGTTGCCTGCTCCGCTATCGAGCAGCGCTTTGAGCAGGTTCATATTGGCAGGCTGGTGATGAATATGCCGGTTGCTTCCGAGCACCCGCGCCTCATCTACCGCATCGGCCCCATCATGATTCCCACCTGGCACACCATTAGCGGAACGCCCCTCGCCATCCGCGACATGTCCATCCAGATCGCGCACTCCGGCTACTGGGCCATCGCCATGTTCCTGGCCTGCACTGTCTTCTGGATCGTGCTGTTGGTCCATTTTGTCCGCAGCGACCAGCTGTTGCCCGCATGGTGCTGCCTGATGCTTTCTCCGCTGGCCATCTCCTGCTGCGTTTACCTGGTGCAGCACCTCTGCCTGGGCCTGCTCCACGTCTTCGGCGTCGTTGGGGGATTCATGGCGCTGCTGGTTACCGCCTTTGTGCACGGTACCGCACTGGCGCTCCTTGTCGGCTTCAACCACCTCTTCAAATCGCCACAGGAGTTCGCCGAAGGCGTGCACAAGCTCAAAGCGGTCTAGCCGCGCTCTCCGCACATCGCGAAAAAAGCTCGCACAAACGAAAACGCCAGAAACCTTGCGGTCTCTGGCGTTCTCCGGATGTCTGTGCAGTGCACCGAATCATTGATCGGCCCCTTCAGCCTCTGGCCTGGGCTCCGGGTTGCCCCTTTGCCTCTGCCTTCCCTCGGAACCCGGTGTGCGCTTTCAGGTTTCCCCTCCTGCGCGTCCTATTGGCTCCTCAGGCAACCGGGTTGCGAGTTGCCCCGCCGCGTCGGTCCTTTGGCTGTGCCGGCTCGCGTTGCCCGGGTTGCCCCGTGCTGCGAACTTCCGCGTCGCCCTCAACAGGTTCAGGTTGCCCCGTTCCTGCATCGTCGCCGCATCTGACGCGGTCCAGGGTTGCCCCTGTTCCAGCGTCTCCGGCTTGCCGGCGATTCCGCCCGCGGGTTGCCCCGCCGTTGGTTTCCTTCGGCGTCTCCGTATCACCCTGCCGTGGGTTGCCCCGCCGCCGGCTCTCCGGCTACGCCTCTCGACACGCAGCAGGTTGCCCCGCGTGCGCATCTTCCGGCCCGGCTGGCGTTCGGTTTGGGTTGCCCCTCGCCTTCCACCCTCCGGTGTGCCAGTGGCGAGTCCCCGGGTCTCCCCGGTTCATCCTTCCTCCGGTCTCGCCTGCGGAGCGAACTTCCGGGTTGCCCCGGCTCTTCCTCTCCACCTGCGGCGCTGCCGTTTTCGCCTTCGCGGGTTGCCCCGCGCCTGCGCCCGTTCAGCGCTGCCGTAAGCTGATCTTCGGGTCGCCCCGAATCTCTGCCTCACGGCTGGCCGCCTTCGCTTCCTCGAGTTGCCTCGATTCCGCGCCTGCGGCTGGGTCCGTCATGAGTCCCATGCTGGCTGCGAACTTTGCATCCGCGGCTTGCGCCGTGGATGAATCTTCGCGTTCCATCAGGTCCCGCAATGCGTTCCTGGTACGCGACGCTTTCCTAATCTTGGTCCGGCTGTCCGCCGCCGTTGCCAGCGGCCAACTGCCTTTTCAATTTCATTCCTGCGTCCGTTGCCTGCCCCGCATTGCCGTCCGACTTCCTGCAGGGCCATCACTTGATTGAGGACTGTAGGCCGGTTAAATCTGTGGAAGCAAGTGCAAATTTCAGGTAAATCTGTGGATTTCACCAAGACTGGTGCAGATGACCGCGCATTCGTGAACATTTCGGGAATATGCACTAAATACGCGGCGAATTTGTGACCGATTCCCTGGACAACAATGCCCGAATTCGTTTTCGAATCCGGGCATTGTGCACCTCATTCGCTGCATTCAGCTCAGAACTTGATCTTCGCTCCAAACTGAATTTGCCGCGAAGTTGTCGCCGTCGCCGTAATCACGCCCGCCGTGGGAGAAATGCCCGAGGTGGCCGACGTGTACACCACAGGATTCGGCGTGGCGTAGTTGGTGTGGTTCAGCAGATTGAAAAACTCCGCCCGGAACTCGAAGCCCACGCGCTCGGTCAGATGTGCATTCTTCGTCGCCGAGAGATCCAGCTCCTTCAGCCCCGGTCCCTGCAGCGAGTCGCGGCTCACATTGCCGAAAGTTCCGTATTGCGTGCCGTCCACCGTCACGTACGGCAGAATGAACGCGGAAGGATCGAACCACTGCGTCGCGGTGCGCGGGTACAGCTTGCCGTTGTACCCCGGAGCCCAGCTCGGGCGGATCGGGTTGCGCGTGTCGCCGTTGCCCGTCGGGTTATAGCCCAGCTGCGGCGTAAACGGGAAGCCCGACTGCAGGTTCACAATCGCACTCGTGGTCCAGCCGGCCGCCACCAGCCGCGTCACCGCGCCGGCGTTCTTCAGCCAGTGTTTCTGCGGCCCAAACGGCAGCTCGTAGCTGGCGTTGATGGTTGCCACGTTGCGCACATCGGTGGCCGCCGGGCCCCAATCCCACTTGGGCCGCTGCGGGAACGACACAAACGCCGGCGTGTTGCTGCTCACGCTGGTATTCCATGCCGAGCCGTTGTCCAGCGCCTTCGACCACGTGTAAGTTCCGCGGAACTGCAAGCCGCCCGTAAACGAGCGCCGTGCATCCACCAGCAGCGAGTTGTACAGGCCCACGCCCTGCGAAACCCATGAGGTCGTGTTCGCCAGTGCTGGATTTGCCAGCACCGTCGAGGGGTAGTACGCCTGCCCGTCGTCGGTGTATGCCGGAATCGGCTCGTTCATGTTCTCCGACAAAATCTGGTGATAGCTGTGCGACCCCACAAAGCCCACGGTCAGTGACGTATTCGGCGCAAGCTGCTGCTCCACGCGCAGGCTCCAGTTCAGCACTGCCGGCGTGTGGATGTCCGGCTGCACGTTGCTGGGCGAAACCAGTGTGCCCGGCGGCGGCGCCTCGCCCGGCGTAAAGTGCAACGAGCTCACCGCAACGTTCTTCAGCGACTCCGCCGTGTTGTACGGCGCTGTCTGGTCCAGGCGGTAGTTCAGCGTGTCCAGCAGTCCGTTATACAACCCAAAGCCGCCGCGCACCGCCGTTTTTCCATTGCCCCACACATCCCACGCAAAGCCCACGCGCGGCTGCGGCAAAAACTTCGCGCGGTTCTCGCTCAGTGCTGACGTGCCCACAAACGGATCGGTCTGCAGCACCCCGTCCATGATCGCGTAATTCGCCGCGCGTCCCTGCGACTCATTCCAGCCGTTCGATGACTCGGCGCGGAAGCCGAACCGCAGTTCCAGCCGGTCGCTCACCTTCCACGTGTCCTCTACAAAGGCCGCGCCAAACAGAATGCGCCAGCCCAGCTCTGTCGGCGCAGGTACCACAGTGAAGGTCTTCACCGTGCCCTGCAAAAACGACTTCAGCGTGGCGAACGACGCCTGGCCGTACTGGTACTGCGCCAGCAGATCGTTCGATTGCTGCCGCTGCACCCAACCACCGGCTTCAATCTGGTGCCGGCCGCGCGACCAGAAGATGTGGTCGTCGAAGGTAAACAAATTGCGCGCCGCGGAGTTGTTGCTGCCCACGTTAGTGCCGGCCAGTGTAATGGCCGAGGCGCCGTTCGATGCCGTCGAGCCGCTGATGACGATTGCGCCAATCGGCTTGCCCGCCACCCAGCCGTCCACGGCCACCGGCGAGTAGCCAGTGAAAGCATAGCTCGCGCGCGAGAAGCCAACTCGCGCCGTATTCAGCAGCGAGGGCGAAAATACATGCTGCTCCTGGATGCTCACCACCTGCGAGCGCAGGCTCTCATCCACCAGGCTCAGCGGATTCGCCGACGGCGTGTTGGCCGTCGAGTCGTCCACCGTGTATACCGCGAACAGCAGGTCGCGCGCGCTCAGGTTCGCGTCAAAACGCGTCGTGCCGAAGTCCTCGCGAATGTGCTGCGGCGGGTTGCTGAACGCTTTGGCGATGCCGCCGCCCAGCTCCGGTCCATTCTGCACCGGCCACAAATCCAGCAGCGGCGCCACCGCCGGATTCACGCCCACGTACTGCTCGTTGCCGTTCGCATCGGGCAGGTAGCCCAGCCGTGCCTGGTTGTCCGGCACCAGCGTCACCGCGCTTAGTCCCCAGTTCTGCCTGAAGCCCTCGTAGTTGCCGAAGAGAAACAGCTGGTCCTTGCGCAGCGGCCCGCCCAGCGCGCCGCCAAACTGGTTGCGCTGGAATTGCGGAATTGCGCCCTGGTCAAAGTAGTTGCGCGCATCGAAGACGCTGTTGCGCACAAACTCGAACGCCGTGCCATGCAGCCTGTTCGAGCCCGACGTGGTCACAATGCTCACCTGCGCGCCATCGCGCTTGCCATAGCTGGAGCCGTAGCTGTCGGTGGCCACGTTGAATTCGCGCACCGCGTCCACGCCCAGCAACTGCCCGCTGGTTCCGCCCGGCGTCACGTTAATCAGCGACGCGCCGGTGTACTCAATGCCGTTCAGCAAAAACAGATTGTCCTGCGGCCGCCGCCCGCTCACTGAGAACATGTTGCCCACCGACGAGTTCGATGTGCCGATGCCACCCGAGCGCTGGTTGGTATAGTTCACCGTTGCCGGATTCAGCGTCAGCAGCTGGTCGTAGCTGCGCCCGTTCAGCGGCAGCTCCTTCACCTCGCGCTCGTCAATCAATCCAGAGGTCTGCTGCGTGGTAATGTTCACCGCGCTCTCCTGCGCGTCCACAATCACCTCCTGCTTCACGCTCTCCACGCCAAGCACCAGCTCCAGCGGAACGCTCTGGCCCACCACCACGTGGATGCCCGTCTGGTGCAGGGTGGTAAAGCCGTCGTGGCTTACCGTCACCTCGTAGTAGCCCACCGGCACGCTGGGCGCGGCAAATCGCCCATCCACCGCCGTCACCAGGTTGCGTGTTGCGCCGGTCTCAATCTGGCGCACGGTCACATGTGCGCCGCCCAGCGTGGCGCCTGAGGCGTCGCGCACCGTGCCGCTGATGGAGCCGCCGACGATCTGCGCCTGCACCGCGGCAGCAAGAACGAACAGCAGAGAAATTAGGGGAAGTTTTTTGACGAATGTGTGCAGCATTTCGGCCTCCTGCGCTTGTGTTGGGGATTGCGCACACCGCTCTGTGACGGCTTGCGCAAATCGCCGCTCCCCTCTGTTGCCATCCATTGCGATGGCTTTCTCTGGGAGCGCTCAGTTGTCTTCTGGTAGGGGAATGGGAGAATCAGCGACAACAACAACAGCGCATATGCCGGGCGGCAGCGCGGGAGAGGGAAGTGCTTTCAATCAGATTCTTCATCGTTCTGTCGTTCACCTTGGGAGCCGAATTTCCGTACCGCAAAAACACAAAAGCCGCGTCAGCAATGTGCTGATGCGCGGCAGGTTGGGCTTCGACTCGTCAGTCGTTCGTTACCCAAGCAGCCGGCACCGCGCGCAACAACACACGCAAAGGGCCGCCGTCATGGGGTTCAAACGCATGGTGTTACTGTACCGTGACCTCGATTGCACGTCAATCGCCGCGCGTCGTATGCGTTGGCCCTGCGTGGTGCCTCGCCATGTACTCTAGTACTGTCGATGGATTCCCCTTCCACACAGCCTCCAGCAATCTTGCCTGCACGCCGCGGCATGGAGGCCTTTGCCTCCAGCGATTTCCGCCGTTACCAGCTGGCGCGCGTCGCCGTCATCCTCGGCGCGGAGGCTCAGGCCGTTGCCGTCGCCTGGCAGGTCTACTCCATCACTCATCGCGCCCTCGACCTCGGCTACACCGGCCTCGCGCTCTTTCTCCCTGGCCTGCTTTTCCTGTTGCCCGCCGGCCACATTGCAGACCGCTTCGATCGCCGCCGCATCATCCTCGTCTGCTACGCGCTGCAGGTGGTCTGTTCCATCGCGCTGCTGGCCTTCGCACTCAACGGACTGCGCCGCGTGCTGCCCATCTATGCCGTGCTTTTCATCATGGGCATGGGCCGCGCCTTCTCCGCGCCGGCCAGCTCCGCGCTCGTCCCGCACCTTGTGCCCGAGCAGCACTTCGTCAACGCCGTCACCTGGGGCGGAGCCATCTGGCAGTTTTCCAACATCAGTGGACCGGCGCTCGGCGGCATTCTCTTCACCCTGCCGCTCGCGCGCTTCTTCCCCAACACTCGGCTTGAGGGCGCAGGCATCGTCTACATCTTCACCCTGCTTACGCTCGTCTGGTTTCTCGTGCTCGTCGGCAGCCTCTCCGTGCGCCTGGGCCGCATGGAGCACCGCGCCGCCTCCATCCAGGTGGTCCTCGCCGGCTTCAAATATGTCTGGTCCCGGCGTCTGCTGCTCGGCTCCTTCTCGCTTGATCTGTTTGTCGTCCTGCTCGGCGGCGCGGTCGCGCTTATGCCCATCTTCGCCAGCGAAATTCTGCACACGGGCCCGCGCGGTCTGGGCCTGCTGCGCGCCGCGCCCGCTGCCGGAGCGTTCACCATGTCGCTCCTCATGGCGCGCTTTCCCATCAGCCGCGGCGCCGGCAAGCGCCTGTTCATCTGCGTCGCCATCTTCGGCATCGCCACCATTGTCTTTGGACTTTCGCGCAACCTGTGGCTCTCCATGGCCGCGCTGGCCATCGGCGGCGCTGCGGACACCATCAGCGTCATCATCCGCGGCTCGCTGCTGCAGCTTGCCACCCCGCCCGAGATGCGCGGCCGCGTCAGTGCCGTCAACTCGCTCTTCATCGGCGCATCCAACGAACTGGGCGAGTTCGAAAGCGGCCTCACCGCGCAGTGGTTTGGCGCGGTCCGCGCGGTCATCTTCGGCGGCATTGGCTCGCTGCTGGTTGCCATCATCTGGTCGGGCCTCTTTCCCGACCTGCGCCGCGCTAATCAGCTCACCGCCGCGGCTCTTCGTGCGGACAATGCAGACCCGGACGAGGCCATCGCGTAGCGGCCATTGCGCGCGCATTTGTCATCATGGGCGCAGTGTTAGGCCCAGAGTGCGCGGGGAGCAGCTTTCCTACCGCTGCAGCAAATCAATCGGCTGCGTAAAGTCCGTCACGCGGATATGCTTGGCCAGCGACGGATGCTGCCTTTGCACCGCCAGATACATCTCCCATGCCACGCGCCGATAGCTGAAGTGCCCCGCAGGCGCCGACCGCAGCTCGCTGATGTACAGCGCCTCGGCAAAATCCATCTTGAACAGGCAGCGAATGCGCGAGGCCAGCGGCAGCAAATACAACGCCGACACAGCCGCCTCCGGCGCCGTGCCCGCGGCAATCTTCGCACTGGCTGCGTGCGCCGCTTCCACCGCGCTCTCGAACTCGCCCAGCACGCCCGCCTCTTCCAAGCCAGCCACATCGCCCGAGTGCGGCGTCTCGTAGCCATGTACCGCCGTAAAGCCCTGCTTGATCTGCGTTACGCGCCGGTGCCGGTGCATGTCGCGGAAGCCGCCCACGTCCATCAGGATGTCGAAGCGCAGCGCCGCTCCCGCATGGAAGACGCGCAGCGCCTCATCGTGCTTGCCGCGATGCCGCAAGCCCAGCTCGATAATCTCCTCGATGCGCGCCGCAGGCAGCTCGGCTACAACATCGCGCACCTGGCGGTACGAGTAATCGCTGCCCCAGTAAAGCAGCGTCGCCGCCAGCTCCACTTCCAGCGATTCGGTGCGCTCCACCAGATCGACCACCGGCGCAGCCGCAATCGGCGCGCCCTTCATCGTTTCGCGCGCTGCCTGCTCCAGTAGAGTGCGCGTCTCAATCAGGTACTCATTCGGCACCGCATACTTCACCAGCGTGGGCGCGGTGCGCACTTCGCGCGTCAGCAAATTCGCCGCCTCGGCCGCAAGCTCCGGCTGCCCGGCCAGCTTTTCGACCAGTGCCGCTCCCGCCGCTCCGTTCACATTCCACGCTGCACCCGTCGCCGCCTCACGCAGCTTCACACCCAACTCGCGCACCTCCGCAATGGGATGCGCCAGCAGCCGCGAAACCTGCGTCTCCAGCGTGCGGGCATTCACAATCTGTCCCAGCGAGGTGTTCGTCGCCAGCGGCAGCAGATACCGCGCCACGTCAAAGGCCCTTGCCTTCAGCGTGCGCTCGTAGGTCTCCGGCTTCATCTCCTCGGGCTTTGCCACGCGCTCGCGCAGCGCCTGCTGCACGGCGGCCGTGGTCCGCTCGTAGGTGGCAAACAGATTCGTCACGGTCTCGGCATAAAGCTTTCCCGATTCGGCATCCGGCCCAAAGTCAGGGAAAAACCAGCCCGACTTCATGAAGTTCTGGTAGCGGGTCGAGCGCTCCTGCCCATCCCAGCGCTGCTCATCCACCAGCACCACGGCGGCCAGCAGGCTCAGCCGCTCCACCGCAAACGCGATATGCGCCAGGTCGGCAATGGAGCGATGGCCGTATTGAAAATAAAACGTGTTCAGGAATTGCTCGGCACGCTGCGCGCTGATTTCGGTCAGCGACTCGCGCATGGAGAGCGCCGAACGCGAGTATTTGGCCATGGCATAGGCCAGTACCTCGGGGTCGGCCCCGTGAACGGCATAGACATCGGTCTGATTACGTGCGCCTGCGGGAAGGAAAGTTTCACTGGACATTTGCTTGGACTCGCGACCAGAATACGGCATCGGGCAGGGGTGCAGGTGTGCATCCCAGGGCAGGAACCAAACGTCCAATCAGGTGTCAGGAGCTGGCCGCGCGTGCGCGAATTCAAGGTACGGCTTTCCAACAGCCCGAGACCTCTCCCCACCGGCCGCTGGGCCATGACCCAGCGCTGGAACGACCTGCTGTTTGCCCATTGGCCCGTGCCCGCCTCCTCCATTGGCCACCTGCTGCCAGAGGGCCTGCAACCAGACACTTACGACGGCTCGGCCTGGATCGGCGTCGTCCCCTTCTGGATGGATCGCATCAAACTGCGCGGAGTGCCCACCATACCCGGCGTGCGCGGCTTTCCAGAGCTCAATCTCCGCACCTACGTCCGCGACCAGTACACCGGCGCTGAGGGCGTTTACTTCTTCTCGCTCGATGGCGGCAATCTCGTCGCCGCCGCCGTCGCCCGGCTCTTCTATCACCTGCCGTACTACTGGGCAGAGATGCGCCACGAGCAGCAGTCCGAGCGCGAGTTCGCCGTCTATTGCCGCCGCCGCTTCGCCGGCCGCCCGGTCATCTTCAAGGCGCGCTACCGCGGCCTTGGCCCCACCCGCAAACTGGCGGAGAGCCGCCGCGGCTCGCTGGAGTACTTCCTCACCGAGCGCTATAGTCTGTTTACCGAAAATGCCGACGGCGAACTGGTCCAGGCGCAGGTACATCATGTGCCCTGGCCGCTTGAGGATGCCGAGGCCGACATCGAGCGCAACGATCTTCCCATGGCCATCGGACTGCCGCTGCCCTCCAGCCAGCCGCCCGTGCTGCATTACTCGCGCCGCCAGGCCGTCTACGTCTGGCCGGCCACGCTCGCGCACCCGCTGCGCGCCGGCCGCCGCATCCCCGCACAGGCCATGCCCTCGGTGTAAGCTGCTCGCCTCAATCCCTATAATGTCTTTCGTGGGCTCCGCACCTTGCTGCGGGCAAGAAGGAACAAAATCATGACCGATGTGCAACAGAGAATTGCGCTTGTCACCGGCGCATCACAGGGAATCGGGCGCGCTTGCGCGCTTGAACTGGCCCGCGGCGGAGCCATTGTGGCCCTGGCCGCACGCAATCAGGCCAAGCTGGCCGAAGTTGCCGCTGAAATCGAAGCCGCCGGCGGGCAGGCCGCATCCTTTGCCCTCGACGTGGCCAGCGAAGACTCCATCAAGTCCGCTGCCAAGGCTATTCTCGACCGATTCGGTAAAGTCGAAATCCTGGTCAACAACGCCGGCATCACCCGCGACGGCCTGATGATGGCCATGAAGCGCCCCGACTGGGACGATGTGCTCGGCACCAACCTTACCGGCGCTTTTCTGCTCACCCAGTCGCTGCTGCGCCCCATGCTCAAAAACCGCTGGGGCCGCATCGTCAACATCACCAGCGTGGTGGGCCGCACCGGCCAGGCCGGGCAGGTCAACTACGCCTCGTCCAAAGCCGGTCTCATCGGCCTTACCCGCTCGCTGGCGCGCGAGGTGGCCTCGCGCGGTATCACCGTAAACGCCGTCGCCCCCGGCTACATTGAGACTGCGATGACCGCCGTGCTCGACGATAAGCAGCGCGAGGGCATGATGACCCAGATCCCGCTGGGCCGCGCCGGCAGCGATGCCGACATCGCCCAGGCCGTTGCCTTCCTCGCCTCGGATAAGGCCAGCTACATCACCGGCCACGTGCTCGACGTGAACGGCGGCATGTTCATGGGCGGCTGAGGCCCACACCTGCTGCCGCGTTCATGCCGTGCGCCGAAGCTGCCGATACATGTTCCATGACAGGTCCATTGGTTCCGTGCGGCGAGGCTCCCAATCAAATCGGCAGCACAGGCGCATCGCAGGGGGCTGAATTCACGCGCTACGTCGCGCGCCAGCCCATCCTCGACGTGCGTGGACGCCTCTTTGCCTACGAGCTGCTCTTCCGCAACAACCAGCGCAATTTCTTCAGCGGCGACGGCGACCTGGCAACCCGCACCATGCTCGACAATCTCGTTCTCTTCGGTACGGAGCAGTTGTGCGGCAGCGCGCCTGCCTTCATCAACTGCACCCGCGAGTCGCTGGTCGGGCAGTTTGTCGAGGTGCTTCCTGCCTCGCGCGTGGTTCTTGAGATTCTGGAGACCATCGAGCCTGACGACGAACTGCTGCACGCCGTGCGTAAGCTAAAGGCCCGCGGCTTCCGCATTGCGCTCGACGACTTCACCTGGACCCCCGCCTGGGATCCCTTCACCCAGTTCGCCGACTTCATCAAGATCGACTTCATGAGTACCGGGTTGCGCGAGCGGCGTGAGCTTCGCACCCGCCTGCAGTACTCTCACGCGGCACTGGTGGCGGAGAAGGTTGAGACCATCGATGACTACCACACCGCCTACGAAGAAGGTTTTACGCTCTTCCAGGGCTACTACTTCTGCCGCCCGCACATGATGGCCAATCGCGGCGTGCCCGCCAACCGTCTCTCACAAATTGAGCTGCTTGGCGCGCTGCACGAGCCGGACCTTGACCTCAGCCGCATTACGCAGATGGTCATGCGCGATACTGCCATCACCTATCGTCTGCTTCGGCTGGTCAACTCGCCCCTTTACGCGCAGTGCCAGGAGATACGCTCCGTCCATGCCGCGCTCATAGCCGTCGGCGAAACCGCTTTCAGCCGCATCGCCACATTGGCCATCACCAGCGAACTCAGCCATGACTCTTCCCCGGAGCTGCTGCGCATGACCTTTGCCCGTGCGCGCTTCTGTGAACTGGCCGCTGCGCGTTGCGGCCGCGATGCCAACGAGCAGTACCTTGTCGGACTGCTCAGCCTGCTGCCGGCCATGCTCAAAGTTCCCATGGAGCCGATTGCCGAGGCTCTGCCGTTGCGTGAGCCAATCCGCAAGGCGCTGGAGGGCGAAGCCAATGCAGAGCGCGGTTTGCTGGCATGGGCAGAGGCCGCGGAGGCCGCCGATTGGAACGCGTGCGACGCTCTCGCCGCGCAAATCGGCCTCCCTCCCGAGGACTTACAGTTGATTGAGTCTCAGGCCATGGTCTGGGCAGAGCACGTTCTGCACTCCGCCTGCTGACCTAATGCGCCTCCGGCGCCTTCTGCGCTGCCAGCAATTGCTCAAACGCCGGATTGCCGCGCAAGATCGCGAACTCATGGTCGGCGATAATCATCTTCGGCGTTGTGAATCCCTCGTTCAGCGCGGCCCGCAGATACTCAATTGCCCGCTCATGCAACCCGGCTCGCACGCAGCCGCGCGCCATGTAGTAGTTCATCGCGCCGCGTTCCTGCACGCTCGCTGTGTTCTCCACTTTCAACCGTGACGAGCGTGTGAAAATATTCGGATCGATTGCCAGAGCCGCCTTGTAGGCCTCCCAGCCCTTCTTGTACTTGTGCCGTGCCAGCAGCTCGGTCCCCAGATTCTTGTAAATCAGTGCCGAGTTCGGATCGATCTTCAGCGCCTTGCGGTACATCTTCTCCGCGGCGCCATAGTTCTTCTGCGAGTCGTACACCGTGCCCAGATTGTTCAGCACCGTCGAGTTTTTCGGCTCCAGCTTCAGCGACTGCTGATAGCAGCGCTGCGCCTCATCCAGGCTGAACATCATCTGGTAGGCCACACCCATCTTGTTCCAAGAGGTCGCGGTGGCAGGCGACACCTTCTTGTAGGCCACGATGGCTGCCTGATAACGCTTCCTGGCCATCAGCGCATCGCCTTCGTCCTCGGGCGTCGTCGGATCCGGCGGAGTCACTACCAGCGTGAGCGCAGGGTGTACTGCCGCCGGTTGGCTTTGCGTGGCCGGCGTCTCGCTGGCGGAACCCGATTGTGCAGCTGTCGCGGCAGAAGTTTCCGCAGTCGGCGACTGGGCCGCGCCGGTGCACCACAGCGAGGCAAACACCGCTATCGAGAGCAGCGCCGGTAGCCGCCGGACAAAGTGAGGTCTGTGCATTTCCCCTCCTCTCGTGCATAAGGAGTTGGGACGGAGCGGCATTCTCCGTTCGCACGAATTAGACCACTTTTCACCGAAATTGGCTATCCAACAGGACACAGGAAATCACTCTTTTGATTTTCAGTACCTGAAACTGATTTGCCGCTTCTGCCCCGGACAATTTTGGAATCGTTTCCTGCGTTACACTCATCCGGTGAAGGGGAGGATTCTTCATGAGTTCCGCTGTTGC
>DASVLI010000194.1:0-12891 GCA_036384955.1 Occallatibacter sp.
CGTGCCCGGCATCCCAGACGTTCGCCGCGCCATCGTCGAGCGCCACGCCGCCGACTTCGGCTCCGACTACGGCCTCGACGAGGCCATCTTCACCGTCGGCGAAAAGCACGCCCTCTTCAACGCCATTGAGATCCTGGTCGACCACGGCGATGAAGTCATCCTGCCCGTCCCCTACTGGGTCAGCTTCAAAGACATCATCCAGTACGCCGGCGGCAAGGTCGTCTTCCTCCAGACCAGCGAGGCCGAAAGCTTTCGCATCACCGCCGACGCCATCGAGGCGGCCATCACTCCGCGTACCAAGGCCATCATCCTCAACTCGCCCTCCAACCCCGCCGGCTCCATCGTCAGCGCGGAGGACCTCGAGCGCATCGTTCGCCTGGCCCACGAGCGCGGCATCTTTCTGCTTTTGGACGAGTGCTATGTCTACCTGAACTACGAGGGCAAGCCCGTCTCCGCCGGCTCCTTCACCTGGGCCAAGGAGCACATGGTCGTTCTCGGTTCGCTCTCCAAGACCTACGCCATGACCGGATGGCGCGGCGGCTACGCGCTGGCGCCCAAGGCCATCATCAGCAACCTCAGCAAGCTCCAGTCGCAGCAGACCTCCAACGCCACCAGCATTGTGCAGAAGGCCGCCATCGCCGCTCTAGCCGGCTCCCAGCAATGCGTCGCCGAGTTCCGCGCCGAGTTCATCGAGCTCCGCGACCACATGCTCGCCCGCCTCGCCACCATCCCCGGCGTCACCTGCACCAAGCCCCAGGGCGCCTTCTACGTGTATCCAAATATCTCCGCGTATATCGGCAAGGGCGGCATCAAGTCGGCCACCGAGCTGGCAACCCGCCTGCTCCACGAGGGCCACGTCGTCGCGGTTCCCGGTGAGGCCTTCGGCACCGCCGAGCACATCCGCCTCTCCTACCCCGTCACCAAAGAAACCATCGACGAAGGCGTCAAGCGCCTCGGTAACTTCCTCACCAGCCTGTAGCGCGAAGCGGGCATCGGTCGCATCCGCACAAAACTGGGTGCCCCAGGTCTCGATTCTGAGACCTGGGAAAGCACAAACTCCGGGTGCCCCCGGTCCCTCGCATTTAGGGACCGGGGAAAAGCCAGCCACGAAGAAAATCAAACACGAATGTGGATGCCCCATCCTTGCGTAACAAGGGTGGGAAATCACGCCCTCGGCCCAGTCATAACCATTCTGTTCACAACTCACTGATCACTGTTCACTGTGGCAGGTGGTTCCGCATGCTGAAAAACTGTGACCGTCTCACTGTGCAAACCTTATGCCAGTCGAGTACGATGTTCGTTCCATGCCAAGCCCCATCGATTTTCGCCCAGTAATTCTTGCCGGCGGCAGCGGTACGCGCTTCTGGCCGCGCTCCCGCCGCGCGCATGCCAAGCAGGTTCTCGCCCTCGATGGCGAGCGCTCCATGATTCAGCAAACCGTTGAGCGCCTCAAGCCGCTGGCCGCGCAGGACAAGATCTGGGTCATCACCAACGAGTATCTCGCCCACGAAATCGCCGACCAGCTTACCGGTGTGCCCGCCAGCCAGATTGTGCAGGAGCCTTGTGCCCGCAACACCGCGCCCGCCTGCGGTCTGGCCGCCTTCCTCATTGAGCGGCAAAACCCCGACGCCGTTATCGGTATCTTTCCCTCTGACCACGTGATTGGCGACGAGCCCCGCTACCTGAAGGCCTTGCAGCGCGGCATCGCCCTGGCCGCCGCCGGTGAAAACATTATCGTGCTCGGCATTGAGCCCACCCGCCCTGAAACCGGCTACGGATACATTGAGACCGGCGACCATGCGCCCGACGGCTCTGCCCTCCACGTCCGCCGATTTACTGAGAAGCCCAACCTGAACCGTGCCGAGGAGTTTGTCGCCGCCGGCAACTACTACTGGAACTCCGGTATGTTCCTCTGGTCCGCGCGCACTTTGGCCAACGCCGTGCGCGAGCACCTGCCAGAGACCGCCCCGCTGCTTGAAGAGATTGCCG
Source organism: Occallatibacter sp. (assembly GCA_036384955.1). Taxonomy (GTDB): domain Bacteria; phylum Acidobacteriota; class Terriglobia; order Terriglobales; family Acidobacteriaceae; genus Telmatobacter. The sequence continues at coordinate 1,990 of DASVLI010000194.1, forward strand.
CCGCCTACGGCACGCCGGACTTCGATGACACCTTCCGCCGTCTCTACGGCAAGTGCGAAAACATCTCCGTCGACTACGCCGTGCTGGAGCCGCGCTCGGCCAAGGGCGTGCAGCTTTCGCGCCTCTTCTGCCTGCCTGCGGAGTTTGCATGGAATGACCTTGGCTCCTGGGCCTCGCTGTATGAGTACCAGCTTGAAACCCGTCTGCGCGGCGATGGCGAGGGCAACGTGGCCGATACCGAAGGCCACATGACCATCGAGGCCGGCAACAACTATATCTATAGTCCGCGCAAGTTCGTCGCTCTGGTCGGCGTTGAAAATCTGGTCATCGTCGATACCGAAGATGCCCTGCTCATCGCCCACCGCGACCACTCGCAGGACGTCGGCAAAATCGTCAAGGAACTGGGCCTCACCGGCCGCGACGAACTGATCTAGTCCGTCTTCCCAGAGCCCGCCATGCAATTCACCAAGCGCCTGCGCCCCGGCATTCGCGACGGCAGCATCACTGTCACCGTCCGCATCTGGAAAAGCCAGCGCGTGCAGGTGGGCAAGCGCTACCCCATGGAAGACGGTCACATCGAGGTCGATTCCATCCAGCCCATCGGCTTCCCCGACATTACACCGCAACTCGCCCGCGCCTCAGGCTTCGCAGGCCTGCTCGACCTGCTCAAAGTCGCCAAACACGGCGCCGGCGATAAAATCTTCCTCATCCACTTCCACTACATTTCGCCGAAGAAGTCCAAAGCCAAAGGCCACGCCGCTTAAGCCCTTTCCCTCTGTCGAGCTCTGCGCGGAAAATCTATCTCGCGCTACAATCTCCCCATGGCACGCACTGCCCGGCAAATTCTCGAAGAGGCTCGCCAACTGCCGCCCGAACAGATCGATTGGCTCGTTGAGTCGCTCCTTATTAAGGACTGCGGCGACGAGCCGCTCGGCCAGATCGATGCAGCCTGGGAAGCCGAGGTAAAGCGCCGTCTCGACGAAGTCGACTCCGGCGCCGTTCAAATGATTCCCGGGGAACAGGTGCTCGCCGGCATCGATGTGCGCTTGGCCGCGCGGCAGCGAAAATGAAGCTGCTTCGCGTCCATCCCGAGGCAGAAGCTGAGGCGGCGGGCGCATCCGATTGGTATGCAGTGCGCAGTATCCCGGCAGCGCACCGGTTCGACTCTCAACTCAAATCCCTCCTTCAGTCGCTGCCGCCTTTTCCTGACACGTCGCTTCCTTACGCCTACGGCACGCGCCGCATCCTCTTCCGCCGCTTTCCCTATTTTCTTGTCTACCGCGAACTCCTCCATGAGATTCAGGTCATCGCCGTTGCCCACGCACGCCGCCGCCCCGGCTACTGGTCCGCGCGCATAAAATAAAGGGGCCCGGCGCAATGCGCCGAGCATGCTGTCCTGTTCTCTGAAGGAGCTCTCCACCCCCATGTCCCACTCCCAGGTCAAATTCGGTACCGACGGTTGGCGCGGCGTCATCGCCGACGACTTCACCTTTGCCAATGTCCGCATCGCCGCCGCCGCAATTGCTGCCTACATCCACGCCGAAGAAGACCCGAAGCAGGGCCTTTGCATCGCCTATGACACGCGCTTTGGCTCGCGCGCCTTTGCCCAGGCCTGCGCGGAAGTAGCCGCCGCCACCGGCATTCCCGTCTTCCTCGCCGGCGAAATTACGCCCACCCCCGCGCTCAGCTTCGGCGTGCGCGAGCGCAAGGCCGCCGGCGGCATCATGATCACTTCCTCGCACAATCCCGCGCAATGGAACGGCGTCAAATACAAGGCCTGGTACGGCGGCTCCGGCAAGCCCTCCATCATCGCCGCCATTGAGGGCTACCTCGGCAAGCCCGCGCCGCAGACCGCCACGCCCGCGCCCATCGAGATTGTCGACTTCATGCCGCCCTATCTCGCCGCCATCGAGTCCTTCGCCGACCTCGACCTCATCGCCAAATCAGGAATGAAGTTCGCCATCGACTCCATGTACGGCGCCGGCCTCACCATCATCTCCGACATCTTCACTCGCATCGGCGTCGATCACGTGCAGATTCGTGGCCACGTCGATCCGCTCTTCCCCGGCATTAATCCCGAGCCCATCGAGCCGCACATTCGCGCCCTCGGCGAAGCCTGCGTCGAGCACAAGTGCCACGCCGGCCTCTGCACCGACGGCGACGCCGACCGCATCGGCGCAACCGACGAGCACGGCAACTTCGTTGACCCGCACAAAATCTTCTCCGTGCTGCTTAGCTGGGTGCTCAAGCGCCACAACGACTGGCCCGGCGCTGTCACCCGCGCCTTCAACACAACCAAAATGCTCGACCGCATCTGCGCCAAACATGGACGCCAGCTCATCGAGCACGGCATCGGCTTCAAGTATGTCTGCGACTACATGCTGGAGCGCGAAATTCTCATGGGCGGCGAGGAGTCGGGCGGCATCGGCTTCCAGCGCCACCTGCCCGAGCGCGACGGCCTGCTCAACGCACTCCTGCTGGCCAACGTCATGGCCGACGAGAAGAAGACCCTCGGCCAGCTCGTTCAGGCTCTGCAGGACGAGTACGGCGAGCACCAATACGGCCGCATCGATCTCCACATTGCAGACGACATCAAGAACGCCGCCATCGCTCGCGCCCGAGCCCTGCCCATCGGCGACAGCTCCATCGCCGGCATGCCCATCCTGCGCGTCGAAACTCTCGACGGCGTCAAATTCTTCCTCGACAATCCCGAGGCAAAAATCAAGCCCAACGCAGCCGAAACCTGGATTCTCTTCCGCGCCAGCGGCACCGAGCCGCTCATGCGCATCTACACCGAATCCACCTCAAAGGAAAACGTGCAAAAGCTCCTCGCCTCCGCCCGCACCTTCGCGTTGCGTCCATCCGCATAACCCCGGGTGCCCCAGGTCTCGATTTTGAGATATGGGAAATCACAAACCGCCTGCGAGCGTCCGCCGCACGTAGTAGCGAATCTCCTTCCTCCCCTCATTACTGCACGGTATGCTTGCCACATGCTCGCACGCATCCGCGGTATGGTAGCGGTCAGCGCCATGGCTCTTGCAGCCTTGATGTCCCCGCATCTGTGTGCGCAGCGCCCCTTTGTCATCACCGCTCCGCCCGGCTCGCCCGTTCCACTCGACGGTCAGTGGAGCTTCCATCGCGGCGATCTCCAATCCTGGTTCGATCCCGCTTTTGACGACTCCAACTCAGAGCTCATCGCGGCAAATGCGCCGTGGGGCGCGCAAGGCTTTTCCGGCTATCACGGCTATGCCTGGTATCGCCTGCATATCGTCGTCGCGCCGGCCGCTGCCGGCGCACCGCTTGCCATTCTCATTCCCCACATCGACGACGCCTACGAAATCTATTGGAACGGCACGCTCATTGGCCGCAATGGCAGGCTGCCGCCTTTTCCGCTCTGGCATCTGGCCTCGCAGCGCGCGCAAATCTACGCGCTCGGGCCCGCGCAATCCGGCGTGCTCGCCATCCGCGTCTGGAAATCCCCGCCGCTCTCGGACGATGACGGCATGGGTGGCGGCTTTGCCTCCACACCCCTTCTCGGCTCGCCCCAGGCGCTGGAGATGCATCGCGACCTGCTCGACTACCGATGGCTCAGCAGCCGCCAGTTCACCTTCGCGCTGAATCTGCTCTACGCTCTGGTCGGTCTGCTCAGCCTGTTGGCCTGGACCCGCGAGCGCGAGCAGTGGCCCCTATTCTGGATTGCAGGCTTTGCCCTCTCCCGTGTGGCGCAGTTCCTGATTTTCGGCATTCGCATGCCGTGGTACATCCCGATCGCCAACGTCATCTCGCAGCCGCTCTCCTCGCTGCGCGACATCTCTCTCTGGTTCCTGCTTCTCTGGCTGCTCGATCTGCGCTCCAATCGCCGCCTTGTGCGCCTTACACGCATCGCCGCCTGGGTCAGCCTGGCCGCCAACATTCTTGACGGGTTGCCCGTCTGGCTAGGCTGGATTCCGCAACTCGAGCTACCCATGCAAGTGGCCGATGCGCTGTTCACGGCCCTCTACATCCTTACTTCCATGCTGCCGCTGGTGCTGGTGCTTGGCGCCGTCCCGCACCGCTCGCGTCTGGATACAAACCGCTGGGCCGTCGCTTTCTTTGCCTTCCTCGCCGGCATGATGCAGGTTGCCGCCGGCATCGCCCCGCAAGGCCGCCGCTTTACTCATTGGACGCTCGCCGATTTCATCGATGCTCCGCTGTTTACCATCGCCGGCAACTCCGTCACCCTCATTACCGCCACTGGCATTCTGCTGCTGGTCGCCATTGTTTACGCCGTCTACCGCAACGCTCGCGACAACCGCCGCCGGCAGGCCCTGCTCGAGCAGGAGTTCCAGAGTGCCCGCGCGCTGCAGCATGTCCTCATTCCCGACACGCTTCCCGCGCTGCCCGGCATCGCGCTCACCAGCGCCTACCAGCCCGCGCAGGAGGTCGGCGGCGACTTCTTCCAGATCATTCCCCTGGAGGACGGCGCCACGCTCATCATCCTCGGCGATGTCAGCGGCAAGGGACTGCGCGCAGCCATGTCCGTCAGCTACATTGTCGGAGTCGTCCGCACGCTTGCAGGCTTCGCCACCGGCCCTGCCGACCTGCTCACGCAACTCAACCGCCGTCTCTGCGACAGGCTCCAGGGCGGCTTCGCCACCTGCCTCGTGCTCTGGCTCGACGCAAACCATCGCGCCACCTTTGCCAGCGCCGGCCACCCGGCGCCTTTCTTCAATCAGGCGGAAATCTCCCTGCCCGGCGCACTGCCGCTGGGCATTGCCGAGCAGGCGCACTTCGAGCAGTGCACCGTTCCGCTTCGCGTCGGAGACCACTGCACAATCTACACCGATGGGTTGCTTGAGGCCCGCAGCGCCTCCGGTGAGCTGTTCGGCTTCGACCGCATCACGCAGCTGCTCTCCGCCCGGCCCAACGCGGTCGACTGCGTTCAGGCAGCAATCGACTTCGGCCAGGACGATGACATCACCGTCCTCACCCTCACCCGCGTGCTCGACGAGCAGTCTTCAACCTTGCTCAGCGCGCCGCTGGAGGCCATCGACCCAAGCCGCCTCTCCTCTGCCTCCGGCCGGTTCCCTCAGGCAGGATTCGTCAGCGGACAGTATCCTTCAGGGACCCACTCTCCGCGCTGAATGCCGCCGCCGTCGCTCCCCGTACCTTCTGCGTGATCCACGACCATACCGGATTGATCGTTGTCGAATCCCAGCTCCCGCTGGCCAGCGCCGCCTCGTACTCGGCCGCGCGCGCCATGCCGTTCTTATAAGCGGAGAGCTCCTTCACCCGCTCAAAGGCCGCCGCAATCACCACGCCCACATCGTCCTTCAGCAACGACGGCACGTCGGCATACACTTCGTCCTTGTGCTCCTCAATCCACTGGAACGCAATCGGCAGCACCACCTCAGACACCCAGTGGTTGTATGCGTCCAGCGCTTCAACGCCCGCAATCCACGAGGGATGCATCTCCCAGTCCGGATGCACGCCGCGCAATCCGAATCCTTTGTGCTGGCAGGGAATATACTGCGTATTCTTCTTGATGATTCCCATCGATTCTCTCCTTGGTTGCTTTGTGGGGATAACTTCGAGGGGCTTGCGGCCCGACACTCGTGCCGCCGGCCCGGCCTGCCGGGCTCCATGGCCGCGCTTGTCGCCAAACACAGCCGTCCTGTTGTCTTATGCCTGTAAGATGGGCCGAAACCGGGGAGGATGACAGCGGGGAAGTTTCAGCTCTTCGATAAAACGTCAATCCTCAGGCAAAGTCAAGAAAACTTATCAAGACACTTTTGGGAGATCTATTTCCGTCTAACTCGCCGCTGGCTTGCGGACTCTCTAACTTAGAAACACAACCACCGCGCTCGTCCCCGCCACGCGTACGCGCAAATCTTCGCCCACGCTCTCCGCCCGCGGAGCCCACTTCGCACCCGCCGCAATCTCCGCGCCGCCCAGCATCACGCCCTCGGTCGCATCCAGCCGAGGCGCTTCCAGCCGCCACAGCGTCGCGTGCTTCACGCCGCCCATGCCGCCAATCGTCACATCCACAGCGGCCGCGCTCTTGTTGATTACCGCCACGCGCGTGTCCTTCTTCATCTGCCCGGCAAACACTGCAACGTCGCCGCTCTTCGCACCCGTCTCGCAGCGCAGCATCGTGGCGCCCGCAAACTGCTGTGCCAGCAGCATGCCGTAGTACACCGGCATCGCGCGCATCTCCGTGCCAGGTTCCGTGCGAATCGGCGTATAGAACCCGCTCGGCATCGCCTGCGGCCCCTGCGCCACCTTCATGCCCGGCGTGTGTCCGCCCAGCCCCGCCGTCAAATACTTGCTCTGCCCGCCATGCAGATTCGCCCCCGCGCATCCATTCGCTGCCAGCGTCAGCAAATATTCCGCGGCCCACAGCGACGCGGCAAACGCATCGCTCATGCCCGGCTTGCCGCCGCGATAGCAGCTGTTGCCCTCCGTCATGCGATACGCGCGCTTTTCCGCGCGCGCCGCAGCTGCCAGCGTGCGCGTCTCCGCCGCCAGCTGCGCGTTGCCCTTCAACAGTCGCGCGATGGTCACGGAAGAATCGTCCGGCGGACCCGCCGCGTAATAATGTCCCGTCAGCGCCACCAGCCGCTCGCCGCTCACTGTCTTGCCAAAGCGCGTCACCCACTCACTCGAAGCCGCCACATCCGGCCCGCCAAAGCGTGCCGCCGGAACCCGCGCGCCAATCGCACGCACGCGATCCAGCCACTCCTGCACGTAGTCCACAAAGCTCCAGTCGGCGGGCCGCGTCCCGTTGTTCGCCTGCGTGTACAGGTCCGGCTCGTTGCCAATCTGGAAATATTCCAGCCTGTCGCCCACCGCCTTCGCCACCAGCGCCGCCTCTTCGGCCGCGCGCTCCGGCGAACTGTTGCCAAAGTTCAGCCCATAAATCAGCCGCCAGCCGGTGGCCTTCAAAAATCCCGCCAGCTCTTCAATGGCGTGTGGTTCTATCGCGAACAGCTCATGCGGCATCCAGTTCGCATCCTGGTCGCCGGCCAGCGCATGCAGCTTCGGCGCCTCCGCGCTGCCTGTCCGCAGCCAGCAAAACTCGCTCGTGTTGCCGCCAAGCCGCAGCACGCCCGCCGGGCTCAGCAGCTTGAAGTACGCCACCAGTTCGCGATTCTTCGCCGAGAAAAAGCTCGCATCTGTCAGTTGCGCCAGCTCGTAGCTCAGCCCGGTAAAGTCCGCCGGAACCGTCGGCATCGCCTCATCCTCGCGCAGCGTCACCGTCAGCGGCGCGCCCTGCGCCCGCCCCACACGGCTCATCGCCGCCACCGCCGCCGCTCCCGCCACAAACTCCCTGCGATTCACTCCAAATTCCTCCGCATCGATCCTAATTGCCAGCGCCGCCGTTCCGCTTCATTGCCTGCGCTGGTGTACTGCCTCGTGGTGTCCTGATGTATTGGCCTCAAGGAGGGAGCAGCGGTCTTCAGACCGCTGAATGAACCACAAAGAAAAAAGCTCCAGGGCTTCAGCCCCGGAGCTTGTCTTGCTCAAGCGTGCGCGTTACGAAATTACCGCCACCTTGGCCCGCTTGCCCAGCCGCACCACAAGCTTCGCTGGCGTGGAAACCGAAATTACATTTGCCACTGCCGTCTCGCCATCCATCTTCACGGCTTTCTCAGCAATCTTGCGATTCGCTTCCGCGCCGCTCGCGGCCAGTCCCAGCGCAACCAGCAGCTTTGGCAGCCGAACGGTTCCCGCATCGGCCCCTGCCACATCGGCCAGCGAAACTGTAACCTCTTCCAGGTCTTCCGCCGTCTCCTTCTGCTGAAACATCCTCGCCCAGTTCCCGTCCGCATTTGCCGCCGCAGCTTCTCCATGGAACCCGGCCACAATCGTTCGCGCCAATCGCTTCTTCGTCTCCATCGGATGCACGCTTCCGGCCGCAACGCTCGCCTTCAGCGCATCAATTTCGGAAATCTTCAAATCCGTCAGAAACACAAAATACTTCCACATCAGCTCATCGCTGATGCTCATCAGCTTCCCATACATCTCACTGGGCGGCTCGTTGATGCCGATTGCATTCCCCAGCGACTTCGACATCTTCTGCACGCCGTCCAGCCCCTCAAGAATCGGCGTCATCAAAATAATCTGCGGCTTCTGCCCATAGTGCCGCTGCAGCTCGCGCCCGCATCCCAGGTTGAAGCGCTGGTCGGTTCCGCCCAGCTCCACATCGCACTCCAGCGCCACCGAGTCGTAGCCCTGCATCACCGGATACAGCATCTCGTGCAGGCTGATCGGCTGTTCGGCCTGGAAGCGCTTGTGAAACTCGTCCCGCTCCAGCATCTGGCTCACCGTAAAGTGCGCCGTCAGCTTGATCGTCTGCTCGTAGTCCAGCTTGCCCAGCCACTCGCTGTTGTAGCGAACCTCGGTCTTCTCCGCGTCCAGAATTTTGAAGACCTGTTCCTTGTACGTCTCGGCGTTGGCATCAATCTGCGCGCGTGTCAGCGGTTTGCGCGTCACGTTGCGTCCAGTCGGGTCGCCAATAAGACTGGTGAAGTCGCCCACCAGAAAAATCACCGTGTGGCCCAACTGCTGAAAGTGCCTCAGCTTGCGCATCAGCACCGTGTGCCCCAGGTGCAGGTCGGGCGCCGTCGGGTCAAAGCCAGCCTTGATGCGCAGCGGGCGGCCAGTCTTGCGGCTCTCTTCAAGCCGCTCGCGCAGGTCGCTCACGCGGATAATCTCCGCCGCGCCCTTCTCAAGCAAATCCATCTGTTCGTCAACTGGAAGAAACGTGCTCATGCCGTCTTTCAGTATAAGGTCCGGCTCATCCAAGGCACTGTGTTACGGAATCAGCAGCCGATACAGCGCGCTGGCCGCCGTCAGATTTTCTTCCAGCGCCGTCACCTTCATACGCAGCTTCTCGTTGCTCTCCAGCAACTCACCCACCAGTGTCCGCAGCCGCTCACGCTCCTCGTCGGGAGCCGCGGCCGACCTCTGCACGGGCACATCCATCTCACTCTCCATCTCAAACCTCATTCATATCGATTCACAACTCTGGGTAACCTTCGGTTGGCGTACAGCCTGCCGAATTCACTGCCATCCTCACAGCAAAGGCCAGATTCCCCGTCGCCGCGCCTTTTCTACCGCGCATTTCGCGTTTGGCCCGGCCCGTGGGCTGCGGTACCCTTGGACTACACGCTCGACAGCATTCCTCCGCTGCTCTCCGCGCCTTCCCGGTGCGGGCGGTCTTCGTCCATCCAATCGGTCCCGGCCCTTACGCCTTTCAGGAGCTATCGATGTACCTGTCCCGGCTGTCTTCGCTGTCTCGCCTCTCCTGCCTTGCCGCGTGTTTGCTGCCTGTTCTTCTCCACGCCCAGGCCCCCACGCCCCTCTCCGTTCTCGGCCACACTCCCGGCGACGACTTTTATCTCGCCGACTACGAAGACACCGTTCGCTACTTTCATGCGCTAGCCGCATCCACCGATCGCATGAAGATGTTCACCATCGGCAAGACCACCGAAGGCAAGGACATCGAGATCGCCGTCATTTCCAGCCCCAAAAATCTCGCCCGTCTCGACGAGATCAAACAGATCTCCAACCGCCTCGCCCACGCCGCCAATCTCAACGACGCCCAGGCCCGCGAGCTTGCCCGCTCCACGCCCGTCATCGTCCACATCGATGGCGGCCTGCACTCCGACGAGGTCGCGGGCCCGCAGCACACCATGCCGCTGGCCTACAAGCTGGTCTCCACGCAGGGCGACCCGCAGGTTGATGCCATCCTCGATCAGGTCGTCCTGGTTCTCTGGCCCACGCTCAACCCCGACGGCCAGGACCGCGTCGTTCACTGGTATCGCAAGAACGTCGGCACCAAGTACGAAGTCAGCCCCATGCCCTGGCTCTATCAGGAGTACGTCGGCCACGACAACAACCGCGACGGCTTCATGCTCAACATGAAAGAAGAGCAGGTGGTCGTCAAAACCCAGCTCGATTTCAATCCCGCCATCTTTTATTGCCAGCATCAAACCGCGCCCTTTCCCGCGCGTATCTGGATTCCCCCGTTCTCCGATCCCATCTCCAGCAACATCAGCCCTCTCGTTCGCAGTTGGCTCAATCTCCTCGGCGCCAACATGACCGCCTATCTCAACGCCAACGACATGCCCGGCGCCATCTCCGAGTCGCGCTTTGACAACTGGTACGCCGGCTTCACCGACTGGGCCCACGTCTTCCGCGGCGAGATTTCCTTCTTCACTGAAACCGCGCTCTACGCCTACGCCACGCCGCACTTCTACACCGTCCGCGACTTCCCCAAGGACTTTCAGGACCTCCGCGCTCTTAGCCAGTACTCCACTCCCTGGGAAGGCGGTTGGTGGCATCTCTCCGATGCTGTCCGCTACATGGTTGGCGGCTCCATGTCCGTCCTCGATATCGCTTCAAAGAACCGTGAAACTCTGCTCTACAACCGTTACCAATCGGCCCGCGACAACATCGCTCACTTCCGCGCCGAGCCGCCCTTTGCCTACGTCATCCCCTCAAAGCAAACCGACACGCCCGAAGCCGCTCTGCTGGCGCAGAAGATGATCGACAACGGCCTCGATGTCTACGCCTCGAAAGAGGGCTTCAAGGCCAACGGCGTCGCCTATCCCGCCGGTTCCTGGGTCATCCCCATGGACCAGCCGTTCGCTCCGCTTGCCAAGGAGCTCTTCGAACGCCAGAAGTATCCCGACGCCCTCGCCAACGGCACTTCCAAGGCCATCGACTTGCCCTATGACGTGACCGGCTGGACGCTGCCTCTCCAGATGGGCGTCACCGTCGACGCCGTCACCGATCCGCTCACCGCAGACCAGCGCGCGCTGTTTGCAAAAATCGACAAGGTCGCTGCGCCCGAGGCCACCGTCGACGGAACCGGCGCCACCTTCGCTGTCAGCCACCGCGCCAACGCCAGCTTTG
>DASVLI010000195.1:0-21454 GCA_036384955.1 Occallatibacter sp.
ATCGCCCGCGCCAATGGCGCCACTTTTAATGGCCGCAATCGCCGCTTCCTCGGTCACAAAAACCCTGGCCGCCCCGCGATGCCGGTAGACGTCCCCCTCGTCAATCAGATCCGCCGCAATGGCCGTCGCCTTGATCACCGAGCCCTCCGGCGCAAGGTTCCCCAGCGGAAAACACACAGTCGAGGCCAGTCCGCGCGTGCGTGCCAGGTCCGGCGTCATAATTACGTCGTCCGCGTCGATGCCGTCGAGCGCCTTCAGCCGCGCGCGCATCTTCTGGCGCCGCGCGCTCTGGCGCCACCAGTCCAGGCACGTGTCCAGCGTCTCGCCACTGACGGTCTTCGCGCTCACGTCGAGCAGACCCGCTGCACGCAAAGCCAGCATCACTTCCGGCACGCCGCCGGCCAGGAAAACCTGCACCGTGGCAAAGCCGCGCGGGCCATTCGGCAGCGCATCCACCAGGCGCGGCACCGCGCGATTCACCGCAATCCAGTCGTCGACGCCCGGCCGCTGCAATCCCGCGCTGAAGGCAATGGCCGGCAAATGCAGCAGCAGGTTTGTGGATCCGCCGAAGGCCGCATGCAGCACCATCGCATTGCGCACGGCCGCGTCGGTCAGCACGTCGCGCATTCCCAGGCCCAGCGCATGCAGCCGCTTTAGCGCGCGTGCGCTGCGCGTGGCCGCGTCCAGCCAAACCGGCTGGCCCGAAGGCGCAAGCGCCGTGTGCGGCAGCGAGAGCCCCAGGCCCTCGCCCACCACCTGCGCCGTGGCCGCCGTGCCCAAAAACTGGCAGCCGCCGCCGGGCGAAGCGCAGGCGCGGCAGCCCATCTCCGCCGCGTACTCCAGCGTGATTTGCTGCTGCGCAAAGCGCGCGCCGATGGTTTGAACCTTGCCCGCGTCCTCGCCCTGCTCGGGCAGCAGCGTAACGCCGCCCGGCACCAGCACCGCGGGCTGCGCGCCCGCGCCGGCCAGCGCCATCATCATTGCGGGCAGACCCTTGTCGCAGGTGGCCACGCCCAGCACTCCCTTGCCAGTAGGCAGCGAGCGCATCAGCCGCCGCAGCACCATGGCCGCATCGTTGCGGAAGGGCAGCGAATCCATCATGCCCGTGGTGCCCTGCGCGCGTCCGTCGCAGGGGTCGGTCACCGCTCCGGCAAAGGGAATTGCATGCAGCCGCTTCAGCTCGCGCGCGGCCTCGGCCACCAGCAAGCCCACTTCCCAGTGGCCGGTGTGGAAGCCCAGCGCGATGGGTGTGCCATCTTCGGCACGCAGCCCGCCATGCGTGCTCAGAATCAGAAACTCCGGATCGCCGAGACGCGAAGCCTCCCAGCCCATGCCCGCGTTCTGGCTGAGCCCGAAGAGATTCCCCGAGGGCTCGGTCAGCAGCATCTCGGCCGTCAGCGGCAGCGCGCCCTGCGGCCCGCGCGCGTGCGTGGCCACCGCGCCCAGGTCAAAACCCGGCGACTCCAGAATCGATTCGAATGAAATTTCGTGGATGGCGCCGTCTCCTCGCTCGACGCAAGTATAGAAGCCGCGTGCAGACCCGCGCCTCTCAGCCTTCCGCTTCAAGCGAGAAAAAACTCAGCGCGGCGTCGCCCTGCTCCAGCAGCCGCGTGCGCTGCAGTGCACCATACTGGTCTTCCAGCTTTTCCTTGCGCCGATGCTCGGCAATGATGATTGCGCCCTCATTGAGGATTGGGTGCCCCAGGTCCCGATTTTGAGACCTGGGAGCGGAAGCTGCCCCGCCCAGCATTCCCAGCACAGCCTCGTACTCCTCGCGCGCGTCGTACGGCGGGTCGAGAAACACCACATCGAAGCGCTTGCCACCGGCACGCCGCAGATACGCCGCTACTCCGCTTGGATGAATCGCTGCCTTCAACCCCAGCTTGGCCAGATTTCCACGCAGCGCCTTCAGCGCGCCATCGGCACGTTCCACAAATTCCGCTTGCGCGGCCCCTCGGCTCAGCGCCTCAATACCCACCGCGCCCGAGCCTGCATACAGATCCAGAAACGCCACGCCCTTGATGCGCGGCGCCAGCACGTTGAACAGCGTCTCGCGCAGACGGTCGCTGGTGGGCCGCGTGTCCATGCCCGCTGGAGCCTCCAGCACGCGCGATCGAAACTCTCCCGCAATTACCCGCATCGCTCCAAAGAATACAACTCGACTCCGCGCAGGCCCGACCCTCTACAATTCCTCTATGCGAGGCTGGTCCATTCCGCTTGGCCGCTGGGTTGGTGTTGAACTGCGCGTCCACACCTTCTTTCTGCTGCTAATTGTCGTTTGCCTCGTGCTTTCGGCCTCAGTGGGCCCCGTGCGCGGCCTTGGGCTTTTTCTTGCCCTGGTTCTCGCCGTTGCGGTGCGAGAAACCGCCCGCCTGATAGTGGCTGCGGTGCTCGGCCTGCGACTGCGCGCCGTGCTGCTGCTGCCCATTGGCGGCATGTTTGCCTACGCCAATCCTGAAAGCCAGGATCGCGCCAGCCACGGCTCCGGCCAGATTACTCTTGCCATCGCTGGCCCTCTGGCCAACCTGCTCACCGCGCTGGCTCTGGCCGCGGCTTTCCTCGGCGCCGGCGGAGACATCCACCTCTTCGAAGAGCCTTTCGTCAGCCCCGAGTGGCTTTTGCGCAGCATGGTCTGGATGCAGGCCGGACTGGGCATTCTCCATCTACTGCCCGCCTATCCGCTGGACGCCGGGCGACTCGTCCGCGGCACCTTCGCGCAAGAGCACGGCACCGCTCCTGCCAAGCGCGCCGCTGGCGGCCTCGGCCAGCTGATTGCCCTGGCCACCATGATTGGCGGCATCGCCCTGCACAGCCCCTGGATCATCCTCGCAGGCTTCTTTATCCTTATCGGCGCACAAGTGGAAGACCAGGGCGTCTTCTTCCAGACCGTGGTTGACACCGTCCGCATGAGTGAAGTCATGCTCACGGACTTCGCCACGCTCTCACCGTCCGACACATTGGCCGACGCGCTTTCCCGCTGCGTGCATTCGCTGCAGGAGGATTTCCCGGTGGTCCGCGGACCCGAGCTGGTAGGCATTGTCAGCCGCCAGCGTATTGTGGATGCGCTGCGCTCGGACGGCAACGGCTACGTGCAGTCGGTGATGTCGCGCGCCTTCCAGGTGGCGCGGCCCGAGGACACGCTTGGCACCACCATCCGCCGCCTGACCGCCGGGCGCGGCCTCTCACTCATTCCTGTCGCTGACGGCGGACGCGTGGTCGGCATCGTCAGCGTGCAGAACCTCATGACCTCCATGTCGCTGCTCAGCGAACAGCGACGCATCGAGCGCGAAATCAACAGCGAGTAAGCAGACCCCTGTTCACTTGCCCACTTGTTCACCTGTCCACTTGTCTATGTCCTCTGACCCCACTCCGCTTGCTCCCGGCCTTTACCTCGTCGCCACGCCCATTGGCAACCTGGGCGACATCACGCTGCGCGCGCTGGACGTGCTGCGCGCCGCCGACCTGATTGCCTGCGAGGACACGCGGCAGACACAAAAGCTGCTGAATCACTTTGCCGTAGATGCGCGCACCGTGAGCTACCACATGCACAACGAGCGCGAGCGCTCGGCGGAACTCGTCGAGGCCATCACCTCTGGCAAGCGCGTGGCGCTGGTCTCCGACGCGGGCACGCCGGGCATCAACGATCCCGGCGGATGGCTGGTGACCGAGGCCATTGCCGCGGGCGTGGCCGTGATTCCCATTCCCGGCGCGAATGCCGCGCTGGCGGCGCTGATTGCCAGCGGCCTGACGACGGAGGAATTTGTCTACCTGGGCTTTTTGCCGGAGAAGGCAGGAGCACGGCGCACGCGCCTGGAAGACCTGGCCGCGCAGCCTCGCGCGACCGCGCAAACGCTCATCTTTTACGAGGCGCCGCATCGCATTCTGGAGACGCTGGCAGATGTGGAAGCTGCCTTTGGCGACCTGCCCCGCGCGGCTGTGGGGCGCGAGCTGACCAAGCTGCACGAGGAGTTTTTGCGCGGCCCGGTAAGCGAGATTCGCCGCAGCCTTGCGGCGCGCGACCGCGTGCGCGGCGAGTTTGTGCTGCTGCTGGAGGCTCCTGCGCGGTCGGCTAGCCAATTGGGTGCCCCGGGTCTCGATTCTGAGACCCGGGAAAATATTGGCGCGCGCGTGGCTCGCATGCAGGCCGAGGAAGGCCTGGACGAGAAGGATGCGCTGAAGCGGCTGGCGCGCGAGACAGGCCAGTCGAAGAGCGAGCTTTACCGCGAGTTGCAGCGCGAGCGCGCCCGGCGAAAGTAACACTGCGCACGCAACGCCCCTCCGCTATACTGGTCCGCACTCTCCCCGGAATGAGGATTGCCATGCGCACGCTTTCTGCCCTCTTCTGTCTGCTTGCAGCCTGTGCCGCTCCGCTGGCGCACGCCGATCTGGCCGCGATTCATGAATCGGCACTCCCGCAGGAAGCCAAAGTCCTGGCCGCGCTGAAAGATGCGCGGCAGCTTGAGCCGTGCAGCGCCTACTGGCAGCCCACCTGGCATTGCGACGTGCCCAGGGACGCCGCCGCGAAGCGTCTGCAAGCCGATCTTGACGTACTCACTTCTGCCCTCAAAGCTCATCCCGACAATCTGGAACTGCAACTGCTCGCAGGGCAGGTTGCGCACTACGGCTACAATCTCGACGTGCCCGGCAGTCCTGATCTTGTGACGCAGGCGTTGGACAAGGCGCATGCACTTGCTCCGCAGGACTTTCGCGTCTCCTGGTTTCAGGCCTCGTTCCTTTGCCAGACGAACGACAAAACTTTGGACGGCGCAAAGCAGATGCTGGCGGTTGAGAGTTCCACGCTCGAGGAGCAACTGCCCGGCGCCTTCTGGAGCGACTATTTCGAGTGCGCCTACGTGGCAAATATGCCGGCGCACGCCCTGCGCGCGGCAGCGCACATGAAAGCGCTTAACGCTCCGCAGATTGAGCGCTGGCAGCCGGTGATGAACGCGGCGAATGCGCGCTTTGTGCCCTACGATCCGGCAAAGCGCTACACGCCGGCCGAGGCGTGGGAGACGGTGAAAGCGCATGGCGATGTGACTTCGACCAGCCGCTTGTGCGGCGTGCGTTTTGTGGTGCATGCCAATTGGGGCGTGCAGCGCGTGAGCTTCGAAAACGGCTCGTGCGTGGCCAACTTTTACAGCGGCCCGTACAAGGCCACCACGCGCGATCTGCGCCCTGGGATTTTGCTGATGGTGCAACAGCCGAAAACTGGCGAATCACTGGAAGACTACCTGAAGAAGTTTTTGAAGGACGGAAGCTTTACGCCATTCACACCGGCGCATTGCCCGGCGCCGCATTGCCTGGCTGTGCAGGGCGTGCAAACCGGCATGTACAAGGCCGATGGCGACGGGCATCCGCGCGTGATTGCCTTTGAGCGCGATGAGCCGGCGGGATCGGGCATTTATCTTGAGTCGCCGCACGCGCTGCCGGCCACGCAAGGCTCGGAGCCGCAGGCGTTTCACCCGCTGCCGGTGCAGAAGCGCATTCCGGGCAAGCTCTACTACCTGGTTCTACTGGACACGGCGGCGTCGATTGAAGAGCCGGCGCTGAAGGATTACGACTTCTTCCTGGAGCATGTGCAGGTGGAGTAGGCGGTGCTCTCCTGTGATGCAGAATCGGCCTTTTCCCCGCCTTGCCCCGTGAAAATTGGGGGGGAGGGGGGAGGGGGGTACCTGTCCGCCACCCGGCCACACATGCTGTCGAGATGATTGTGCAACAAAGCGGGGAAATTATCTGCAAATGGACCAGACGCCAGCTCAGCTGCGGGCGGGGATTTGCGTCAGTGTGCGGACGGCTTCCTCGGCGTTGGCCGCGACCGAGAGCAGCGCGCGATTTTTCGGCTTCAGGAAGCCGGCCTCGACGGCCGTGTCCAGAAACTCCAGCAGCACATCCCAGTAATGGTTGGTATTGATGAGCACACAGGGCTTGGCGTGCAGCTTCAATTGCGCCCAGGTCACAATCTCCATCAACTCGTCGAGCGTGCCGTAGCCGCCGGGGAGAATCAGAAACGCGTCGGCCAGCTTCGCCATGCGCGCCTTGCGCTCGTGCATGGTGGGCACCAGTTCGAGCGTGGTGAGGCCGTGGTGCGCAATCTCGCTGCCAGCCAGAATTTCCGGCAGTACGCCGATCACCTGCGAACCGCCGGCCAGCGCCGCATCGGCCACCGCGCCCATCAGACCCACGCTGGCGCCGCCGTACACCAGGTCAAGCCCGGCCGCGGCCAGCGCCTCTCCCAGCGCGCGGGCTTCGGCCATAAACTCCGGCTGGGTGCCGGGCGCAGAGCCGCAGTAGACCGCGACGCGCCGCATTGCCTGCTCCTGCTTCATCCCTCCGCCTTCGCCGCAAAAAACTTCTTCAACTCCGCGGCAAGCTGCCCAGCTTCCTCGTCGCCCGCAGATGGGCCCGCGTGGCCCATGCCTTTCAGCTTGCTGCGGCGCACATGGGGCAGCGTCTGCTCCAGCACTTCCAGGGTGCGCTTCATCAAGTGGTGGCTGTGCGAGCCGCCCAGCAAAAGCACATCGGCTGCCAGCTCCCGCATCTCCTCCAGAGTACCCTTCGACTCCACCATCAGCTTGTAGTCATTGCGCTGCAACGGAATCAGCGTCTCCAGCGCGATTTCCGAGGCGTGCAGGGCCTGGCGCTCCTCTTCCAGCGCCTGGCGGAAGCTGCGCGCGAGCACAAAGTGCGGCAGCTTGCTGTAGATGGTGTCGGGCAGCAGGCCGGTGCCCTTCATGATGGTGGTAAGCGCCTCGGCCGTCTTGCCCTGCGCCAGTTCGCGCTCATAGCGGCGCATCACGGGCGCCAGGGTGCGCAGCAGTTCGCCATCCACGTCGAGCATGGGCTCATACAGCACGGCCTTGCGCACGGCGGAGTAAAACGGCAGCGTCTCCAACACGATGAGCGCGCCTGTGCCCGCGCCGAAGATGAGTTTGGCGCGGCTGCGCACCAGCAGCGCAATCAGGTCGTCAATTTCCTTTTCCAGAGAGTAGGCGCTACCCGCCGGCCCGCTGTGCCCGCGGCCGCGGCGGTCGGGGATGTAAACCGTGAACTCGCCGCTGAGCGCCTTGCCCAGCGCCATCATGTGCTGCCCGGCGCTCAGGCTGCCATGCACCAGCACCACCGGCGGGCCTTCCCCAAACCTGCGGTAGCCGATGGCAGTGCCATCCTGCGAGGTTACAGAGCCTGTTCTGAATGGAATATCGTGATAGCTCATACGGGGGAACGTGCAGCGATTGAACGAGGTCATCTTAGCATCGGCAGGGCTCGCGCAGCTTGCGTCCCGCGGTGAAGATTCCTCCACAGCCCGCAACGGTACACTGGAGTAAGGAAGCTTCCCTTCGGACCGCGACGTGCACCCCCTTCTTGCCAACCTGAACCCCGAACAGCGCGCCGCCGTGGAGTCGACCGACGGGCCACTGCTGATTCTGGCCGGAGCCGGATCGGGAAAGACACGCGTCATCACCAGCCGCATTGCCTGGCTTATCAATCAGAAAAACGTTTCGCCGGACTCGATTTTGGCCGTGACCTTTACCAACAAGGCCGCGGCGGAGATGGGCGAGCGCGTGGAAAAGCTGATTGGCCACAGTTCCGTGGCGCGGCCGCTGATTGCGACCTTCCACTCACTGTGTGTGCGCATTTTGCGGCGCGACGTCGAGGAGTTGCAAATCAATGGCAAGGGGCTCACCAAATCCTTCGCCATCTTTGACGAGAACGATCAGCAGACGATTGTGAAGCAGGTGATGAAGCGCATGGGGCTGGACATCAAGCAGCTGACCCCGCGCACGGTTCTGGGGCGCATCAGCTGGGCCAAGAACCACATGGTGGACCCGCAGGAGTACTATCTCGGCTCGACGGACCCCAATGGCGAACGCATCGCGCACATCTTCAAGAGCTA
The DNA here is from genome assembly GCA_036384955.1 of Occallatibacter sp. Lineage (GTDB taxonomy): Bacteria > Acidobacteriota > Terriglobia > Terriglobales > Acidobacteriaceae > Telmatobacter. Next base: position 7,895 of record DASVLI010000195.1, read on the forward strand.
CCGGGACGAGCTGCTGAAGAACAACGCGATGGACTTCGACGACCTGCTGCTGGAGGCCGCGCGGCTGCTGAAGGTCTCCGCGGCCACGCGCGAGCGCTACCAGCGCCGCTATCGCTATTTGCTGGTGGACGAGTACCAGGACACCAACCGTCCGCAGTACGAGCTGATGAAGCTGCTGGCCGGCGAGCACAAGAACGTGTGCGCGGTGGGCGACGAGGACCAGTCGATTTACTCGTGGCGCGGCGCCGACATTCGCAACATTCTGGAGTTTGAGCAGGACTTTCCCAACGCCACCATCATTCGCCTGGAGCAGAACTACCGCTCGACGCAGGTCATTCTTGAGGGCGCGGGCGCGGTTGTGGCCAACAACCTGAAGCGCAAGGGCAAAAAGCTATGGACCGACCGCGAAGGCGGCTCGCTGATTGGCTACTACGAAGCGCCGGACGGCGAAAACGAAGCGCTGTTCATCGCCGACAAGATTCAGGCGTTTTTGCGAACGCAGAACTCGTCTGAAACAGCGGAGCCCGAGCAGGGCCACTGTGCTGTTCTCTATCGCACCAACTCGCAGTCGCGGCTGGTGGAAGAAGCTCTGCGGCGCATGAACATCAGTTACACCATGGTGGGCGGCTTCAGCTTTTACGAGCGGAAAGAAATTCTCGATTTGCTTTGTTATTTGCGCTTAGTACGAAATCCCCATGATTCTGTGGCGCTCCAAAGAATTATTAATGTGCCGACACGCGGCATTGGCGCAACCTCGCTGGCGACTCTGGAGCGGTTGGCGCTGGAAACCGGCGTCTCGACCTGGGACGCAATTGGCGCGGCCATCAAGGAGCGGCTGATTCCGACGCGCGCGCTGATGGCGCTGGAAAGCTTTCGCGCTTTGATGATTGAAGCGCAGACCATGATGGACCCCGACTTTGCGGGCAAGCTGGCAGCGGGCGCGGACGAAGCTGCGGCCAGCGACGAGGACACCGACTTCAGCTTTGGCGCGGCGGAAGAAGCTGCCGACCCGGCGGCGGACTTCGGCTTCGGCTCCAACGAGGCACAGATTCCGCTGCTGGACCCGAGCCACTTTTCGCCCTTTGCGGCGGCGCCGAAAAAGCCGTTCCTGAAGCCGCCCGTGCGCGAAGAGAAGGCTGAAACGACTGCGCCAGCTCCCGCGCCCACTGATGGCCCGGCCACACTACCCGCGCTGATTCGTTTCCTGATCGACCGGACTGGCTACATCAAGGCGCTTGAGGCCGAGGGATCGCCGGAGTCCTTCAGCCGCATTGAAAACCTGAAGGAACTGGCCAATGCCGCGCGCGATGCCGAGGAGCGGGGCGAGACACTGGCGGATTTTTTGGACAATGCCGCGCTGGCCTCGGACTCTGACCAGTTTGACCCCAACGCACGCGTGACATTGATGACGCTGCACGCGGCCAAGGGCCTGGAGTTTCCGCTGGTGTTTTTGGCGGGGCTGGAGGAAGGGCTCTTTCCGCATTCGCGCACACTGAACAGCCCGGACGAGCTCGAAGAAGAACGCCGCCTTTGCTACGTGGGCATGACGCGCGCCATGAACACGCTGATTTTGACGCGCGCTCACTATCGCCGCCGCTACGGCAACGACGCGCCGGAGCAGTCCATCCCTTCGCGCTTCCTCTCCGAGGTGCCAGAGCAACTGATTGAGAATCTTGGCTCGACGCGCGCACCGGCCTGGTCCACACCGGCCTATAGCTACGGGGCCGGCCGCCGTGGCAATCGCGACAGCAACACAGGCGAGTTCTCTGACCGGCACTACAACTACGAGGACGAGAGCCAGGAGACGCCGCGCATCTCGAATAGCCAGAAGGGCAAAGGCCCGGACGGCGGCTCGATTGACAATATTGCGCGCTTCTTCGGCGGCAAGGGCGGTGCGAAGCCCGGCGGCTTCCCACGCCCGCAGATGCACGTGGAAACACCCAAGGGCCACAGCCAACTGCGCAAGGGCCAGCGCGTGCGCCACTCCAAGTACGGCGAAGGCACCGTGCTGATACGCGAGGGCGAGGGCGAGGACGCCAAGCTGACCGTGATGTTTCCGCGCCACGGATTGAAGAAGCTGATGGAGAAGTTCGCCAACCTGGAAAAGCTGTAGGCAGCAGGCAGCGAGTCATCGGTGGTACAACTGCCCCAGAGCCGGCGCACCAGCGGCTCACACTTCCCCAAGGCAGGTCAGAAAAATGAGCGCCAATCAAGCCCTCTCCGCTAGCGAACTCGATGAAGCTCTCGCCACGCTGCCCGGCTGGTCGTTGGTCACCGGCACCAGCGCACAGGAGCTGCACAAGCGCTTCACCTTTGACAGCTTTGCGCCGGCCATCGCTTTTATGGCCTCAGCGGTCGCGCCCATCGACAAGCTCAACCACCATCCCCGCTGGGAGAACGTGTGGAACCGGGTGGACGTCTATCTTTCGACGCACGATCTGGGCAACAAGGTCTCCGTGCGCGATGTGGAACTGGCCCGGCTGCTGGACGGCCTGTATTCCGCCGGTGGACATTAACGAATCGCGCGCACCCAGCATCTAAACTAAGAAGAGCAGCACCGGTTTGGCGGCGGAATCATCCGCGCAGGCTGGCCACTGCATCAAGGGAGTTCCATGGCACTGTTCAAGACATCCAACCCTGCGCTGAGCGACAGGGCCTTCCAGGATTCGGCCCGCGCCCAGTATGGCGGGATTATCGATGCGGCCGACCGCATGTCGCTCAACGGCACCATCCACAAGACCGGTATGTTGCTGATTTGCAGCCTGATTACCGCCATGTGGACCTGGATGCAGTTCTACCAGACGCGCGACGCGGCGTCGGTGGCTCCCTGGATGCTGCTGGGCCTGGTCGGCGGCTTTATTGCGGCCATGGTGACCGTGTTCAAGCAGACCTGGGCGCCCATTTCGGCCCCCATCTACGCTTTGCTGGAAGGCCTGGCCCTGGGCGGCATCTCCGCCATGCTGGAGCTTCGCTATCCGGGCATCGGCATTCAGGCGGTCAGCCTCACCTTTGGCACGCTCTTCGTCATGCTGTTTCTCTATCGCACACGTATTATTGCGGTTACACAGCGCCTGCGCATCGGTATTGTGGCCGCCACGGGCGCCATCGCCCTGCTCTACCTCTCCCAGATGCTCCTAGGCTTCTTCGGAGTTCACTTCACCACCATCAACGGCTCCGGACCCATCGGCATCGGTTTCAGCCTGCTGGTGGTTGGCATTGCCGCCTTCAATCTTCTGCTGGACTTCGATCTGATTGAGCGTGGCGTAAACGCCGGCGCGCCGAAGTATATGGAGTGGTACGGCGCCTTCGGCATCATGGTCACGCTGGTGTGGCTCTATATTGAGATGCTGCGCCTGCTCTCGAAAATCCGCAGCCGGAACTAGGTGTATTCCGTGGTTCCAGCAGGTAGCGATCCGCTGCCCCGGTTTTTATCGCCGGGGCAGTTTTACAGAACCGTGCTATACTCTGTGTAATCGTAGAATTCGATTCGAAGTCCTTGCCTGTTCCGCTTACCCGCTATACACGCAAACACTTCCACATTGCGTTCAGCGGTAAAATTTGTCTCAAAAGGAACAATCCAAATGGAAACAGGTACAGTGAAGTGGTTTAACGATGCCAAGGGCTTCGGATTCTTGAGCCGTGAAAACGGCGAGGACGTTTTCGTCCACTACTCGGCGATTCAGTCCAGCGGCTTCCGCTCGTTGCAGGAAGGCCAGCGCGTTCAGTTCACCGTGACCCGCGGCCCCAAGGGCTGGCAGGCAGAGAACGTACAGCCTGCTTAATTACGCCGGCTAAGACTTCAAAAAGAAGAGGGACAGCGAACTGCTGTCCCTCTTCTTTTGCGCACAAATCCCGGGGTTCAGGCCGCGGGCACAAGAGGCTTGGCTTCGACAGCCGCGCCATGCGTGGACTGCTGCTTATGATTGCCAAGATATTCCAGCGTGTCGTTGATGGTGTCTTCAAAACGAGCGCCGGTCTTGTGGGTCAATTTCACACCCTTGGAAACAAGCTGGCAAACTTCAAAGCGGTTGATTCCCTGCGCCAAAGCGCGGTGAATCTGGTCGGAACGCATAGAGGGACTCCGTTCAGTCACTGTTTGGCGGTCAGGATTTCTGTTCGCCCGTAATTGCTGCGTGTGCTACGGAGCTCGTCGGAAGCTTGACTGGCGGCCTAAGCCGAGCGGGCTGGTCTCCACCAGGAGGGGTGTATCTCCATTCTACCCCCTTTATTGAAATGAATCCCCGCGGCCGCCGGTGTGGCCACGAAATTGCCATTCATTGCGTCCGTTTCGGTCCAGCGGAGCGTGAACGCGGCTTTCTTCGCTCTCCAATCCCTGTTACCATTAACCTCGGCGTGGCCCCGTGAACGGGACAGATGCAGCCGACCTGATGGAAAGAGGATTTTCTCCGTGGCAGACACCAAAAAGATTGATGACAAGCTGGAACGCAAGAAGGTAAAGCGGACCGCGCGCAAGAAGGCCGCGCCGAAGGCCAAGCGGACCACTCCACGTGGCTCGAACAAGCAAAAGGTAAAGAAGATGGTGCGCGGCCAGTCGAAGCGCTAACGCTGGCTAGGCGGCAACATTTCGGGCCGGAGTGCAAACGCGCTCCGGCCCGGCGCATTTTGCGGCCGCTCAGGCCGGGGCCGCTGCATCTGCACTGGCGCATGTGCAACACTCCAAAGCCCATCATGTACACTGCGCTAAAGGCTTCCCCTATATCGCTCGGAAATCTGCCGCTCGACCTGTGCAGGCGTCCGCATTGCTTTTTACAACGAGGAGAATTGCCCTGGCCAGTCAACTGTTTGCGCGCAAGTCCATTGACAAGCTCATTCGTGAATCTGAAGAGCCGGAGAACGCGCTCAAGAAGTCCCTTGGACCGTGGTCGCTGACCGCACTCGGCATCGGCGCGGTGATCGGCTCGGGTATTTTTACGGTCATCGGCACGGCCATGGCCGGCCAAAAGTTCGACGCCCCCTCGGTCAGCAGCACTCCGCTCATCCACTATCTGTTGACACACACCGCCATGGCCGGCCGACCCGGTGCTGGCCCGGCGCTGGCGCTGTCGCTGGTTCTGGTGGCCGTGGTCTGCGTTTTTACCGGCCTGTGTTACGCCGAACTGGCATCGATGATTCCCATTGCCGGCTCGGCCTACACCTACACGTACGCCACGCTGGGCGAACTGGTCGCCTGGATCATCGGCTGGGATTTGATTCTGGAGTACGCCTTCAGCAACATGAGCGTGAGCGTGGGTTTTGCCGCTCACATTGAGGCGCTGGTGGAGTGGTTCGGCTGGCATCCGCCGCTGCGATGGATCTCTCCCGCTTACCTGCCCACCGGATTGCAGGACCTGGCCGGAACGAATCTCTACGACCCCGGCTGGCACTTCGGCTTCAATATTCCTGCCTTCCTCATCGTGATGATTCTGACGGTGATTCTGGTGCGCGGCATTCGCGAGTCGGCGCGGACCAACAACATTCTGGTGCTGGTGAAGATCGTCGCCATCCTGGCGTTCATCATCGCCGCGGCCAGCTTTGTGAAACCGGCGAACTGGCACCCGTTCATGCCCAACGGCTGGACCGGCATGCTCTCCGGCGGCTCCATCATCTTCTTCACCTACATCGGCTTTGACTCGGTTTCAACGGCGGCCGAGGAGTGCAAGACGCCGCAGCGCGATCTGCCTATCGGCATTCTGGCCACGCTGGTGGCCTGTACCGTGCTTTACGGTGGCGTGGCTATCGCGCTCAGCGGCATTGTGCCGTGGCAGTCGATTATGGGCGACGGCGCGCCGGTGGTGAACGCGCTCAAGCGGCTCTCCATGCAGCCGGGCGGCAGCGGCCTGCGCTGGGTGGAACTGGTGGTGCTTATCGGCGCCATGCTGGGCATGATCTCGTCGATTCTGGTCTTCCAGCTTGGCCAGGCACGGGTGTGGTTCGCCATGTCGCGCGATGGGCTGCTGCCCACCATCTTCAGCAAGATTCACGCGCAGTTCCGCACCCCGGCCGTGGCTACCTGGGTGGCTGGCTTTGTGGTGGGCATTCCGGCGGGCCTGCTGGACATTGGCACGGTCTCCAACCTCTCCAACATCGGCACGCTGTTTGCCTTTGTGCTGGTGTCGATTGCGGTGCTGATTCTGCGCTATCGCGAGCCCCAGCGCCCACGCTCGTTCCGCGCCCCCCTGGGTCCGCTCTTCCCGGTGCTTAGCATCATCTTCTGCATTGTGCTGATGATGGGGCTGGAAGTGATGACCTGGATGGCCTTCTTCATCTGGCTCTTCGCCGGCCTGCTGATTTACTTCTTCTATAGCCGGCATCGCAGCGAGTTCGCGCCGCAGCGGTAATCGCCGCTCTCAAACGTTCGATTTCATCGCTCCGGGAGATACCCCCTTGGCTTTGCTCAAATCGCTCTCACTCTTCGCACTGGCTGTCACGCTCACGGTCCCGGCCTTTGCAGCGCCGGCTGAGACTGCCGACACTCTCTTCGCCCACGCCCAGGCCGAAGCGCAGAAAGAGCATAAAAACGTTCTGCTGGTGTTTTCCGCCTCGTGGTGCGGCCCGTGCAAGCTGTACGAGCGCTTTCTTGAAGACCCGCAGATGAAGCCCATCACCGAGAAGGCCTTCGTGGTGGCCCGCATCGACGTGGGTGAGAGCGCAAGCGACCCGCGCCACGCCGACACCCCCGGCGGCGTTGCCCTGCGCACGGCTCTCGGCGCGCAGCCGGAGCCCGGCTTTCCCTGGCTTGTGATCACCGACGAAAACGGCAAGCCGCTCGTGAATTCCAACCGGAACGGAAAGATCGATGGCAACGTCGGCTATCCGGCTGCGCCGGAGGAGATTGGCTGGTACATCGAGATGCTGAAGCGCGCGGCGCCGGCCCTTTCCGCGAGCGACCTGGCGGCGACGCGGACCTGGTTGAAACAGCACGCACCGCACTAAATATCAGAGAATCATGGCCCCTTGATGGTTGAAAGATTTCCCTTCCCTAAGCCACCTTCGCGGCGCATACTGCGTCACACTACGTACGGAGGCTTACACCATGAAGCCCTTCCTTCAGTTGAACCTGCAAACGCCCGATAAAAAGCCCGAGGATGCGACACTTCCCAAGCCGGAAGGCGAACTGAACAAGCCCCTCGGAGATCCCAAGAGGCTGAATCGGATTGCCAATCGGGCCGCGCACAAGGCGGCTTCGGTCTATGGCCGCGGCGGCTCGGGCTTGTTCTCGAAGTAGAGCAACAGGACGCACGGGACGACGGTTGAACAGTGTGTCATTGCGTGGAGGAGAGGTTCTTGCGCCTTTTCGATCACATCTTTCTGTGACACAGCAGTCCCTCCAGGCCGCTATCTCTCTCCTATCAGCTTGAAAGCACGCGCCATCCAATAAGGCAGCAGGAAAGTTGTTCCTTCGGCTTCCTCGCGGCCGCCCTCGCCTCCATCCACACAAAACGGACTTGAGTTCCAGCGGCGGATCGGCAGCTCGTCGAGCGGCAGCAGCACCGTGGTCTGGCGGCAGCCGTCGCGCTCCAGGCCGCCGTCGAGCGGCACATCGGCACGGGCGGAGTTTTTGACGGTCCAGTTGATGCGGTTCAGCGGATACTCCGCGAGCCGCGCGAAGGCCGGTGCAAGATCGGCCTTCGCGCCCTGCGTGCAGCGCTGGTAAATCACTGCCCACAGCGGATTCCGCTCGCGCTGCTCGTTTTGCCACCACTGGTCCAGCGCGCGCTGGTAGAGAGCCAGCAGCTTCGCATCCTTCTCATAGGTCATCAGCGGATAGATGGCCAGCATGAACAACTCTTCGTCGGAGTAGTTAATCTCCTCGCGCAGCTCCAGATAGCGCGCGCCCAGCTCGGCATAGCCCATCTGGTAGGCGACCTTTTGGTATTCGGCGTCGTAGCGCGGATCGTGTGTAATATGCGCGGCGACTTTGAGAAAGCTCAGCAGCTCGATAGCGTTCAGCGGTCCATCGGGCCTGCCGCCCGGCGTGCTCAGGTACTCGGGCGACCAGCGCCCCCACGTGGTCGGCTTTCCCGTCTCGCCAATCAGGTAATAGCCGTGGTCGAGGATGTGGTCCATGATGCCCTCGACGGCGACGGCGATCCTTTTGTGCAGCGCTTCGTCGGGCAGCAGGTCGTAGGCCGTGGCGTAGAGAAAGAAGTGGCCCACGATTTCGTCCGAACTGGTGTCGCCCTTCCAGCGGTAGCGCGGGTCGGACGCGTCGTGCCAGCGATCCACATCGCCGTCCAGCGCCTCGCCCTTATGGACAAACGAGCGCGCCGGATAGCCGGGAATGCCGGAAATGGTGGTGAGGAATAGCACGGCCTCCAGCGAGGTTTTGGCGCGGGCCAGTGCCTCCGGAGAGCGGTCGGCGGCATAGCGGAAGCACTCGCCCGCCGCGTACATCGCCGTCCACAGGCCATCGTTGTCCGAGGGGCCGGTGTGGGTGTGCGCCAGGCTGCCGGGCGTGTCCAGAATGGCGTCGGCCACCAGACCATAGCGGAAGTGCCGCTGGCTTTGAACCTGCTCCAACTCAAGCGCCTTTGCGTCGAGCTTCAGAGGCCGGTAGTCGATGTGCGCAATCCCTGTGGCCGTGCGCACCCATACACCGCCGGCGCCATCCGCGGCCAGCGCGCGCACGTCGTTGTCGGGCAGGTAGCGCGGACTGGCCAGGAACTGCGCATCGCCGTCGCTCGCCGTGCGCACCACGCCCTCGGGCGTGCCGGTCCACACAGCGCCGGAGTCGTTGAGCACCGCCGTAACCCCATGTGTGGGCAACGTGCGCGGCGCGGCCTTCAAGGCGGACGGTGCCTCGGCTGCGTCAAGTGGATAGAACGTGACGGTCTTGCGCGACGCGGCGGATGACTGTTGCGCGTGAAGCAGCGACGGCGCCAGAGCCAGCAGGGCCGCAAGGATTGCAGAGCCAATACGAGTCATGGGTTGAGCTAGTGTAGCGGCTCGGTGTGGTGGAAATGTTAACTGCTGCGGAGCGCACCACACCTTTTGTGTGGCCGGGGCACATGCCGCTGGGATATTGGTTGTAAAGATGTCATCTCGCGTAGCTGTTTGAACATCTAATTCACCGTGACCGAAATAGAACAGTACATCGTCAGCCTTCCGAAAGCGGAGCTGCATCTGCATCTGGAAGGCACCATCACCCCGTCCACGCTGGTGGAGTTGAGCCAGCGCCACGACAATCCTCCGTTGACTTTGGAAGAGGCGCAGGAGATTTACAAGTTTTCCGACTTCGGCGAATTCCTGAACGCCTTTAAGGCCGTGACGCAGCGGCTGGTGACACCCGAGGACTACGAGTTGGCGGCCTGGCGCATGATGGAGCAACTGGACGCGCAGGGCGTGGTGCATGCCGAAGTCTTCATCTCCGTGGGCGTCATCTACATGTGGCGCAACCACGATGCGCGCGCCTTTGATCCCATCTTCGCGGCGCTGGAGCGCGCCCGCGAGCGGGCCGCACGCATGCTGGGGCTTTCGGTCTACTGGATCTTCGACGCGGTGCGCCACTTCACCATCAACGAGGCCGCACGCGTCTTCCGCAAAGCCGCGGACATGCGCGACGATTATCCGTCGATTGTGGGTATCGGACTGGGCGGCGATGAGCGCCGCTGCGGGTCAAAGCCCTTCCGCGCGTTGTACGCCGAGGCCAAGGAGGCGGGGCTGCACCTGACCAACCACGCCGGCGAAACCACCGGGCCCGACGCGATTTGGGACGCGCTACGCATTGGCACCGAGCGCATTGGCCATGCCGTCTCTGCCATTGACGACGTGAATCTGATGCAGGAGCTGCGCATGCGGCAGATTCCGCTGGAGCTGAACCCTACCTCGAACGTGCGGACGGGCGTCTGCTCGTCGTATACCAGCCACCCGCTGCGGCGTTACTTCAACGCGGGGCTGATGGTGACGCTCAACTCCGACGACCCGGCCTTCTTTGGCTCGGATCTGGTGCAGGAATACTTGCAGGCCCACGAATTGCAGAACTTCTCGCGCGAGGAGCTGCGCCGGCTGGCGGCAAATTCGATTCAGGCCAGCTTTCTTCCCGAAGAGACAAAGACTGTGTGGCTGACACGTGTCGATTCGGAACACTGAACAAAAGTTGTATCGCTCTCCCTCCACGGGGTGACAGCGTCTAACACAAAATAAGTTATGATTCTGACAGGAGGCATTGCTCCCCCCATGACACCCGAACTGGAAACGCCCGCGCAGTTGGAAGAGACAAAAGAAGGCAGCGCATTGCGCGTAATCGGCTGGTTCTCGGTCGGCATGGCTGTGGCGGCAATCGGCCTCTACGTAGGCCGCGAGATGCGGAATCGCTATCAGTTCCGCCAGCGGACCCCCTACGATTTCTACTCGAACGCCGACAGCAATTCCATGACCGAGTTCGGCGTTGGCATCTAGCTTCGCGCCTCTGGTTCTCAGCTGAAATGCCGCCCACGGGCGGCATTTCGCATTTGTGCCCGGCACTCCACAGGCCGGCTCTTGTCATCTGCGGTAGCCTAATCCCTTATGGGCCGCATCCGTATTCTCCCCGACCACGTTGCCAATCAGATTGCCGCCGGGGAAGTTGTGGACCGGCCGGCCTCGGTGGTCAAGGAGCTGCTGGAGAATGCGCTCGACGCCGGCGCCACGCGCATCCGCGTCGAGGTGGAAGCAGGCGGCCGCAAGCTCATCCGCATCAGCGACAACGGTCAGGGCATGAACCGCGACGATGCGCTGCTGGCCTTTGAGCGCCACGCCACCAGCAAACTCCGCACCGCCGACGATCTGCTCTCGATTGCCACGCTCGGCTTTCGCGGCGAGGCGCTGCCCTCGATTGCCTCGGTGGCGCGCGTGACGCTCGAAACCGCTGAAGGCGAGTCCTCCGCGGACGGCGCACGCAAGACGGCAGGCTCGGAGATCTCGGTTGGCACTCGCATCGAGATTGCCGGAGGCAAGATTCTGCATGTGGATGACGCGGCCCTGCCGCGCGGCACGACAATCGCTGTCGCCGATCTGTTTTTCAACACGCCGGCGCGGCGCAAATTTTTGCGCGCCGAGTCCACCGAGCTCTCGCACGTGACGGCGCTGGTGACGCACTACGCGCTGGTGCATCCGGAGATGCACTTCGAGCTGGTTTCGGCCTCGCACACGCTGGCCTCCGCGCCGCCGGTGGAGCGCACTGCCGAGCGCATCTATCAGATCTTTGGCAAGGAGACGCTGGCGCAGCTTCTGCCCGTGGCGGCCGAGCTGCAACTGGACCGCGCGGGGCTGCCCGAGCCTCCGCCATGGAAGCGCGACCCCAACGAGCCGGCACGCGTGCCCGGCAGCCTGCGCATCACTGGCTTCTACTCCAAGCCCGAGCTGCAAAAGCTGAACCGCAACTCGATCTACATCTTCGTGAACAAGCGGCTCATTCGCGACCGGCTGCTGCTGCACGCCATTACCGAGGCCTACCGCAACATCATTCCGCCAACGAGCTTTCCGGTGGTGCTGCTGTTTCTGGAAATGCCGCCGGAAGAGGTGGACGTGAATGTGCACCCGGCCAAAACCGAGGTACGGTTCCGCCAGCAGTCGCATGTGCACGACTTTGTGCGCGACAGTCTGCGCACCGCGCTCGTCCAGGCCCGCCCGGCTGCCGGATTCCTTGCGGCCATCGATTCGGCGCCCGCCGCCAGCCCCTCGCTGATGCCAGCGGCGCTTTCACCGCTGCCGGGAGCGCCCGACTCAGAGCCCGTGGCTTTCGCCGAAGCTGAAGACTTCCAGCTCACCGAGCGCCCGCTTCCACCTGTGCCGCAACGGCTTGACTTCACCGCGGGGCCAGATAGCGCCGCTCTCACCGAGGCCGCCGCCCAGCTTCTCGCGCAATCCGAAGCCACCTCAACCGCCACCCAGCAGGTGGAGGCTGAGCAGGCCGCCGTCACGCTGAACCGGCTCGGCTCGCTCAAACCGATCGGCCAGTTGCGGGAATCGTTCATTCTGGCAGCCGGCGAAGACGGGCTTTGGATTATTGACCAGCATGTGGCACACGAGCGGGTGCTGTTCGAAAAAATCCTTCGCAATCGGCAAGTAGAGCAGATTCAGCGCCAGCGGCTGCTGATGCCCCTGCTGGTGGAGCTGAAGCCGTGGCAGATGGTGGTCTTCGCGCAGATTGCGGACGAACTCGAGCGCAACGGGTTTGAGGTGGAACCCTTTGGCCCGCATACACTTGCGGTCAAAGCTGCTCCCGTGGGGCTGGAGGGTGTGGAGCTGGAGCGGATGCTCGCCGAGGTGATTGAGCAGTCGGGCGGAGCGACCGAAGAGGCGCGCCAGGACGAGGATTTGACGGCGCTGCGGACGCGCATTGCCGCCTCATTGGCGTGCCACTCGGCCATCAAGGTGAACACGCCGCTTGATCCGCAGCGCATGGAGTGGCTGCTGGGTGAGCTCGCAAAGACTGAGCATCCAACAAGTTGCCCGCACGGACGGCCAATTGCGCTGCTTTACTCGTGGAAGGAAATTCTGCGGGCCTTCCATCGAATCTAATTCGCATTTAGAATTACATGCGGTGGTAGCCGCAAAGACCGTTAGTGCTGGCTGCCAATCCCCTGCGCGAATCAGAAGCGAGGTTTCTTTGACATCGGAGCAATTGGAAGCAGCGCGCGCCGAAAGGCTGCGCCAGACCGGACTTGGGACTCTGACTTTGGAGGAGGCCCGTACGTGGATTGAAGAGACGGGATTGTGTCTCTTCCTTCCTAAAAAGCAGTTCGCCTCTTCGGTATCCCCTTCGTTTGTGGAGGCTATTGCCGGGCAGCGAAGCGAAACTCCCAATCAGAGGCAAATTGCTGTATCGGAAGAACTTCTGGTCCGTCTTGAGTTGGATGGCGTAGCCGTCCGCTTGAATTTGCTGGGCCAGCCGGGCGAGCAGCCCGATTTTGTGGTGGCTTCCTGGGTGCTGCCCTATGTGTACGCGCTTCGCGGCGACCGCGACTGGCGCCGTACGCCGCAGCTGACCGGCTCCCGTCAGGTTTCCCAACTCGCCATCCAGGCCTACAAACAGCTGGAGACCGGCGACCAGACCATTACCCAATTGAGGCATTCGCTCGGCCGCGAAGTTTCGGAGTCGGCCGTAATTCGTGCCATTACAGAGCTTTGGCAGCAATTGCGCATCATTCCTGTGATTGAAGCGCCGGGCAAGGCCGCCAAGTGGCAGCTTCTGCGCCATCGCTTCCAGAAGGCCATCGCCGAGGGCGCATCGACCTCTCAGGTTACAGCCATTTCCGTACTCGCCTCCATCTACCTGCAGGCGGTTATCGCAGCCAGCATGGAAGAGGTGGAGATGTTCCTCTCTCCGCTGACGGCACGCAGCAAGGTGCGCGAGGTTCTGCGCGGCCTGGTGGCGACCCGCCAGGTGCACACCATTTCGCTGGGCCATGCGCCGCACTTCTACGTGGCCGGCACGCTGCCAGAGTTCAGTCCGATTCAGACCACCTACACCAGCTCGGCCATGTCGTCGGCTTCGTACTTCTTCCGCGACGAGGAAGCGCACCACACACCTTCGCCGGCCCGCTCGCTGGTGCCGCCGCGCCCTACGTTTGAGCCGCG
>DASVLI010000196.1:0-34964 GCA_036384955.1 Occallatibacter sp.
GCGGCCAGCAGCACCAGCGTTGGCGCGCTGCTGGACTCTTCGGCGGGCGCGGGAACCGGGATGGGATCGGCTGTGGCCATGGGGGCTATGCCTACGGATGCGCAGATTACACGGTTAAGATGCCTGCCAGCGGAATCGGCAGCCATGCGGGTCGATTGTTGAGCTCGTAGGTCAGCTCGTAGAGAGCTTTTTCGAGCAGATAGCCATTGAGCAGCTTGTCGGCGGTCTCCTGTGGAGGCAGCAGCGCCGGATTGACGGCCAGCGTTTCACGATAGCGTTTGAGGAACGCAGCCGAGGCCGCGTTTTGCCAGGCCAGCGCCCAGGCGCCGTCGGGCTTTGCGCCCTGCAACGCGTCGAGAGCGGAGAAGGCAGCATACGAGAAGGAGCGAATCATGCCGGCAACGTCTTTGAGCGGCGATTGCTTCTGCCGCCGCTCGACCAGCGTGCGTGCTGGCTCGCCTTCAAAATCCAGCAGCACAAAGTCGCCGCCATTAGCCGCGGTGTGCAGCGTCTGGCCCAGATGGTAGTCGCCGTGAATGCGAATGCGCTGGCCGCCGGGCATGAGCGAGGCCAGCGAACGCGCGCGCTCCAGCAGATCGGTCCTCCGCGAAAGCAGCAACGCGGCATTGTCGGCGGCTGCATCGCTTAACGCGGCAATCTTTACCTTCACCGATTCCAGCACCGATGAGACCTGCGCCTCAATGCGCGCGGTGTCGGCGGCCAGGTCGCCGGCTGTCATGGGCTCCGCGGCAAAGGCGGCGTTGGTGGTCGATGTCGCCAGCGCCAGATGCAACTCGGCGGTGCGCTGGCCCAACAGTGCGGCGGCTTCCAGCGTTGGTTGCGCGGCTGCCGGGAGCGGCGTGCTGTGGGTTGGCGCAGGCGTTGTGGCAATCGAGGAGAAAAACTCTGCAAGCCGCGCCTGAAACCATTGCCAGCCATCGCCATCGTTCGCCACCAGCTCACTCAGCATTGCCAGCGTGCATACTTCCTTGGCTGCGGGTGTCAGCGAAATCTGCCCAAGGAATGATGGAATGCGCGTGAAGTGCGCGGTCTCGGTGAGGAAGCGGCAGATTTCGACCTCGGGATTTTCGCCCGGCTGCAGACGGCGGAAGAGCTTGAGGATGAAGCGGCTGTCGTAGAGGATCGACGTGTTCGATTGCTCGGCTGAGCCGGCATGCGAGGCCATCGGTCCTATTGGATCTTTGGGGAATGCGGCCGAAGGTTCGGCGCGCAGAATACCTTCGCTGGGCGGCTGCTCCAGCGACGAAAGTGGCAGCTCGGCGCCCGCGCCAATCAGATCGAGCAGCGCGCGGTGCAGCTCTTCGCGTACCGTAGCATCGTGCAGCACGGCAGGCCCGCGTGCGGAGGCCAGCGTGGCAACCACTGCGTGCGGATGCGCGCCGATGATCTCGTCGGCGGCGTCGCCAGTCGAAAGCGTCAGCGGCAGTTGATACATATCGTGCGGCCCCTCAGCGTACTCCACCTGGATGAAGAAGAGCGCGGGGAATCCGTTGGTGGGCGTGTCGCTCGCGTGCGGCAACTGAACCCAGTCCACCACGCGCGCCGTGTGCACACTGCGTGCCTTGCCGCCAAACCAGCGCTGGCGCTGTAGCCATGCAGGCAGCGCCTGTTCCAGCACGCGCAAGCCGCGCGAGGCCAGAAACGCAGACCAGCCACGGGTCAGCACATCCAACGCGAAGGCTTCCTCGGCGGGTGTCTGCGTAATGTCGTCTTCGCTGAACATCTGGGGCAACTCCGGGGGCTCAGGCTTGACGGCTGACGCCGGCTGCAACTCAAGCCACAGGAACGAGTATGGCGCGAGCGACAATGCATACGGCTCCGCGGTGATGGTGGGGAAGGGCACATAGCCCAGCATCTCTACCGGCTCCATGCCTTCGTAGGCGGACAGGTCCAGCGAAACCGGCTGCGCAAAGCGGCTCAGATTCGCCAGGCACAGCACCGTCTCGTGCGTGCCGTCGCTGTGGTCCAGGTCGCGCAGATAGGCCAGCACCTTGCGATTGGCCGGCGTAAGAAAACGCAGCGTGCCGCGGCCGAAGACCTGGAAGAGCTTGCGCAGCGCGATCATGTTGCGCGTCCAATGCAGCAGACTCGACTGATCCGCCTGCTGCGCCTCCACGTTCACCACCTGGTAGCCATAAATCGGATCCATGATGACCGGGAAGTAGAGCCGCGCGGGGTCGCAGCGCGAGAAACCCGCGTTGCGGTCCGAGGTCCATTGCATGGGCGTGCGCACGCCGTTGCGGTCGCCCAGATAGATGTTGTCGCCCATGCCAATCTCGTCACCGTAGTAGAGAATCGGCGTGCCCGGAAAGCTGAGCAGCAGCGAGTTCAGCAGTTCGATGCGGCGGCGGTTGTTGTCCACCAGCGGAGCCAGCCGTCGGCGAATGCCCACATTCACGCGCATGCGGGGATCGGCCGAGTAGGCGAAGTACATGTAGTCGCGCTCGTCGGCGGTCACCATCTCCAGCGTCAGCTCGTCGTGATTGCGCAGGAAGAGGCCCCACTGGCAGCTATCGGGAATCGGCGGCGTCTGCGCCATGATGTCGGTGATAGGCAGACGATCCTCCTGTCGCAGCGCCATGTAGATGCGTGGCATCAGCGGGAAGTGGAAGGCCATGTGGCACTCGTCGCCATCGCCAAAGTAGGGGCGCACATCGGCCGGCCACTGATTGGCTTCGGCCAGCACCAGCCTGTTCTGGTATTCGGCATCAATGGCCGCGCGCAGTCTGCGAATGAGGTCGTGCGTCTCCGGCAGGTTCTCGCAGCTGGTGCCGTCGCGCTCGATCAGATAGGGAATCGCATCCATACGCAGACCGTCGACGCCCATGTCGAGCCAGAAGCGCATGGCTTTCAGCACTTCCTCCAGCACCAGCGGATTGTCGAAGTTCAGGTCCGGCTGGTGCGCGAAGAAGCGGTGCCAGTAGTAAGCCTTCGCGGTTTCGTCCCAGGTCCAGTTCGATTTTTCCGTGTCGGTAAAGATGATGCGCGCATCCTGATAAAGCTCGTCGGTGTCGGACCAGACATACATCGCGCGCTCCGGCGAGCCCGGAGGTGCCAGACGCGAGGCCTTGAACCACGGATGCTGGTCGCTGGTGTGGTTGATGACCAGCTCGATCATGACCTGCAGATTGCGCGCATGCGCCGCATCAAGGAAGGCCTTGAAGTCCCCAAGGGTGCCATACGACGGGTTTACGTCGGTGTAGTTGGCTATGTCGTAGCCGTCGTCGCGCAAGGGAGAAGGGAAGAAGGGCAAAAGCCACAGGCAGGTGACGCCGAGGTCCTGCAGGTAGTCGAGCTTGGAGATAAGGCCAGGAAAGTCGCCGATACCGTCGCCGTTCGAGTCACAGAAGGCGCGTACGTGCAACTCGTAGATAACGGCGTCTTTATACCAGAGCGGATCGGTTGCACTTGCCAGCTTCTTCACGCGCAGGGATCTCCATAGGGGTTAGATGCGCGAACCGCCGATGCGTTTGCCGGACGCAAAGGAAATCGGGAGCGGTTGTGAACGGGCACCAGTGTATCGCTATGGGGAGACGATGCGGGAAGAGAAAAAGAGGAAGAGTGCGCAAAGGAGGAAGGGGGTGGCGCACTCTTCCGGACGAAACTGGAAGCTTTAAAGCTGGTCGCCGAGATTGACCAGCCGCTCGCTGAAGCGCTCGTAAATCTGCTGGCGCAGCTGGGCGGCCTTCTGCTGCTGCTCGGGTGTCAGCACCTGCATGATTTCGGTGCGGACCTTCTCTCGCTCCACGAGCACGTCCTCGGTGGTGGCCTCATGCTGGCGGGCAAATGCGCGCACGCGCGCCGCGTCATAGCTCTGCTCGGACTGGCGCAGCTCCAACTGTTCGTTATGCACGCGCGCGGCCAGCGTCTGGATGGTGGGCTGCTCGGCCTTCAAAATCGCCTTGATTTGCTCACGCTGGTTGTCGGTCAGGGCCAGCTCCCACTCCACGCGGTGCAGCAGCATGCCTGCGGCGCGCTGCGGGAACCAGCCATCCTGCTGCATGGCGGCTGCGGAAACGGCCAGCCCCATGCTGAGCGCTGCGAGCGAAAGGCCAATCCATTTCGGTTTCATCGGTATCTCCTCTGGGCGTCTCGGGCACTTGCGGAGAACGCTTCTACTGTTCGTAACACCGCTCCAGATGCGGCGATGTAAGGAAGTGTCAGCAAAGGCGATTTGGGCTTCCATGGCGGTTGTGCATAAGGGATGATAGGAGGAGCGCATGGCGGAGGAGAAAGCGAGTGAGCGCGTCGGAAACAAAGTCGAACGAAGGCGTACCGCGCATTCTGCTGGTGGATGACGACGTGAGCCTGTGCACCTCGCTGGAGCGGCTGCTGCGGCTGGAGGGTTTTCAGGTTTCCTCGGTGCACACTGCCGATGACGGCGCGCACCGCGCGATGGAGGAGCCGTTCGCGCTGGTGGTGCTGGACGTGATGCTGCCCGGCGGCGATGGCCGCATGGTGCTGCGCAAGGTGCGCACGCATTCCGACGTGCCCATTATCATGCTCACCGCGCGCGGTGACGAAGCCGACCGCATCGCGGGCCTGGAGGCCGGCGCCGACGACTATCTGCCCAAACCCTTCAGTCCGCGCGAGCTGGTGGCGCGCATTCGTGCTGTGCTCAAGCGCCGTCTGCCGCAGCCACCGCAGCCGCAGATTGTCGCGGTAGGTGACATCGAAGTGCATCCGCTCACGCGGCGCGTGCTGCAGCAGGGTGCGGAAGTTTCGCTCACCGCGGCCGAATTCGACATTCTTCTGCTGCTGGTCAAGTCTGCGGGCCGCGCCGTTACACGCGATGAGATTGCCGAGGTGTGCCTGGGCCGCTCGGTGGCGCCCTTCGATCGCAGCGTGGACAACCACATCAGCAATCTGCGCAAAAAACTCGGCGCAAGCTGCGGCGAGGCTGAGCGCATTCGCAGTCTGCGCGGCACCGGCTACATCTACACCGGGCAGGCTGAGGCGCGATGAAAGTCTTTGGCTCGCTCTACGCCAAAATCTTCGGCTGGTTCTGGCTCACGCTTACCGTGGGCTCGCTGCTGGTGGTAGTGGCCACGGCTTTTACCGGCACGCAGCCGGTGGGCCGCCGCTGGATGCGCATGACTCAGGACATGTACGCGCACACGGCGATGGATTTTTATGCCAGCGGCGGCAAGCCCTCGCTCGAGCGCTATCTACGCACTATCTACGCGTCGTCGGGCATGGATGCGCGCCTGCTCGACGCCAACGGGACCGACTTGCTGGGCTGGCAGTTGCCACGCGACGTGGGCCCCATGCTGGCCTACAGTATGCGCACGGGCGAGTCGAATTTTCATCTGGGCATGCAGTGGACCTCGGCCACGCCCCTGCAGTACCAGGGCAAGCAATATTACTTCGTGATGGAAGTGAAGCCGCTGCACGGCTTTTTTGCCGAGCGCGGCATTCTGCTGCCCATGGGATGGCGCATGATGCTGGCGCTGCTGGTGGCGGGCATCTTCTGCTTCTTTCTGGCGCGGCACATTATTGCTCCCGTGCGCGCGCTGCAGGCCGCATCGCTGCGCCTGGCCGCGGGCGATTTGAGCAGCCGCGCGCTGCCCGCCATCGCGCCGCGCGACGACGAGCTTGCAGACACGGCGCGCGCCTTCGATCAGATGGCCGACCGCATACAGGAGCTGGTGCAAAAGCGCCAGGAACTGCTGGCCGACATCTCGCACGAACTGCGCTCGCCGCTGACGCGCCTCTCCGTCTCGCTGGAGCTGATGCGCCGTGGCGAAACCGACGTGCTGGAGCAGATGCAGAACGACGTGGATCGCATGAACGAGATGATCGGGCAGATTCTGCTGCTCACTCGTCTTGACCTGAAGCCGCTGCAGGCCTCGTTCGCCAAGGTTGATCTTGCACCGCTGCTTGAAGGCATTGCTGCCGACGCGGAGTTCGAAGGCCGGCACGAGGAGAAAAACGTCATCGCTGATGCATGTGCGGGGTGCACTGTGCGCGGCGATGCCAGCCTGCTGCGCAGTTGCATTGAGAACATTGTGCGCAACGCCGTGCACTACACCGCGCCGCGCACCGCGATCGAGCTCTCCGCGCATTGCGTGCAGTTTGAGGGCAACCCGTGGTGCGAGATCCAGGTGCGCGACCACGGGCCCGGTGTGCCTGCGTCGTCGCTGCCTTATCTCTTCGATCCGTTTTATCGCGTCTCCGAGTCGCGCGACATGCGCGAAGGCGGCACGGGGCTGGGTCTTGCCATCTCGCACAAAATTGCCGAGCTGCATGGCGGCACAGTGCATGCGGCGAATCGCGCAGACGGCAAAGGGCTTGAAGTCACGCTGCTTCTACCGGTTCAGTGAGCGTCGTAACCGCTACATTTCCTTACAATTCCCAACGCAACAAACAGCCCAGAGCGCGGTTGAATAGGAATGTCGGCAGGGACCATGAGCCGAGATTGTGATTCCCCCTTTAGGAGCTGAATATGAATTCGAAATCTCTCTTCGCGTGTATGGCGGTAGCAACTCTCAGTGCGGCAACCGCCTTTGCCCAAACCACCCATACTTCATCGACCACTGGCCCCAACGGCCAGACGGCAACCCGCACGGCAACCCACAGTGGCACCGGCCAGACCAATGTGACCGCCACTGGTCCCAACGGCCAGACGGCCACCCGCGCCACCACGCATTACCCGGGCGGCAACACCACCACAGTCACCGGTCCCAACGGAGAAAGCGCAACGCGCACCGTTACCGGTCGCGGCACGGGAGACGTGTCGGCAACCACGACTGGTCCCAATGGCCAGACCATGACGCGCAACACCGAGCGCTCTGCCAACGGCGTAAACAGCACGGTGACCGGTCCCAATGGTGAGACCGCAACCCGCAGCGTGACCGGCCGCGGCACAGGAAACGTGACCGCGACCACCACCGGCCCCAACGGCAACACGGCAACGCGCAACACGCAGCGCTACCCCGGCGGCAGCAGCAGCACCGTGACCGGCCCCAACGGGCAAACCGCCAACCGCACCGTGACCGGCCGCGGCACCGGCGCCGCCACGGTCACCCGCACCGGACCGCGCAGCTCGGCCGTCCGCCACCGCTAGACGCAACACCGCATACCAAGCACCGTGCGGCAAAGTCGATTTGCCGCACGGGCCTTCCCTCTCTCACACATCACAAGGAATCAACTGCAATGTCTTACTCGGTGGAAGCAAAATCCGGCCTGCGCGAGCTGTTGAAGTTCCGTCGTGATCCGCTTGCGTACATGGCGGAGGCGGGCCGCCGCAGCATCGATATTCGCAGCTTTCGTTTTCCTGGACGCCGTCTCTTCCAGGTCAATCATCCCGATCTGATTCATGACGTGCTGGTGACGCACGACTGGAACTTCGTGAAGGGCGACGGTCTGCATGCTTCCAAGCCAGTTCTGGGCCAGGGACTGCTGACCAGCGAAGGCGAACTGCATCGCCGCCAACGGCGCATGGTGCAACCGGCATTCCACAGCACGCGGCTGGTTGGATACGGAGAAACCATGGTGGCCTGCGCAAGCGAGGCCGCCGATGAATGGCACGATGGCGCCTGCATCGCGATTGACCAGGAGATGATGCGTCTGACGCTGCGCATCGTGGGCAAGACGCTGTTCAGCGCTGACCTGAAGCGAAACGCCGCCGGAGTGGGCGCAAGCCTGACGCGTGCGCTGGATCTATTTTTGAAGTTGAATCATCCGCTCACGCGCGCCGTGCCACCACTGCGCAAACGCATGGAGGGCAAGGGCCGGCAGGTCCGCCGCGAGATAGAAGCCGTTCTGCGGCGCGTCATCGATGAGCACCGCGCTCATCCTGAAACAGACGACATGCTCGCGATGATGATGCATGCGCACGACGACTCGAACACCGGATACATGTCCGACGAACTGTTGCTGGACGAGTCGCTGACGCTCTTCCTTGCCGGGCACGAGACTACTGCCAATGCGCTGGCGTGGACCTGGCATCTGCTGGGCCAGCATCCCAGGGTAGAGTATCGCCTGCGTGCCGAGCTCGATTCCGTGTTGCAAGGCAATACGCCTGAGCCCGCGGACATGCAGAAGCTGGTCTACACAGCGAGCGTGTTTCGCGAGGCGCTGCGCCTGTACCCGCCCGCGTGGGTCATTGGGCGCGAGGCGGTCACTGATTATCAACTGGGCAACGTGCCCGTGCCTGCCGGCAGCACGCTGCTGTTGAGCCCTTACGCGACACAACGCGATCCGCGCTGGTGGCGCCGCGCCGAGGAATTTGTTCCCGAGCGGTGGATGGAGGAAGACGCCGACCGGCCGCGTTTTGCCTTTTATCCCTTCGGCGCGGGCACACGCGTCTGCATCGGCGAGCATTTTGCGCAAATGGAAGGCGTGCTGCTTCTGGCTACGCTGGCGCAGCGCTGGAAGCTGCATCCGGTGCCCGGCCAGCATGTGGACACGTGGCCGCAGATTACCCTGCGCCCCCGCAACCCCATCCTGATGCAACTGGAACGCCGCACAGGAAATCCATCAACGCACGCACAGGCAGACGCAGGTGAAATGCGTGAGCCTGTCGTCACTCTCAACTAGGAGACCGCAATGAATCGTTACACGCTGCTTGCCGCAACCCTTTTTGTCTTTGGCCTCACTGCTCCGCTGGCGCTGCACGCGCAGGAACCGGCTGCGCAGGATCCGCCTGCAGCCGCGGAGACGCCGAATAGCATGATCGACGTGCTGGCACAGAAGCTCGCGCTTTCCGACGACCAGAAGACGCAGATCGAACCCATCCTCAGCGACCGCCGCGCCAAAATGTCCGCGCTGCGCAACGACCAGTCGATGCGCCGTTACCAGCGCATGCGCCAGGCCAAACAGATTATGGAGGAGAGCGACAAGAAGATTAACGCCATCCTCACGCCCGACCAGCAAAAGCAGTATGCCGAGTTGGAAAAGCAGATGCGCGAGAAGGCACGCCAGCGCATACAGCAGGGCCAGGGCGGCGGCCTAAACTAGGGCAGTGGCGCGCGGAGGAGGATGGAGATGAGCAACCGGATTTGGCATCGGACAACTTTACTGGTTGTGCTGGTGGCGTCTGCGGCCTTTGCCGCCGCGCAGCAGCACATCTTCGTTCCACGCGCCGATGGCCACACCACTCCGCTGATGATTTACCCGGCGGTGAGTGGAGGCGCAGGCTGCAAGCCGCTGGCCATCATCTCGCACGGCGCGGGCGGCTCGGAGGAGGGCTACCGCTATCTGGCGAAGAGCATGGCGCGGCTTGGTTATACCACGGTTGTGATGGGACACCGCGAGAGCGGACTTGCCGCGCTGCGCGAGGATATGCACGCCTCCGGCATCTTCGCCGGAGTACGCAATCTTGTTGCAGACCCCGCCGCCGAGCAGGCGCGCCTGCTGGATGTGGGCGCGGCGCTTGCCTGGGCTGATAAGCAGTGCCACGCGCCCTATCGCGTGCTACTGGGCCACTCCATGGGTGCGGAGACGGTGATGCTCGAAGCCGGCGCACGCAATGTCATTGGCGTAAATTCGCCGCCCGCCGGGCAGGATCGTTTCGATGCCTACGTTGCGCTCTCGCCCGAAGGCCCTGGCGTTGTCTTCCCCGAGAATGCGTGGAGCAGCATTCGCAAACCGATTCTCATCCTCACAGGAACGCGCGATCAGTCGCTCAAGGGCGGCCCGCAGGCGCGGCAAATTCCGTGGCACAATCTTCCCGGCAACCCCGGTCACTGCCAGTGGATGGGCGTGATTGACAACGCTACGCATATGAACTTTGCCGGCAATGGCTTTGGACACGAACGCGTGGAGCCGATGGTGACCAGCACCATCGCGCAGTTCTTGCCCGGCGCGCAGAGCGATGCGTGTACTCTTCCTTCCGCCATGAACGGCATGCAGTTGTCGCTGAAATAGGCTTCATTAGAAAATGCTCATCCTGCTAAGGAGCAGACGCTCCGCTACGCCGCGCTGCACACTACTGATACAGTGAGTCCCCGCCGATGAACCCCTTGTGCAAAGGGAAGGTGAATGCGTGGGCTGGCGCAGCGGTTGTGGCACGTCCACAACGCGGAGGCGGCTGCTGTGTTGCTGCGGAACAGCGCTTGCACTCCTTGGTCTTGCGCCGGCTCTGGCACTCTCCCAACAGGCTTCTGACGATCTGACGCAGAAGAGCCTTGAAGACCTGATGAATCTTCAAGTCGTCTCTGCTTCGCGCAAGGTGCAGAGAATCTCGCAGGTGGCAGCGGCCATCTACGTCATCACGCAGAATGACATTCGCCAGTCGGGCGCGCAAAATATTCCAGATCTGCTGCGCATGGTGCCCGGGTTGGACGTGGCGCAGATCAATGCCTATACGTGGGCCATCAGCGCGCGCGGATTCAACGATGAGTTCAGCAACAAGATGCAGGTGCTGCTCGATGGGCGCTCGGTGTATACGCCCACATTCTCCGGTGTTTACTGGGGCGTGCTCGATCTGCCGTTCGACGACATCGATCGCATCGAAGTGATTCGCGGCCCCGGCGGCACAAGCTGGGGAGCCAACGCGGTCAACGGGGTCATCAACATCATCACGCGCCGCGCGGGACAGACTCCGGGCCTGCGCACCTCCGCATCGGTCTCCACACATGGAGACGAGGACGGGATGGTGCAATATGGCGGCGAGATTGCTTCAGGCCTCAGCTATCGTTTCTTTGCAAAGTATCTAAACCGCAACAGCCTTCCGTCCATTGCGTCGCAGCCGGGGCCCGATGGCTGGCATCTGATGCGTGCCGGCTTCCGGCTCGATACGCCTGTGGCTTGGGGCCAATTGTCCGCGCAGGGCGATCTTTACATCGGCCGCCAGACCGCCCCAATCATGCGCATTCTTGAAGGTGCGCCAGCGCCCATTCCTCTCAACAGCAACCTGCTGTCAAACCTGGGGGGAGGCTATCTGCAGGGCGAGTGGTCGCACATCTCCGTGCATGGCATGGAGACGACAATCCGCACCTCGTTCGACGGCTACCGCCGCACGCAAATCATCAAGGAAGCCCGCGACACATTCAATTTCGAGTTTCAGCAGCACCGCGCCGCCGGTCCGCGGCACGACCTGCTGTGGAATTTTGCCTACCGCTACTCAACCTCGGCCAGCAGCCGGGTTGGCGCCATTGCCTTCAACCCCGCGGACTTGAGCACGCATCTGTTCAGCGGTTCGCTGCAGGACGAGATATCGATTCTTCCCAACCGGCTTACCATCACCGCCGGCCTCAAAGTGGAGCACAACCACTACACCGGCTTTGGCGCGATGCCGGACCTGCGTGCTGCTCTTCGTCTTGACCAGCGGCAAACGATTTGGGTTTCGGCGGCGCGCGCCATCCGCACGCCCTCCAGTATGGATACCGCGCCGGAAGCCGACCTCGGCACGGAGACAGTAGACGGCGCGCCGGTGAGCGAAATCTATCTGGGCAATCCTCACGTTGGCGACGAAGGATTGATTGCCTACGAGGCTGGC
This sequence comes from Occallatibacter sp., assembly GCA_036384955.1. Taxonomy (GTDB): domain Bacteria; phylum Acidobacteriota; class Terriglobia; order Terriglobales; family Acidobacteriaceae; genus Telmatobacter. The sequence goes on from DASVLI010000196.1 coordinate 11,465, forward strand.
TGGCGGAAGCTTGTCACGGCGTCGCTCTCCGTGAATGTGGCGGCCTACCTGAACCATTACGACCATCTGCACACCTTTGAGAGATTGCCGCCTGTTCTGGTGAACGATCCGCAGCCGCATTGGGTGCAGTTGACCACCAATGAAAATAATATGCACGGGGAAGCGCATGGTGTGGAGGTATGGGCTGCGTGGAAGCCCGCACGCTGGTGGACCCTGAATCCGGCCTACAGTTTTGAACGCATCGATATGTCCGTGAATGCGGCGAGCAACGATACGGTCTCTGCCGAAGATCAGGAGGGCAGCAACCCCGCTCACCAGGCGCAGTTGCGCAGTGTCATCGACTTTCCGCACGGCTTCTGCTGGAGCCTGAATGGCTTCTTTGTGTCCAGACTGTGGGAGCAGCCAGTCCCTTCGTACACCCGCCTCGACACCATCCTGTCCCGTTCCATCGGTGACGGACTGCAACTGCGTCTCGTCGGCCAGAATCTTTTGCGCGACCGGCATCTGGAGTTCAATGCGCCGCAGGGTTACGCCAACTCCACCCAAATGAAGCGCAGCGGCTATGTGCAGCTGACCTGGTGGTTTTAGGTGGAAGCGCGGATGGCGTCAGACCGTCTCCTCCACACGCAGCAGCGCGCTGCGCAATGGCCCCGCCGTGCCTTGCTGCTGATGCTGGCATGCGTCCCGGCGTGGATGACGGCGCAGCCGACCGATGTGGAGCGCGTCAAGTCCGCGTTCATCTTCCATTTCGTGCAGCTGGTCGATTGGGACGAGGCTACCGAAAGTACTTCCGGAACCACCAGCATCTGTGCTTATCGGCTGGATCCAATGAGCGATACCCTGGCCGGCACCACCGACGGAAAGATGGCTGGCCGTCGCGTGCTGCGTGTGCGCCAGCTTCGTATCACGGATTCGCTGCAGGGCTGCCGCGTTCTCTACGTTGGCCGCGAAGCGCCAGCGCGGCTCGACGCTCTGTTGCAGAGCGCACAGAGTGCATCCATCCTCACCATTGGCGAGGGCGAGAGCTTTCTTTCACAGGGCGGCGTGATCGCTTTTGTGGAGGACGGCTCGCGTCTTCGCTTCGAAGTCAGCCTGACATCGGCCCAGCGCAGCCATGTGAAGGTCAGCGCGCGTCTTTTGCTGCTGGCCCTGCGTGTGATTGGAGGCGCCGATGGGCGACCGTAACCCAAGCCGCTTCCGCAGGTTCTCCATCCGGCGCAAATTGGCGCTGCTGACCAGCGCCTCTGTGCTGATGACCGTGACCCTTGCTTCAGCCGCATTCGCGGTCTATGAGCGCATGAATCTGCGCAGCTCGGCAGTGAACGAGGTGCGAGCTCTTGCTGACATGCTTGGCGCCAATTGTGCCGCCTCGCTTGCCTTCAACGATCCGGCGACGGCCCACGAGATGCTGCGGGCGCTGAGCTCCAAACAGGATGTGATGTGGGCACGACTGTACGACAACAAGGACCACATCTTCGCCGAGTACGTGCGGCCGGGCATTCTGGCGGGTGACTCCAAAGGCGAGCCGTCTCTTGCCGGCGCGCATATTGACGGCGACACCCTTCGCTATGTGCATACGGTTGAGCTTGACGATGAGCCTGTTGGAACTCTGGTGATCGCTTCGGATCTCAGCGCCCTGCGTGTGCTCCTCCGTCAATACTGCGAGATTGTGGTTCTGGTCATGCTGATCTCAATGGGCATTTCTTTTTTGGTTTGGTCGAAATTTGAACATATGATGACCAGCCCGCTGATCAGGCTTGCCAGACGGGCGCAGCAATTGTCCGTCGAGCCTGGGCAGGATCTTCGGGCCGTGCCCCAGCAGGGCGATGAGATTGACGTGCTTATTGCCTCCTTCGACCAGATGCTGGTGCGCATCGAGCAGCGCGACCGTGACTTGCACGAAACCAACGATGCGCTGGAGCATCGCGTCGCCGAACGCACCGCGGACCTGGAGGCGCAAATTTGCGAGCGGGAAAAAATCGAGATCGAGCTCCGCTGGAAGAACGCTTTTCTCGAAGCGCAAGGGGATGCCTCGCTGGAGGCCACTCTGGTGGTGGACAACAACGGCGTGCGTATCTTCCACAATCGTCCCTTCCTGCATATGTGGGACGTCACGCCGGAGCTGGAAACGGATCGCCGCGATGACAGCATGCTTGGAACGGTGATGAGACTGGTGCAGGATCCAAAGCCATTTATCGATAAGATTCGCTTTCTCTACGATCACCCGAGCCTGGTTTCGCGCGATGAGGTGTGGCTCAAAGACGGCCGCGTGCTCGACCGCTACACCGGCCCCGTTGTCGGCAAGGACGGCACTTACTACGGCAGGCTCTGGTCGTTCCGCGACCGCACCGTGGAGCGCCGAAATGAGGAGGCATTACTCCAGGCCAAGGAGGCCGCGGAAGTGGCCAGCAAGGCGAAGAGCGAATTCCTCGCCAATATGAGCCACGAAATCCGCACCCCTCTGAACGGCGTCATCGGCATGACCGAACTGGCATTAGAAACGGAGCTGACTCCGCCTCAGCGCGAATACCTGGAGACGGCAAAGCTTTCGGCCGACGCACTGCTCTCGGTCCTTAACGGCATTCTCGACTTCTCCAAAATCGAAGCCGGCAAAGTCGAGCTTGAGTCGATTGAGTTCAACCTTCGCGATTTGTTGGAGGACACGCTCAAAACCACCTCGCTGCGCGCGGACGAAAAAGGGTTGGAGCTGCTCTGCGAAATCGCGCCCGACGTGCCCGAACGCCTGGTGGGCGATCCAATCCGCATCCGTCAAGTAGTGCTGAATCTGGTGGGTAACGCGGTCAAATTCACCGAGGAGGGTGAGGTCTCACTGCGCGTGGAACACGTGCCCTCCGGCAGCGATACGCACATGTTCCACTTTGTTGTCGCTGATACCGGCATCGGCATTGCTCCGGAGAAACAGCAGTTGATCTTTGAGCCGCTCACGCAGGCCGACACCTCTACCACACGCAAATATGGCGGCACCGGCCTCGGGCTAAGTATCTGTACGCGCCTGGTCAGGATGATGGACGGGTCCATCTGGGTGGAGAGCGAGGAAGGCCACGGCAGCCGTTTTCACTTCACCGTTCATCTCGGCGCTGCCGCTCCCAGCGCGGCCATAAACACTGCCATTTGCCCCGCGGTTCTGGAAGGAGTGCGGGTGCTCATCGTCGATGACAATCGCACCAATCGCAGAATCCTGCGCGAGGCGCTGCGCGGCTGCAGCATGCTGCCGGAAACAGCGAGCGATGTTCCGCTGGCTGTGCGAGCGCTCGAACGCATGGAAACCGCCGGAACACCCTTTCATCTTGTACTGGCCGATGTGCACATGCCCGTCGCCGACGGCTTCGACCTTGTGGAGCGCATGCGCACGGATCCGCGGCTTGCCGCCACGCCCATCCTCATGCTCACGTCGTCGGGCCGTTTTGACGATATGCAGCGCTGCCTGAACCTGAAGGTTGCCGGCTATTTGCACAAGCCCGTGCGCCGCGCCGCGCTGTTGCGGGCCATTGCCGACGTTTTGCAGCCGCGCGCTACCGTCTCCGCGCAGGAAACTGCCGCCGGTCAGGCGCCGGCCGCCGCACAGGCCCTGCGCATTCTGCTGGCCGAGGACAACCAGGTCAATCAGTGGGTTGCCATCCAAATGCTGGAGCGCATGGGGCATGCCGTAACCGTGGTCTCCAACGGCCGCGAAGCGCTGGAGCGCTCGGACGCGGAGCCCTTCGATCTCATCCTGATGGATATTCAGATGCCCGAGATGGACGGCGTCGAGGCCACCGCGCAAATTCGCAAGCGCGAACAGCAAACCGGCGCGCATCTCCCCATCATCGCCATGACCGCGCATACCGTGAAGGGCGATCGCGAACGCTTTTTGCAGCAGGGCATGGATGGCTATGTTCCCAAACCGGTGAGCAGCCGCCAGCTGCGCGCCGAGCTCGACCGCTTTTCCGGCTCAGCGGCGGCCTTCGATTCGGCCATCTCCGGAGGTACGCCCGAAGTCGAGAGTTTCGAATCCAGATGGAATCCGCAAGAGGCTCTTACCCGCCTTGGCGGCGACGAGAATCTTGTGCAGGATGTGCTGTGCATCTTCCTCGATCAAAGCCCGGGGCTGTTTGCCGGCCTGCGGCAGGGCGTGCTCGCAGGCGATAGCGCCATGGTGGAGAAGACCGCGCACAGCCTGAAAGGGGAATTGAGTTACCTTGGCGTTCCATCGCTGGTTGAAAACATGCGCGCTCTTGAGCAGCACGGACGAAACACACAGATGGAGGCGGCACGCGCGCTGCTTCCTGAAGTCGAACGGCAGATGGAGGCGCTCACCAGCGCCATCCGTCGCAGCCACTCATCCACACCGAGCCATGCCTATGCCGCCAGTGAACACGACCGTGAAGCCTAGCGCCTCTGCTCTGTCCGTGCCCGCCGGGCAGGCCAGCCTCAACAACGTACTCATCGCCGAGGACGATGCGATGTTTCGCCGCATTCTGCAATCGTGGCTCTCCGGCTGGGGCTTTCAAACGCAATTTGCCAGCGACGGCGAGCAGGCCTGGCAGATGCTGCAGCAGGAGCAGGCGCCGCAGCTGCTCATCCTGGACTGGATGATGCCCGGCGTCGATGGTCTGCAACTCTGCCGCCGTATCCGCCGCCAGCAGGACGCAATCTACCGCTACATTCTTCTGGTCACCAGCCGCGACGACAAGGGTGACATGGTGGGCGGGCTCGACGCCGGCGCCGACGATTATCTGACCAAGCCCTTCGACAAAAGCGAGCTGCGTGCGCGTCTGGCCGTCGGCAGCCGCATCCTTGCCCTGCAGCGCGACCTGATTGCCGCCCGCGAGGAGCTGCGCTTCCAGGCCAATCATGATCCGCTGACCAGCGCGTGGAACCGCGGCGCGCTGCTGCAAATTTTTCAGCGCGAGCTGCAACGCGGCGCCCGCGAGAACTCATCCACGGCGCTGCTCATCCTCGACGCCGACCACTTCAAAACCGTCAACGATACGCATGGCCACCTGGCCGGCGACCAGGTGCTCAAAGAACTGGTCAGCCGCATCTCCGGCGCTGTCCGCCCCTACGACATCGTGGGCCGTTATGGCGGCGAAGAGTTTCTCGTCATCCTGCCCAAATGCAGCGCGGAAAATGCTCTGGAAACCGCCGAGCGCATTCGCGTAGCCGTCGCCAGCCGTCCCTTCCAGATCGAAGGCGCCGCAATCGAGCTCACCGTCAGCGTTGGCGCCACGGCAGCGCAGTCCGGCATTACCCGCGAAATCGACCTGCTGGCCACCGCCGACGCCGCCCTCTACAACGCCAAGGCTGCCGGACGAAATTGCGTAGTTGTGGGATAAGCAGGCCGAAAGGCCTCCAAAACGGTGTGAGCGTTCAGCAGAAGGGCGGTCTTTGGCGTCCCCGACGGGATTTGAACCCGTGTTATCGCCGTGAAAGCGGGTCTGGGGCCAAATTGCAGGTTTTGACTGGCTGGAGCAAGATTCGGCAATCGTCAAGACTGGTGCGGGGATTCCGCCATTTGAACCGTTGCAAGGTTTGCCCTCGGTTGCAGGTTTTGGCGGTCAGATTGTCACGATAGTGTCACGTTGGTTTTTGGGTATCGAGAATCAGGTCCAGCTTCTTCCGGCTGACAAACCGCTGCTCCGACAATGCCCTCACAGCCGCCCGCGATAGGCTGGAAAAATGCCCCGGCTTCACAGGAAGCACCTGCACATCCCAAATTTGCCAGCCTCCGGGACGGGGCAAGTACATTTCCGATCAGGATCGTCACAACCCAAGACGGACACGAGACGCACAAGGATTCCTTCTCCTTGTGCCGTCTTCCTTGCCGTCAATAGGGCTCTTGCAGCCGCCCGCGATTCCCTTGAACCTATCGGGTATCGTCCGGGGTTTGCATCCGCGCGACCCGCTCCCTGGCCCTTCTGATGCGTTCTGCTAGGCATTCTTCGTGACCTCCTCGGATGTAATTCTGGCTTGGCTCGCTTTGCGAGAGGAATTCTGACGATTCTCCTGTCTCGTGTGCCATCCGGGCGGCATTCAGCGCATCCGCCAGCCCGCGAATCTCCCGAACGGAACCACCTTCTTGGTAGATGACCTTTAAGCCTGCCTCCTCCCTATCCTTCGCATACCGCGCCACCAGCAACGCCCTGGCCGCCGCTCTGGACTGAGCAGAGCCAATGGGGAAACGCCCGAGTCGTGGACCCGATTCTGTTGCGCCTTGCTGCCTTTGAGAGCCATTGTTTGTCATTTGATTCACATCCGCGACCGTGGCATCCTGTTGCGGGCATCGGGGTCGTGGCAATTCTTAACGCTGTTCTAGCCTTATTTCGCCGGTAACTTTGGCCACACGCAAGGCTAGGGCAATGATGGCAAGGAGCGGCGCAAGTTCAGCTAGTGTCAATTCAAAGTCGGACCGCGAAAGGTACGCCCGTAGGGCCTCACGTTTACGGGCGATCACATTGTGCCTATCAATCCCCCCGTACATCTCGCGCACTATAGAAGCCAAATCATTTACGTCTGCCTTTGGTGGGACTGGTAGGCTGGACACGTCGATCACTGTCCATCTGTCCACCTTAACCAATTGAGTCGTTAGCTTTCCCGCCCAAGCACAGTAAGTATCGAATACGTTTTGTATCCGATCAAACTCAGCTTGGGACGTGTAGAGAGGATTCCGCTCAAACTTCTTACAGAGAAGGCCGTCATAATATTCCGGGCTGGAATAATATTGGGCCGGATCGACCGACGAGCCAACAATGGCATCGAGTTGGTTGAGCATGTTTGTCGCAAGCAACTGGCGCGCCTGAAAGGCTGTTGCTACAAGTGCGATGGAACCGGCGGACAGCCAGACATAATCAGCTATTTTCCACCCGCGCTTACCGAGCGGCTGAATTCCTATCTTGTCGAGCTGCCAGCAAAATACAAATGCCCAGTGAAAGACGAGAAGAGCGACAAGGAACGTAACGATCAACGACGTCCCGCTTAGAAATGACGGCATCACCCAAAGACCGTTCAGCATGGTATCGGAAGTATACCGTGCCCCTATTTTCCGGTCAGAGCTTTTTGGCCAATTCCCAGCACTGCTCGGCATTGAGCCTGTCTTGGCTCCGATCCCCTAGATGTCAACCGCTAGCCCCTGGCGGCGGTCTTCCTCCGTTGCCCCCACAGTTCCCTTAAACCACTCAGGCAATGCGCCCGTCTGCGCATACGCTTCAAGCTCCTGAGTGCTCATTCGGTCGAAGAGATCATTGAGAGAGACCGTCTCCGTTCGGTCAATCCATTCCCCGGCGGCATTGATCTTGGCATACGCTCCGATTGCCGCCACAACCGCGCTTGCGGTCACGTCCACGCTTTCGGCCCGCTCGATAATCCGCTCCAAAGCCGCCCGGATATTCCGCTGGCGCTTTGGGAATAGTCCAAGCGCGTGCGCGTGCCGATAGACACTGGCCCGGTCTGCCAGCCCGTATTCCTCCGCAATCACAGCCGGAGACCGCCAGCCAATGAAGGCGGCTTCAATCTCCTCCCGCTGCTGGTGGCTACACACAGAACAATTCCGCTGGTGCCTGCCCAAGCTGCCTGGAGCGTCGGCTTTGCTTCGTTGGGCCATACTGATATTGTGTTCCAAATGGCGCGGAGTTGGAAGCCTCAAGTCCATAGGTGGGATACTTGACGACACAGCCACCCCCAACGAATCCGAAGCTCTATCACATTGTCCACGTTGACAAGTTGGCCTCGATTGTTGCGAATGGCCGCCTTTTTTGTGATGCGGTAATGGCGAATCGACCCGCTTCGGGAACCACCATCGGTATGAACCGAATCAAGGAACGGCGCTTACATCTTGGGCTTCAAACCTGTCCGGATTTGAATGTGGGCGAATGCGTTCCTTTTTACTTTTGTCCAAGATCAGTAATGCTCTATTTGCTCTACATGGGAAATCACCCCGATCTTACATATCGTGGTGGGCAAAGCCCTATCGTCCATCTGGAAATGGACCTGCACAGCGTGGCGGAGTGGGCGGACCGTAAGCATCTGCGTTGGGCGTTCACGCTCTCTAATGCCGGGTCGAATTATTTTGAAGATCGCAACAACCTTGCGGACTTGAATCAAATCAACTGGAAGGCGGTTCGGGCGACCGATTGGCGCGATGATGCGATCCAAGATGGGAAGCAGGCCGAATTCCTTGTCGAACGTGAAGTGCCGTGGAAATTGGTTGAGCGGATCGGTACAGAGTCTAAAGCAACCGCTCAAATGGCTCTGAGGGCAATCCAGGATGCACACCATCAACCACTGGTAGAGATCAAGAAGGATTGGTACTATTGAGCAACCGGAGACGCAGGCGATGATTGACTTCAAGACTGGCAACATCCTAGCGTCAAATGCGGAAGCCCTTGTCAACACCGTGAATTGCGTTGGCATTATGGGGCGAGGCATTGCGCTTCAGTTCAAGACGAAATTTCCGGCAAATTTCAAAGCATATGCGGCAGCCTGTGAAAGCGGGGATGTGCAACCCGGACGGATGTTCGTGTTTTCCACGGGATGGCTAACGGGACCAAAATACATCATCAACTTCCCGACAAAACGCCACTGGCGGGGTGACAGCCGACTGGAGGACATTGACTCGGGTCTTGCCGCACTCCGCAATGTGATTCTCGAACGCGGGATTCAGTCCATAGCAGTTCCCCCGCTTGGCTCGGGGTTGGGTGGATTGGATTGGACGCATGTTCGGTCCCGCATTGAGAGGACATTGGGAACGCTTGACGGCGTTCGAATTGAAGTATTCGAACCGAACCCTGAATCTACCCGCCAGTCCAAACCCTCTGGATCAAAAGCACCGAATATGACTCCCTCGCGGGCCGCCTTAGTCGAGCTAGTTCGGAACTATCTTGCAGGTTTGCTTGATCCGTCTGTGACGCTTCTTGAAGTGCACAAGCTGATGTATTTCATGCAGCTTGCAGGGGAGCCTTTGAACCTGAAATTCACGCAAGCGCCTTACGGCCCATTCGCGGAAAATCTCCGGTATCTGCTGATGAAGATTGAAGGCTACTTCTTATCCGGCTATGCTGATGGCGGAGACTCCCCGACCAAGCAGCTTCAGTTGGTTCCTGGTGCGGTTGACGATGCGCAACGAATAATTGCGAGCCATCCAGATACAAGGAATAGGATGCAGCGCGTGACTGACCTTGTGGATGGATTCGAGACACCTTTTGGGTTGGAGCTTCTGTCCACAGTGCATTGGGTTGCATCTCGATGCGAGAGTTGTACTGATGCGGCAATCATCCAAGGAACCTACGCTTGGAGTGAACGCAAAAGGCAATTCACGGAAAGGCAAATTCGCATTGCACTCAAAGTTCTGACCGAAAAGGATTGGCTCCCTCCTTTTCGCGTCGATGCCGCAGAAAGCAATGCGTTGGCTTCATCGTGATGCCCTGCTTGATCGAAACGACCCGAAGGAAGGCGCTCACACCGAAAATATCTTCAACACCTCATCCCCATAGTGGTTGATGACTTTGACGGCGATCTTGCCGGACTCCGGCTTGTTGAATGAGCGGCTGGTGGTGCTGTACAGGCTGCTCCAGGCGGCTTCGTCAATGTCTGCGCGCAATGCCCTTTTCAGCTTTTCGTAGGGTTCCTCCGCTCCAGTGAAATAGGCATGGCGGACAAAGAAGCTCTCCCCGTTGTAATCCGTATCAATGAACCAACAGGCAATGTCAGCCGTGGACGAACTGCGAATCTGGCCGGTGGTGGGGTCGTATACATCCACGCCCTTGATCTCGACTACGATCTGCCCGCTCTTCTCCCGGCGAATGTCCACGTCCGGTTCGCCGAAGACCATGAAGAGATTTCCCGCGCCGGTCTTCTTGAGCAGTTCATCGCCCATTGCAAGGTCCGGGTTCATCTTGGTGGGCAGTACGGTCAGCTTGCCGTAGCGTTTCACCTCTTCGGCAACGTGCGGGTCAAATGCGAAGCCGCACACCACCAGCAAGTCAAAGCCCACGCCCTGCACCGCTTCCTTGGCTGCTTCCTTCACCTGTTGCGGGCCAACCGTGCCGTGTTCCGGGCCAATGGTCACGGCTACCCGTCTGGACTTGCCTTCTGCGTCTTTGTACTCGCCAGAGGCATTCAGCCACAGGCCCGCGTATGCGTCCAGGCGGTCAAAGGTCAGCCGCTCATTCTTGCGCGTATTCTGGACGCCCGCCTTCTTGAGATTGTCGAGAATCATCGTGGCGAAATCCTGTTGCTTGCGGGCTTCCTGCTCACTCACTGCGCCGTCTTGGTTTTCATCTCCAGTAGAGAGAACCCGATGTGGCGAAAGACTCTCGACAGAGAATGGACCGCATACGCGCACACGCTTGTCGTCGGGGTAGGGTTGGTCGAAAAGCGTTTCAGTGCCAGCGTACTTAGCTATGGCAGCCTCTATCTGCGGGCCTGTCATGTTCCCCTTAATGTCCGGGTTATTTGTTATTGACCCAAGAGTGACGTGCGGAACACGCTTATAGACGAAGCCCTTGCGAATGTCCTCTTCCGTCTTGTGCTCTGGCGGCACCTTGCCGGTCAAGTCCGATTCCTTCTTTATCCCTTCGGGGGAATCGGCCAGCAGGTAATAGGGATACATGGCTCCCATCAGGCGCGTACGCGCCAGTGCCAGGGCCACTCGGCTGGTATCGCATGTGATCCAGCGCCGACCCCATTGCTCCGCGACAAAGGCGGTTGTGCCACTGCCACAGGTCGGGTCAAGTACAAGATCGCCGGGGTCAGTGGTCGCCAAGAGAACGCGTTCAAGAATCCGTCTGTTCGTCTCAACTACATATTTCATGTCAATTGCTGGTGCCGCATCTGCCCAAAGAGCTGTCACTCGCGCAACAGGATAATCGTCATGAAAATACACATATCGCAGTCCTTCCTCGCCGCTCCTTTGGAGGCGATTAGCAGCGGCGAGACGCTTCATTCCGTCAGGCGTTGTGGACCAGCAAATGCCCTTCGGCGGAGGATACTTCTCACCTTCAAACTCAAACACAAAATCTTGGTTTTCTCGATACTCGCGAGGGAGCATCGAAATTGTCTGGTAGACTCTCGATCCAGCGGGCAATAGTGTGTGGGACAAGATTTCTTCCGGCGACATTTTCCGGCGTTCGCCCGTTGGAAGCTCTACCCAAGACCACGATGCATCGCCTTCGACGCTCTTTTCCGAAAAGATCTTGTTCAGCTTTCCCTTACCCGCCTGCTTGTCTTTCTGATACCAAACCAAGTAATCGAAGGTTGATTCGAACCCAGCTTCCTTCATCATTGGCATCATCTTCTTGCGGAAAACAATCAACGGTTGTGAATTCTCGCTCCCGAAGACTTCATCGAGGACAGTTCTCACGAGGTGGAGATTCTCGTCACCGATTTGCAGGAAGATGCTTCCAGTTTCCGAGAGCAAGCTATGTGCGGCAACAAGCCGGTCCCTTATATACGCAAGGCAGGAATGAATGCCGAGTTTCCAGGTGTCTCTAAAGGCGCGAATCTGCTCAGGTTGGCGAGTCGCGTGCTCAGCCCTACCATCCTTAACGGTTCTATTTCGGGTACTCACCTGCCAGTTTGAGCCAAAATCAATCCCGTAAGGGGGGTCAAAGTAAATCATTTGGACTTTACCCTTGAGTCCCTCTTTCTCCGCCAATGATGTCATTACCAGCAGCGAGTCACCCAGGATCATACGGTTCGACCAGTTCTGCTGGTAGTGGTAGAAGTCCACCTTCTGGTCAAATTCCTTTGGTCCGCCATTGAAGTCGGCGAAGAGGTTGGGCTGGTCCTTCGGCTGTTTATCGATGCGCGGCAATGCGTCAATAATCGCTTGCGGGTGAATCTTCTCCTGAATGTAAATAGGCACGACCGACACGGCGAGGTCGTCCCGGTCTTGCTCGTCTTTCCCCTTCCACACCAGTTGCGGGTCAAGAGACGGGTCACGTGGGTACAGCATGGTCTTGGGAGCCAGTTCCTCATCAGCCACAAAATCGCGCAGTTCTTCGGTTGGGATGTTTGCCCGCTTGTCTTTGTGCTTGAGCGATTCGACCTTTTTGGGTTCCGCCGTCTTCTTAGCCATGAGCAACTTCCTTTGCCGATTCTGAGTGCAACTGTTTCAAATAACCGCGAATGAGGTTTTGCGCGTCCCAGGGGTCTGCAACCTCAAGAAAAGCCCAGCGTCCGTAGCCGCCATGATTGTTAACCGCCGGTACCCAAAGAGTCCGGGCCGTTGCCACCTTAGCGGCCTTGTCTTTCTTCTTCTCGCCTGTGACTTCGACAATGAGATTAAGCAGGTCATCCGGGCCGTGCCCATCGTCGATACAAACGATGAAATCTGGAACGTACTGGTGTTCTTCGCCGTTAAACGTGTAGGGGATAGTGAAGTTGAGATTGTGATTCTTGACGTAGCGAATCACCTCCGGCATGTCTTCGATTGCTTGTGCCAGCTTTTGCTCCCAAGAGTCCGTATCGCAGACCACGTGCGAGATATGGCACTTGTCCGGGCTCGTGGCGTAGACAGCCCGCGTCGTGTCGAAATCAACGTATCGCGTGGAGCCGATGGTGTCGTATGGGCGTGGAATGGGCTTGAGGGCCAGTGTTCCATCTGTAGACGCGACGATGGACTTGTAGATTCTATCCGCCGCGTCGTATTTGTAATCCGATAGCAGGAGCCTTTGCCGGATGGTGCCATCCTTGAGGATGACGCACTCAGCTATCCAACGCTTTGAAATGCTGAGCAGCTGCGGGAAGAGCCAGGGCTTGTCGTTTCCATCATCGTCCCGAAAGTACGTCTCCAGAGTTAATTTGGCCAGCGTGAATGCGACGTGATTCTCCCGGAAACGCTTGAGGTCATCGAGTGTGTGAATGGCAGACTCGCCGACGATGGGGGCACTCACTGTGCTGGATGGAAGATCGGCAGTCGATAGCACCAGCATAGATTCATCGGTAAAACGCTCTGCCAGTCGTTCACCCTGGATGTCATAGCGATAGCCAAGCAAGCGCGGGAAGTGAATTTCACAAGCAATGCGGCTATCAAGAGCGCGGACTCGTGTGGGCATTGGCCCAGGTTTTGGATCTTTGGTTGAACCGCTGCAAGGTATGAACGAGAACGGAACTCCATAGACCTCTGCATACTCTGGACTGAACCGGCCCTTGTCCGGACCATCCTCATTGACCGCATAGCTCATCCGCCGGAGAGCACGCCCGACAACCTGCTCACAGAGCAGTTGGGTTCCAAAGGCGCGCACACCCAAGACGTGTGTGACGGTATTTGCATCCCAGCCTTCGGTGAGCATGGAAACACTGACAACACAGCGGACGTTTTCGCCTAGCTTGCCAGCTTTGCCCACGGTGTTCATCACTTCACGGAGCAGGTCTGAGTCCGTGAGGTTGTCCGCATCGCGGGCAGGAAAGCGGTCACGATACTCCGCCTTGAAATTCTCGATTTCGCGGGCGGCGATTTTCTTGAAGTCATCGCTCATTGCCCCGCCCGATTCAAGCTGTTGGCTGTCTACCAGAATGGTGTTAGGACGATGAAGCCAGCCGCCTTCCTCGTCATCGTTGCGGAAGATTGGCAATTGACCGGCCTGGACGATGGTCCGATCTGCAATCTGCTTTTCCCAGCCCCCGATGTAGTCGAAGACCATCTTTGAGACATTGGTATTGTTGCAGACAACAATGAAAACAGGCGGCGTAATGCCGCGCGCCCGTGCATCCGCGTTTTGCTCCCAGAGACGGTAAGACTTCTCATAGTTGCCATAGAGACTGTGCAGCGCCCCCTGCAATTCGACGGGAAGCTTGGGTTCACCGCCTATGTCTTCATTCTTTCTGCCCTTCTTGGGCAAGTGCTCTCGAATGCGGAGCCAGAGGTCACGATAGGTTGGTTGCTCGCCCGTCATGGAGTCATCGGAGACGGGCACACGCGGAACCTTGACGATGCCAGCTTCAATTGCGTCAATCAATGAGAAGTCCGAAACAACCCAAGGGAAGAGAGTCGCCTCGGGCCAGCCGGAACCTTTGAGAAAAAACGGCGTGGCTGATAGGTCATAGATCGCCTTGACGCCGATCTTGGCCTTCACCGCCTCAAGTCCTGAAATCCAGATGCGAGCTTCTTCTTCCCTCGCTTTGGCTTCAACTCGCTCATCTCCTGAGAGCGGCTCATCTTCGCCGCCCGGCTTGCGTCGATAACAGTGGTGGGCTTCGTCATTGAGAACGATGATGTTCTTCTTCCCGCCAAGTTCGCGGCAGACCCGGCGCACCATGCGGTCTGGTGTTTCCTTGTTCACGCCTGTCTCTGTCTGGCCGGAAAGAACCTTCGTCAGCCTTGAGCCGTCCGAACTCTCCCGTAGTTGAAATGCGTGAAAGTTTGTAATCAGGATGTTGGCTTGCCCAAGCTGTTCCTGCATATGCGCGGGAACAATATCGCGTTGGCGATAGTAGTTATCAGGGTCATTCGGTATCAAAACGCGAAGTCTATCGCGAATGGTGATGCCGGGAGTTACGATCAAAAACGTGTCTGAAAATCGAATATCTTGTGGATTCGCGCGCTTGTTGAGAGTGTGCCAAGCAATGAGCATGGCCATGACCACCGTCTTGCCAGAACCCGTTGCCATCTTGAATGCCATGCGTGGAAGACCGGGATTTGAGGTGTCGTTGGCTTCCCGCAGTGTATTTTCTATCCACGCATCCCCATACTTCTTGGCAACCTCCGTGATGTAGATAGCCGTTTCCAGGGCTTCGTCCTGGCAGAAAAACAGCTTTTTCTCGCGAGTCGGGTCAGTCCAGTATTCAATCAGCCGGGCAGTGGTGGGGGTGACGCCCAAATATCCACCCGTGCGCCATTGCGACACCCGGCGGCGAATGTCGTTGACCAGCTTGTTTTCTTCGATCCTGTCCTGCGTCCAGTCCGTATCGAAGACCTGTTGCTGTGCGGAGTCCTTCTTTTTCTTGGGGCGGGCGATGGGCACGAAATAGGAACTGGTCCGACGGCCCTCCACCTGGACATTCGTGATTCCCTCGTCATCGAACTTAAAGTGACGGGCAGGCTCGTCAAAGGGCGAGTTGATGATTGGGTTTTCGATTACGACTTGGCTCATACGATGGCCCCACGCTATTTTCTGGTTCCTTGGCTGGGTTGCAGGATTGCATTTTGACTAGGAACACATTCTAATGGCCGGAGCCTCAAGCGGAGAATGCCCCTATCTACGCCATGCCGAATCAAGGCACCGCCTAGCAAAGGGATGCTCGCGCGCCCGCGCGATACGACTGTCATAAACCCCACCAGACGCGAAGGCGGGGGGAGCATACACGACAACTCCCCGCATAGGTGACAGGTCTCTGTATTGTCAGGTATGCGCAAGATTGACGGGTATGGCTATCCAAGGCTCCAGAGCCACGGGCCATGTTCTCCGTCCCGTTGCTTCTTTAGGGAGAGTTTCCGGGCGGCCCTTTGCATAGTCCGCTCGCTCAATCCGCTTTGGCTTACCAATTCTTTTTGCAACTTGGGGCCGGACGCAAGTTCATTTTTCAAGAAGTCTAAGGCACAAGAAATATCGGTTCGCGTCTCAGTGTCAGAATCGGACGCGAGCAAATCACCAGAGGTCAAATCGCTTTTGCCCGTCCATGCGAAGCCATCCTCCCCGATGGTGAACCCAAGAGAATCGCCATAGGGGCCGAGGTTATTCTTTACCTGTACCAAGGCGCGGCTGTTTGGCTCGTTCGGCGCGGTCCCGGCCATCAACTCGGTACGGGCGGCTCCGGTGATGTCGATACTGCCCAGCCCGCGATGGATTGCCCGCCCGCCGGAACTCTTTGAAAGGTGACGCACCAGCAAGACGCAGCAATTGTGCCTGCTGGCAAGTTGCCCCAGACCATCCAAAATGGGCCGGGTCTCGTTGCTCCGGTGAGCGTCAACGTCCGCGCCCAGATAGCTTTGAATCGGGTCAACTATCAGCAAGCCCGCCTGGGACTCAGTAATCGCTTTTTCAAGCAGATCGGTATCAGACAGCGAGATTGCGCCGTTGGGCTGATCCCCCCCGGTGATACTACCCTGCAACAGTTGGAAGCGGCTGCAATCGCCTCTGAGCGAATCGAACCGGGGACGGACAACGTGCTCCGCTGAATTCTCCAGGGACAGGTACAGAGTGTTAACCGGTTCGCGGGCTTCGAGCGAGTATGGGGTCCGGCCATTCGACAGGGCGGCGGCAATAGCGAGCGACAGGAACGTTTTCCCGCCACCGGGATCGCCGGACAGCAGCGCAAGCATCCCCTTCGGCAAGTATGGCTCCCAGAGCCAATCCACGGGCTTAGATTCAACGTCTGACAAGCAAACCAGCACCGGGCGGCGTACTTGCCCGCCTTCGGGCTGGGAAGGGGCATACCGTGCCACACTTGCTGCGATCCCCCGCACTTCGGCAACCGGCAAAGGAGGTTGGCATTGCTGACGGTTCTCTTCAAGCAACTCGGCTTCGATGGCTTCCTTAGTCATCCCCCTATGGCGCATTGACCCTGCAAGGCTCGTGAGCGTGTCGTTGCGCCTGCCTTCTGGAATAGCACCTTGCGGCTGTGGTGAAATCAGCCTGGGTCTTTGTGCGGATTCGGCCAGTAGGGTGAGCAGCCATTGAGGTGGATGGGCTATTGGGGCATTCGCATTGACGTATACATATCGTTTCCCGCTGGAATGAACGGACGGTGGAATTACCGCACACCCGCCGCTCACTCGAATATCCAGCCCTTTTGCGAGTTGCCCGGCCGAATTCTTAATGATCGCCTCGTTCGGCCATTGGAAATAAAGGTGTCCCCCTTTCCCCGTTGCCACGGTCAGGGTCTCCGGCAACTCTAAGCCCCGTTGCCGATAGGCCTTGAGTGAAGCTTTGCCGGGACTCCCGTCAACATCCAAGACAAACACGCCGGACTCCGCCCCGGTGGCCACTCCCCAATTGCAGGCGGGAAATTGCGCCGCCCACGCCTCAAGCTGCCTTGTCTCGCTGGTTGCCAGTTGCGGCCATCCCTTCACGAGGGGGGTCTTGTCATGCGCGCGAATCGGCAGCAAACGCCATCCACGAGCGGCGGCTGCGCAAATCTCCAGCGGGAGCCTGTCCATAGGCTGGGCTTGCGGGAACGTCATTACTTTGCGTCCCGTAGCCTTGGCCGTGTGTTTTCCGCGATCACTCGTCGAATCTCCGCAATGGGAATCAGCAGCTTTGCGCCGAGCTTTACGCTAGCAATCTTTCCGTCATAGGCGTCCCGCCGCCAGCTCCAACGGCTTCGCCCGGTCATGGTTTCCGCGCCTTGAACGCTCACATATTCGGCTTCAACTTTTGCAATGACTGCCATGCGATTCGCTCCTTTTCTGCTTGCATCCTAACGCTTCATATGTAAGGCTAACTATTACAAATGGTTTTACGTCAATCCAATTTCGAAATTCCCGCGCGGTTCAGCTTTCAGCCGTTCGCTGCTGAATGGCGCATAGTGTATGCGGAGACTGTGGAATGGGTAGAAGCGCCAAGACTCCGGGGGATACTCGAACCGGTAGACGTTAACGCCGAAAGAACTTGGGTGCGACTCCGGATCGAAGTGCCAGACATGAGTGACATTGGGGTTTCGCTCGGCTTGTATTTTCCCGGAATCGGCGACCATCCCTCCTATCAGACCTTAGTGAGCCGTGCCAGCATTCCACCCGATGTGCTGCAAGCGCATGAGAATTTCAGAAACACGCCGGATATTTCAGGCCGATACTTTCAAGTGCTGATTTGTCACAAGCCGGAATTGAAAGATGGACTTTGGGCAGTGGAGCCTGGAGACGTGGCCAAGAACGCATGGATTATGCGCGATGAGTTTCTCCGCCTTGACGCGGACCCCGAGTTGGGTTGGATTTGGAGCGTTAGACAGTTTCTTGACAAGTGGGGGCTTTGGGGATTCGGCCAAGTCCACGTTAAGGGTTCGGATGTGGCTCTGTACCCGCAATTTGGGGCACTTCTCAAAGCAGTGAAAGGGGAGAGGGCCTACGAACTCGCTAGGCTTGGATTCGTAATGGTAATTCCGCATTTGCTCAGTGAGCAGCAAGAGAAGTATCGTAAGGCCCTTTTGCCAAGGAATGCGCGTCCCTGGTTGCGGTCCCATCCTCTGAAACTCGTTACGGCGGACGAAATCCCGTTCTTCCGTGTGAAAGAGAGCTATTGCGCCGAGGCGATTGAAACCACAATAACGATTGACCACCTGGCGGAGAGGCAATTCGGAATCTGCAAACGGTGTCACAAGGTCTTTCCAAAAGAAACCCGACACAAAAAGAACTATTGCTCGGAACGCTGTTTCAACGCGGCTGGCGTTCAGCGCTGGCGGGAAAAACAGCGGAACGCAACCAAGAAGGGAGCGAAGCGCAATGCCAAAGGCTAGAAAATGGGATGGAGTTTATCAACGGCCAGATTCGCCGTTCTGGTGGTGCTCTTACAAGGACGCCACAGGAAAGCGCGCAAGGCGCAAACTCGCTGGCGCGCATACCCGGACTCAGGCCGTGAAGATGCTGGACGCGATCCGCGTGAAAGAGGAAAAGGCGCTCACGCTCGGAGTCCGGCCCGCCAGCGACATCACACTAGAGGCTCTCTTTGAGCGCTACGAAAAACACCAGAAGGCGCGGATTCGCGCGACAACGTTTGAGCGTCTGGGCGGAATCCTGAAGACTCTCAAGGCCAATCTCCCGGAGGAAGCCAAAGCCATTTCCAAGCGCACTGTTGGCGAATATATCGAAACCCGCGCATTAAAAGTGAAGCCCGGCACTGTCGCAAAGGAAATGTCCGTTCTAAAGCACTGTCTCAAGTTGGCCGTCGAGTGGGGTGAACTGAATCAGAATCCGGCGGCTGGTGCGCGGCTGCCACAACTCCCACAAGGAAAAACGCGCTATCTCACACCGGGGGAATTAAAAGCGGCTCTCGAATCGGCTCCAGAGTGGATGCGGGCACCGATGGCCTTTGCCGCCTGTACGGGGGTTCGGCGCGGGGAAATGCTATCGCTCCGTTGGATGGATGTGGATGTGAAAAACCGTCGGCTATACTTGCGCGAAACTAAGAATGGGGCCTTGCGGATTCTACCGATCTCCGAATCTGCCCTCATCGTGTTGCGCTCCCTGCCAGAAGGAAAGCCCAGCGAGGCCGTTTTTGCTGGAGTGGACCCTACATTTCTATCTGTTTACACTAAGCGTGTCTTCAAGCGGCTTGGCATCCTGGACGCCAGCTTTCACACATTGCGCCACACGGCGGCATCGTGGATGGTTCAGCAAGGCGTAGACCTCTACGCGGTGGGCCAGATTCTAGGCCACAAGACGCCGCGAATGACGCAAAGGTACGCGCACCTGTCCCCCGATTACATGGCGGGCGCGGTGGGCAAGTTGGACGGCATCATGGGCGGAATGCTTGCGGCACCTGAGCAAGCCTAGTTGTCGTCATCGTCGTCGTCACTAATGCCGCACATCTTCTTACGGGTTTTGTCGAGATTGTTCGTTTTTCCGTAGTAATCGAGGACCGATACCAGCCAGGGAATGCGGGTTCTATCTTTGTGCATATCGTTGGTGCTGAAATAGCCGTAGGAGTTGCCATCCTTATCCACGATGATCGGCGCATTTTGAGAGAGATCATTCCAAGGACTGTATTTAGAAATGTCAGAACCATACGTCCCAATGTCGTTCCAAATGCTGTCCGCCGAAATGTCCGATCCGTATTTTGCGATATCGTTGCAAACCGAGAGCGGGCTTGTATCGACGCAATTTAGGCAGCCTAGAAAAGTCTTGTGGTCTTCCCCCCCAAAGAGCAATAGCGCCTTAGGGGCCTGAGCGGCCAAACGCGCACCACATACGCAAGCAAATGCGCACAGCAATAGGAAACTGAGCAACACCACTCTGCTGGGTTTCATGCGTCCGATTTTCCTACTCAGAATCGGTCACGTCAAAACCACAAACGTTGCACGCCTGATTCTCAACTTGTCACGATAGCGTCACGCTCGCAGGACGCGAGAGAATGGAGATCTTCCAAGTCTTTTGTTTTGTTGGCGTCCCCGACGGGATTTGAACCCGTGTTATCGCCGTGAAAGGGCGGTGTCCTAGGCCGGGCTAGACGACGGGGACGCAAGGCGCTCTGGAGCGGCCGGGCGGCCGCATGCGCACCCAATTAGGCTATCAACTTGCCAGTGCCGTGTCAAAGCGGCCAGTGTCTGGCTCGCGCGCCCGCTCCGGCGGCCGAAATTCTTGATCCGGCAGCGCTTGCCGCGCACTCGCAGCCCGGCCGCGTGCCCGCTTGCTCGCGGCCGAATTAACCGGTTCGACCGCTTTGGTAAACCGTTCCGGCCCAATGCCGAAAACCCGCCCTCCGCGCGCAATATTTTGCGTCAATGTGTGCGGCCGCTTCGTCCTACTAAATGACCTGAAACGTTTTTGTTGCCGTACTCCGCGTGTATCCGTCCGCACCCCGAATACAGTCCCGGAGTTGTAGGATGAATGCTGCGTTCGGTTGTGCCTTGGCAAGCGTGTGTAAACGGCACCTAAAAAGCACTTCAGCAAAGTGCGCACGAGAGGTAGAGGTTTGAAACGAATACTTGTTGTTTTTCTTTTGACGGGAATGGCGCTGGCAGCTGCGGGCTGCAAAGGCAATAAGGCGGCTGCTCCCACCATGCAGGCATTGCCAGTCAAGACCGCAGTCATCAGCATGCAGTCGGTGGCCGAGGGTAGCGATTACGTGGCCACCATCAAGTCGCGCCGTTCCGCCATGCTGCAGCCGCAGGTCAGCGGCCGCCTTACCGGGATTCTGATCCAGTCCGGCGCGCATGTGCGTTCCGGCCAGGTCATGATGGAGATTGACGCGCAGGTGCAGAAGGCCACGGTGCAGGCGCTCAAGGCGACGGAAATCCAGAAGAAGACGGTCTACGACTTCAACACCATCGAGTCCGAGCGCCAGCGCAAGCTGTACGAGGCCGGCATCACCAGCCGTGACGTCTATGACCAGGCAACGCAGGGCTTCAACAACGCCAAGGCCGATTACGAGGCCGCGGTCGCCTCGCGCAAGACGCAGGAAGAGCAGCTGACCTACTACACCATCCGCGCGCCGTTCGACGGCATCGTAGGCGACATTCCGGTGCATGTGGGCGACTACGTTTCCTCGTCCACGCAGCTGACCACGGTGGACGATACCGGAGGCCTGGAGGCCTACATCTACCTGCCTACCGAGCGTGGCGTCGATGCCCGCACGGGGCTGGAAGTGAATCTGTTTGACACCGGCGGCCAGCTGCTGGAGAAGACCAAAATCAACTTTCTTTCGCCACAGGTCGATCCCACACTGCAGGGCATTCTGGCCAAGGCGCCCGTAAACAGCACACGCGACAAGTTGCGCAACGCGCAGCTGGTGAAGGCGCGCGTCATCTGGGGCTCCAAGCCCATGCCCATCGTGCCGGTTCTGGCAGTGGTTCGCCAGGGCGGCCAGAGCTTTGTGTTTGTGGTGCAAAAGGCCAATGGAATGGCGATTGCCCACCAGGTGCCCGTGGTGCTGGGCGATACGGTCGGCAACTCCTATGCCGTCTCCTCCGGCCTCAGCCAGGGCGATCAGGTGATCGTTACCGGTACCCAGTTCCTGGTCAACAATATGCCCGTTGTTCCCATGGGCTCGTAGGCTCATCAGCGGCTGGTTAAGCTCGGCCCGCAGCATTAGTGCGCGGGCCGAGCAACCGCTTAGAAAGCAGGCTCATTGTGTTTGTTGATTTCTTTATTCGTCGGCCCGTATTTGCCACGGTCTGCGCTTTGCTGATTATTCTTGCCGGCGCCGTCTGCATTCCCACTCTGCCCATCGCCATGTATCCCACGCTGGCGCCGCCGCAGGTGCGTGTGGGCTGCAACTACATCGGCGCCAATGCTGAAACCGTTGAAAAGGCCGTGACCATCCCGCTGGAAGAGGCTATCAACGGCGTTGAGGGCATGCGGTATATCACCTCGTCGAGCACCAACAATGGCACCAGCTCCATCAACATCACCTTCGATACCGGCTACGATTTGGATATCGCCGCGGTCGACGTGCAGAATCGCGTGGCCAGCGTCACCGGCCGCCTGCCCTCGGCCGTCAACGACACCGGAATCAGCATCAGCAAGTCAAACAGCAACTTCGTCTTTGGCGCCGGCTTCTACTCCGTCGACGGACGCTACTCCGACGAGTTCATCTCCAACTACCTCGATGTCTACGTCAAAGACGCGCTGAAGCGCATTCCCGGCGTGGGCGATGTGAACATCTTCGGCGAGCGCAAATATGCCATGCGCGTCTGGCTGGACCCGCTGAAGCTGGCCGCGCGCAATCTGACCGCAAGCGACGTGATCGCCGCGCTTGCCGAGCAGAACGTCGAAATCCCTGCCGGCCAGTTGGGCCAGCAGCCGGCCAATCCCGGTCAGTCGTACCAGATTCCTGTCCGCGTGGTGGGCCGCCTCAGCAGCCCCGAACAGTTCGAGAGAATCATCATCAAGAGCAGCAGCAATGGTCTGGTTCTGCTCAAGGACGTGGGCCGCGCCGAGGTGGGCGCCGAAGACTATAGCTCAGTGCTGAAGTACAACGGCTACTCGGCGCATGGCGTCGGCGTGCAGCAGCTCTCCAACGCCAACGCGCTCGATGTGGATGCGCGCGCCAAGGCCGCTCTGGAAGAGTTGAAGAGAAGTTTCCCGCCGGGGCTCGAATATCAGATCGCCTTCGATTCCACCACGGCCGTGCACGACTCCATTGAGGAAGTCATGGTCACGCTGGGCGAGGCCGTTGTCATCGTCATCGCGGTCATTTTCCTGTTCCTGCTCGATTGGCGTGCCACCATCATTCCGGCGGTCACCATCCCGGTCTCGCTCATCGGCACCTTTGCATTTATCAAGCTGTTCGGCTTCTCCATCAATTCGCTTACGCTCTTTGGCATTACCCTGGCCACTGGCTTGGTGGTCGACGACGCCATTGTCGTCATTGAAAACGTGCAGCGACATATTGCGATGGAGCACTCTGACCCGCATGAGGCTACTTCGCGCGCCATGGGCGAAGTCACCAGCGCCGTCATCGCCACCTCACTGGTGCTGATCGCCGTCTTCGTGCCGGTCTCGTTCTTCCCCGGCACTACCGGCATTCTGTACCGGCAGTTTTCGCTGACGATTGCCTTCTCCATCGCCATCAGCGCCTTCAACGCCCTCACTCTGTCGCCGGCGCTTTCGGCTCTCTTCCTGCGCGGAGAAGAAGCTCGTCCGCATCAGCTCGACTTCCTGCACATCAAGCCGCTCTCCAGCGCCTTCGCCGCCTTCATTCATGGCGCCGACGCTTTCATCAGCTGGCTGGCTGGCAGCTATGCCCGCCTCATTCACGTCGCGCTCAAGCTGCGCTACGCGCTACTGGTGCTCTTCGTGCTCGGACTCAGCGCCACGGCTTGGATCTACCGCACCGTGCCCACCGGCTTCATTCCGCAGGAGGACCAGGGCTTCCTGATGCTTATCGTTCAGGCGCCTCCGGGTTCTTCG
>DASVLI010000197.1:0-6728 GCA_036384955.1 Occallatibacter sp.
CGCAGTGCATCCCAATCGGGCTCGCGATCCAGCACGAAGCCGTGCATCCATCGGTCGCGTCCGGCCAGCATGCCGGTGAGCTGCTCTTCCAATCCCGCCCAGTCGTTGTCGCGCCACAGCAGCAGCGCTTCCAGCGCCTCGCGCAATTGCGTGTCGTCGCCATCAATGCGCGCCAGCGTGCGCCGCGCCGCGCGACGATACAATTCGTCAGGCTCGCCCGCAACGTCCAACTGGCTGCCCAGCTGCGTCACCAGGGGCTGCTGCAATGCCAACTCGCGGCAGAACGCGTCAATGGTGTGGATGCGCAACTGCGAGGGCAGCTCCAGCAGATTCCAGCCAAGTGCACGCGAGCGCGCCAGCACACGTTGCGCGACGGCGGTTGGTTCAGCCTTTCGCAGCTCGTCCAGAATGCGATTGCGCATCTCCGCGGCGGCTGCTTTGGTAAAGGTGATGGCGACTATTTCGCCGGGCTCGTCCACCAACTCGAGCAGCGCAAGGAATCGCTCGGTGAGTAATGTAGTTTTGCCGGATCCTGCGGGCGCCTGCACCAGCACGGAGCGCGCGGGGTCGACCGCACGAATGCGTTCGGCGTGGTCAGGCGGCAGCGGGCGCGCGGTCTCACTCATCGCCGGCCTCCTCCGCATCGCTCTCGTCTTCGCGCAGCCCTGGAGGAAAATCCTGCACGCGGCACAATGATTGAAGCCCGCAATGTTCGCACGTTTTTGGATACTCGCGCGGATCGACCTCGGCATCGCCGGCAAGAAACGCGCGTGCCAAACCCTCTATATAGATGCGCCAATCCGCCAGCTGTTCATCGCTCAGCGGCCGCATCGCCAGCGAGCGATAGCCCTCCGCATCGCGCGGCAACAGCGCATCGGCCGTTCGCACCGCGCCGGCAAACTGTTGCTGGCCTGCGCGGATGCGCGCAAAGACCAGGCCGGCCGCATCGCTGCCCGCATCGAGCGCAAAGCCGGCATACAGCGGCAACTGCACATCGTCGGGCCGCGGCAGCTCCCAGCTTTTGGGAGTGACCGTGCCGGTCTTGTAGTCGATCACAACTTCCGAGCCATCGCCGAGCATATCGATGCGGTCCGCACGCAGACTCAACGTCAAGCCGTCCACGCGCACATCGTCGTTGCGGTGCTCAACATGCTGCACAGTGAAGTGTGGCCGCGCCGCCTCGTACGCAAGCCATTCCGTGACGAGCCACGTGAGCCGCGTCGCCTCCAGTTCGAGATAGCGCTGCGGCATGCGCGCGCGCTGGTCGCGGGTAAGTTCTTTGTCGAGAGCTTGCCGCACATGCTGTTCCACAAAGCCGCGCACATCGTTGACAGCCAGCAAATCGTCGAGCGAGCGCAAGCCTTGCGGGGGACCGGCCCACACTGCGCCGAGCACGGCATGCAGCAGCTTGCCGCGCTCGCTTGCGGTCAAGCCGGCTTCGGCAGGTTCCCATGTTTGCGCTTTGAGCCGTACCGTCGCGAATGCCTTGAAGGGGCACTGCGACTGCGCCGTGAGCGCCGATGCGCCGCCGCGAATCGGCCCCGGTGCAAAGGGGATGCGGCTCGTGTCTTCAATCTCAAGCGTCGCGCGCGGCGCATGCGCGGGCGCAATCAACTGCGCGGGTAGCGGCTGCGCAGCGCCCAACAGGTCCACCACCAGGCTCGATGGCCGCAGCTCGCCGTCATCGTTAGTGCGCGCGTAGCTTATGCAAACGTGCGGCGCGGAGCGTAGTACGCGCTCGGTCATCTGCTGCGCCAGTTGCCACTCCTGCTGCGCGGTGGCGTGGGGCATGGCGTGCTCGCGCTGCACGGCCAACGGCAAAAACGGATGCGTGGAGCCGGCCGCGGGCCAGCCTGTTTGATCCGCGCCGAGGAACCAAATTGCGTCTGCCTGAAGGCCGGCGGACTCAGCGGGCCCGGCAATTTGTATCGGCGCGTTCAGCGACTCCGGCGCGAAGACGCTTTCGCGCGCCACGCGCTCCAGCAGCGGCAGAAACGCACTCCACTCCATGCGGCGGCCATCGAAGCCGAGCGTCGCGCACTGGTCCAATGCGAACTCCCACGCGCGCTTCATCTGTATCTCCGCGCTTGAGAGCGGACGCGCACCCGGCCAGCCCGCCTCCTGCAGCAAGTGCGGTACAAGCTCGGCCCACTCGCGCGGAGGCTGCGCGCGCCGCGCTGATTGCTGCAGATTTCGCTGCGCCTGCAAAATGCGCTCCACCCATGCGCGCGGCAATCGCTCTGCCGCACCGGAGGATGAAGTGAAACTCTGCAAGCTCCACTCCAACTGCGCGTCGCCTTTTTGCCGCAAGCGCAGCATCTGCCTTTGCAGTGCGATGGATTCCTCATCGCTGGCCGCGCAGCCCGCGTGCAGCAGCCAATCTACTTCGCTTTCAGTGAGTGTGCCGCCGAGCCAGCGCAGCGTCATCAGCGCGCTGCGCACCAGCGGAGTTTGCGCCAGCGGCATGCCCAGCGTGAATTCAAACGGCGCACCGGCCAGGCGGCGGAAGACGCGCTCCATCTCGCCGCGCCGTGCGGACCCATCGGAGCACAGCACCAGCAGCTTCGCTTCAGGATTTGCATCAAGCTGCTGTCTGCACCACAGCGCGCAGGCTTCCAGCTCGGCGGTTTTGTTGGGAGCCTCGAAGAATTGCGCTTCCTCGGCGGGCGGTGCGGCCTCGGCAAACTTCCACTGGCTCCACGCGTCAAGAATCGCGCGCTGCGCGGGCAACAGACGGTCAAAGCCGGCCAGCAGCAGGGAAGCGCGCGGCGCGCCGCTGGCGCTGAGCAGTGCGGGCAGCTCAGCTGCAATGCGGCTCGCGCTCATCCACTGCTCGCGTTGTGCAATGCGGTCGAACTCGGCCAGCCATTCGCTAAAGGCGCCTGCATCCTGCTGCCAGCCGGCGCGCGCCTGCGTGCGCAACAGCTGCGGAGCGAAGCCGCAGAGCAGTGCATGCGCCTCCATCGCCATCTCGGCCAGCCGCTCCAGCGGCTGCGGAAGCAGCGTGGCCAGGTGCTGCTCGCGGCCGGCAATCTGCGCCCAAAGCGTGCGCTCCTGAGCGGTATTCAGCACCATCCGCCCATCGCGTGCATAGTGCTGCCATGCTTCCTGCAGCCACACAGGCCACGCCACAATTTGCGGAGCGGCCCACGCCTGCAAGCCCTCAGCCCGTCGCCGGTTGTGAAATGCCTCGCGCAGCGCCCGCGCGGCGCGTTCGCTGGCGGCAATCACCACGCCGCCCTCGCGCAGCCACGCGTCCATCGGGCCTCGGCTCTGCCCGGATTCGCCGCGTTGCGCTTGAGGCTCCATGACAGCGTTATATCCTGCGTGCCCGCCGCCGCGCCATTGCCGTCTGTGCAATGCGCGCGGAGTAGTACACTGGGGCAGTGATGCGCCGCATTCTGGCAGTTTCCCTGCTTCTTACGCTTGCCTTCGCCGGCTGCAAATCCGCTTCCAAAGCTCCTTCCGGCGCCGCCGTCAGCCCCAACTACAAGGTCTACGCTCTGCGCGGCAAGGTCGTCTCCACCGACAGCGCGAAGGGCGAAGTTATGCTGGATCACGAGGCCATTCCCGGCTTTATGGAAGCGATGACCATGCCCTACAAGGTGAAGGACCCCGCCATTCTGGGCGAGCTGCATCCGGGCGACGTGCTTACCGCCGACCTGATGGTCTCGCAAAACGAGGATGCCGACGTCTTCATCGACCACATCGTGATCGTGGGCCAGGCCAAGCCCGACTACAAGCCCAAGGTGAGCTATCACGTGCCTGCGCCGGGCGATGCGGTGCCCGACTTCAAGCTGCGCAATCAGGATGGGCGCGCGATTCATCTTGGCCAGTTCCGCGGGAAGTCGCTGCTGGTTACCTTCATCTACACGCGCTGCCCGCTGCCCAACTTTTGCCCGCTGGTGACGCACAATTTCGCGAAGATTGAAAAGCAGCTGGCGGCCAGCCCCGCGCTGCTGAGCAAAACGCAACTGCTGTGCGTCAGCTTCGACCCCGAGCACGACACGCCGGACCGCCTGCGCGCCTACGGCATCCAGTACATTGGCGCCGACGTAAAAAACCCCTTCGCGCATTGGGATTTTGTGGTGCCGGAGAGGCCGGTGCTCGACGAGATGGCGCAATTCTTCGATGTTGGGATTACGACGGCGTCGGACGGATCCATTACCCACACGCTTTCCACCACGCTCATCGCGCCCAACGGCAAGGTGGTGCATTTCTATCCGGGCAACGACTGGACGCCCGAGCAGGTGCTCGCTGACTTGCGCCAGATTGCCGGCTGAGTGCGTCCAGTCGCGCAATTCCCGCGATTTCCGCGCGTTTCCTGAATCTCCCTGTACCTCCGCGCATCCACTCCAATAGACTCAGTACTGGATTCTTCCCTTTTGAGGTTCTGTTTCATGGCAAAAGTTACGTTGGTCTTTGCACTGCTGCTGGTGGTGCTGGGTCTGGTCAGCTACATCGGCACCGGCAGCCTGCATCCCACCGCGCTCATCCCCACTTGGTTCGGCATTGCGCTGGGCATCGGCGGCTTTCTGGCCATCAGCCCCAGTGAGAAGCGCCGCAAGCTGTTCATGCACATCAATGTCACCATCGGGCTTATCGGCTTCCTGGGTGCGGCGTGGCGCGCGCTGTCTTCTTACGGCAAAGCGCGCGAGGCCGGCATTGACCCCAACATGATTGCAATCGGCGCCCAACTGGCCATGGCTGGCCTGCTTTTGATTTACGTACTGGCATGCGTGCGGTCGTTTATTGAAGCGCGCCGCAGCGGCAAGGTTTAGCAATGAGCACAATGCGCGGCGGCGGTATCGGCATGGGCATGCGTGCGGAGCGTTCTCCGCACGGCCGCGGCGCACGCGCGGGCCAGGCGGATTTGCCCAAGCGCAAGCCTGACCTGAAAAAACTCTGGCCGCAGATTCGCACGCTGATCGGACCGCGCAAAGGTCTGCTGATCGCGGGCCTGGCGCTGATGACCGTCAACCGCATCGCCGGCCTGGTGCTGCCCTACACCTCCAAGCCGCTGCTCGATAAAGTTCTTTCTCCGCACGGCGACCCGGCGCTGCTGCCCAAGATGATCGCCATCGTCTTCGGCGCCATGCTGGTGCAGGCGATTACCTCGTTCTCGCTGACGCAGCTGCTCTCCAAGGCAGGCCAGCGGCTTATCGCGGAGATGCGCCGCCAGGTGCAGCGCCACGTGGGCCTGCTGAGCGTGGCCTACTACGACGAAAACCGCACCGGCACGCTGGTGGCGCGCATCATGAGCGACGTGGAAGGCGTGCGCAATCTGGTGGGCACCGGACTGGTGGAGTTTACCGGCGGCATTCTGACCGCGATTCTTGCCTTCATCTTTCTGCTGCATCGTAGCGCTACGGTTACGCTCACGGTTTTTGCGGTGGTGGGCGCTTTTGTCTTCGTGCTGCAGTACGGCTTCAAGGTCATTCGCCCCATCTTTCGCGAGCGCGGCAAAATCAATGCAGAGGTCACCGGGCGCCTGACCGAATCGCTGGGCGGCGTGCGCGTCATCAAGGGCTATCACGCCGAAGAGCGCGAGGCCACGGTCTTCGCCGGTGGCGTGGAGCGCCTGCTGCAGAATGTGATGAAGTCGCTGACCATGACCAGCGTGCTGGCCTCAGCCTCCACCACCGTGCTTGGACTGGTCTCGGCGCTGGTGATGTGGCTGGGCGGCCATAGCGTGCTGAGCGGCTCCTGGACCGTGGGCGACTACTTCAGCTACAACATGTTTCTGGCTTTCATGATTGCGCCGGTCTTCCAGATTGTGAACATCGGCACGCAACTGACAGAGGCTTTTGCCGGGCTGGACCGCACCAGCGAGATTATGGCGGAGCTGGAAGAAAACCAGATTCCCGGCCGCACTGAAGCCATGCCGTCCATCCGCGGCGAGGTTGATTTTGAGTCGGTTGAGTTTGCCTACGATCCCGACAAGCCGGTGCTGCACGGGATCAGCTTCAAGGCGCAGCCCGGCACGGTTACCGCGCTGGTTGGCTCGTCGGGCTCCGGAAAATCCACCATCATCAGCCTGCTTTGCGCCTTCCATACGCCGTTGTCCGGCAGGGTGCTGGTGGATGGCGTCGATCTGGCAAAGGTCAATCTGCACACCTTCCGCTCGCAGCTGGGCGTGGTGCTGCAGGACTCATTTCTCTTCGACGGCACTATCCGCGAGAACATCATGTTCTCGCGCCCCGATGCTACGGAAGAGCAGTTCCTCTTCGCCTGCCGCACGGCGCGCGTGGACGAGTTTGCCGAGCGCTTTCCCGAGGGCTACGACACCATTGTGGGCGAGCGCGGCGTGAAGCTTTCAGGCGGACAGCGCCAGCGGCTTTCCATTGCGCGCGCGCTGCTGGCCGAGCCGCGCATCCTGATTCTGGACGAGGCCACCAGCTCACTCGACTCCGAGTCCGAGGCCATGATTCAGGCCGGCCTGAACCAGCTGATGCAGGGCCGCACCACGTTCGTGATCGCGCACAGGCTTTCCACCATCCGCCGCGCCGACCAGATCCTGGTGATTGAAGAGGGAAGGATTGTGGAACGTGGCAGCCACGACCAGCTGTACGCGCTGGGCGGCCGCTACTACGACCTCTACACGCGCCAGCACGGACTGGAAGCTAATCTTTTCCTCGCTCCCGGCGAGGGCGACACGGTTTCGGCGTAAATCCCACGACTGCGGTACGGAAATTTGTTCAATGGACAGAATTTTCTCCGTATCAACA
>DASVLI010000198.1:0-32677 GCA_036384955.1 Occallatibacter sp.
GTGAACTCCTGGTGCGGATGCTTGCGGCCGCCCTGCGGCGGAACATTGGCTACCGTGCCTTCGAGGATCTTCAAGAGGGCCTGCTGCACGCCCTCGCCGCTCACGTCGCGCGTGATGGAGGGGTTCTCGTCCTTGCGGCCAATCTTGTCGATCTCGTCGATGTAGATGATGCCTTGCTGGGCGCGCGTCACGTCGCCGTCGGCGGCCTGCAGCAGCTTCAGGATGATGTTCTCGACATCCTCGCCCACGTAGCCGGCTTCGGTCAGCGTGGTGGCGTCCACAATCGCGAACGGCACATCCAGCATCTTGGCCAGGGTGTGCGCCAGCAGCGTTTTGCCGCTGCCCGTGGGGCCTACCAGCAGAATGTTCGACTTGGCCAGCTCCACATCGCTGTTGCGCATGCGGTTCATCTGGATGCGCTTGTAGTGGTTGTAGACGGCCACGGCCAGCTTCTTTTTGGTCTGGTCCTGGCCGATCACAAAGTCGTCGAGGAAGCTCTTCACTTCCTGCGGCTTGGGCAGGTGGCCGGTGGCCGTGGCGGGATTCTGCTCGCCGCGATCGTCCTCCAGAATCGAGTTGCACACTGCAACGCACTCGTCGCAGATGTAGGCGCGAGGATAGTCGCTGGGCGAGGAAATCAACTTCGCCACTGCGTCCTGCGACTTGTGGCAGAACGAGCAGCGTAGCGCTTCTTCAGGTCCCGTCCGCGTTTTCATCTAACTACCCCCTGGCAATCCGTCACTGTTTTTCACTCTGCGGTGAATGCTTGGTTAGGTGCGCGGCCGGTCGATGATTTCATCGACAATGCCATATTCCTTGGCCTGCTGCGAGTTCATGATAAAGTCGCGCTCCACATCGTGTTCGATGCGGTCCAGCGGCTGGCCGGTGTGCTTGGCCATCAGGGTGTTGGTAATCTCGCGGATGCGAAGAATCTCGCGCGCGTGAATGTCGATGTCCGTGGCCTGGCCGCTCAGTCCGCCCATCGAAGGCTGATGGATGAGGATACGCGAGTTGGGCAGCGCGAAGCGTTTGCCCTTGGTGCCGGCCAGCAGCAGGAAGGCGCCCATCGAGGCCGCCTGGCCGATGCAGTACGTCACCACGTTGTTCTTGATGAACTGCATCGTATCGTAAATGGCAAGGCCGGCGGTAATGGAGCCGCCCGGCGAGTTGATGTAGAGCTGAACGTCCTTCTCCGGGTCCTCGCCGGAGAGAAAGAGCATTTGCGCAACGATAAGATTGGCCACCTGATCGTCGATCGGCGTGCCGAGAAAAATGATGTTATCGCGCAGCAGACGCGAATAAATGTCGTAGGCGCGCTCGCCGCGACTCGTCTGCTCAACCACCATGGGTACCAATGCCATCGGGTGCTCTTTTCGCCTTTGTCTGGGGTGTGGGCCCCGGTTCGTGTTGCCCCTCGTTCGCTGTCTACAGCCAGCCGTGGTCAATCGATTGAGCGCTAAGCAGGCAGACGCTCGTACAGTGTGGATGCCATTTTCTCGCGCCGCATTTGTTCCCGGATTCTAGCCAGCCCACCGTCCTGCGTCAAACGCTCGCGCAGTGTCTCCACCGGCTCGCGGGACTGCAAGGCGGCAATCTGCAGCTCGCGGTCCATCTCCTCATCGGCAACCGTTACATTTTCCACATCCGCAATACGGTCCAGAATCAGATTGGCCTTTACCTCGGCCACGGCGCTCTCGCGCTGCGCCTCGCGCAAACGGCCAAAGTCCAGCTTGCGCATCTGCTCTGTGCTCATGCCCTGCGCAGCCAGCGCGCGCAGTCCGCGCTCCAGGCGAGTGTCAATCTGGTTCTGCACCAGCGATTCCGGAACCGGGAAAGCAAAACGCTCCACCAGCGCCGCTGCCAGCCGATCCTTCGTCTCGCTCTCGCCGCTGCGCTTCTTGCGGTTGGCCATGTGCTCGCGCACGCGGTTCTTCAACTCGTCCAGATTCTCGTAGCTGCCCAGTTCCTTGGCAAACTCGTCGTTCATCTCCGGCATGCTGCGCTTCTTGATGGCCTTCACCGTCACGTCATAGGCCACGGTCTTGCCGGCCAGCTTGGGCTCGGCATAGTCGGCCGGATACGTCACCTCGGCCTTCAACTCCTGGCCGGGCTTGGAGCCGCGCAGTACCTCGGTGAACGCTGTCACCGTCTCCTTGCCGCCAATCTCCACCAGCGCGTCGTCGCCCTTCAGCGGATCCGCCTCGGGGTCGTCGGTAATCGCGCCCGTGTAGGTAATCTGCGCCCAGTCGCCATCCACCAGAGCGCGATCCTCTTCCACCGGCTCAATGGTGGCGCGCGACTCGCGCAGCTCGTCCATCTCGCGGTTGAACTCCTCGTCCGACACTTCCACCGGCGTCTTCTCCACCGTCACATCCTTGTAGCCGTCGATGGAGAACTCCGGCACGTACTCAAACACCGCCTTCACATGCAGCGGCTGGCCTTCTTCAATGGTCAGCTCCGCTACCTGGGGCTGGCCCACAGGCTGAATGCCCAGTTCGCGCACGCCGGCGTTGAAGCGCTCCGGCAGCAGGGCGTCAATCACTTCCTTGCGAATCTCGCTGGCAAACTTGCGGCGGACTACGCTCTCCGGCACCTTGCCCGGACGGAAGCCGGGAATGCGCGCGTAGCGCTGATAGGTGCGCACCGTCGCCTTGAACGACTTGGCAACTTCATCCGCGGGAATGTCCAGCACCAGCTCGCGCGTGCACTCGGGGTTGAAGACAGGGCCATGCGCGTGCTCGTGATCATGGTCGTGCGCGTGGTCGTGCCCTTCATGCGCGTGGGACTCTTCGGCTGGATTGGGGGCGGATTGATTTTCGAGGGTGTCAGTCGAGCTCAACGTTTTGCCTTCCGGGCGCGTTTCGCGCCATAAAAACTGCAATCCGACCGCGGCGCTCCGCAGAGAGGCGCACCTCACGGCCGGGGGGATAAATCCTTATTTCATGGTAAGAGGGATTGCGGGCAGGGTCAAACCGGCCCAGCCTCCTCTCAGACCCCCTGGACCGCCGAAGTCACGTTACTCCTCAGTGACATACGGCCACTCCTCCGTACCCTGCTCTGTCCCTTCACGGTCACTGCCTGTGCAAAAGCAGGAAAGGCCGGTGCTTTCGGCCCCGGCCTTCCTGAATTTCGCGCTTCCAAGGCGCCCATCTATGGCACAAACACCTTCAGCCGCACGTGCCACTTGGTGCTGGCCCCGGGCTTCAGCGTCACCATGCCGGTGTCCATCTTGCCCCACACCTTGCCAAACGGGTCGCCGAAGTTGAACTGGTCCTCAATTGCCACAAACGGCATTGTGGGTGGTGCGTACATCTGGATGGTTTTGATCTCCGGCGACAGGCCTTCGATCTTCACCCCGTACTTGGCGGCCGGGTCGATGATCTTTACCGTGACCACGCCTTTCTTCCACGCCAGCGTGCTCCAGTTGTCGTCGTAAAAGTTCTTGGCCAGCGCCGCGCCCTCGGGAGCCTGCAAATCGTACTGCGTTCCCTTCACGTCGTTCAGCTTGCCGGTGGGGAAGACATTGTCGTAGTTGTCCACCGCGGCCGCTTTCGAGCCCGGTATATGGATACGCACCTGACTGCGGTCGCCGCTGGGCAGGTTGAAGTACGGATGCCAGCCGATGGCAACCGGCTCAGCCTCGCTGCCTACGTTCTTGGCAACCACGGTCGCGTCCACGGCATCGGCCGTCAGCGTAATGGTGATTGTCAGGTCGGTCTTCGACAGCCAGTGGCCGTTGAAGTCGCCGCCATGAATCGTGCCGGTCACCTTCTGCCCGCCGGCAATGTCGCTCACCTTTACGTCGTCGGTCTTGGCTTTCAGAATCAGCCCGTGCATGGCGTGCCGCTCTGCCGTGGGCAGCTTGCCCATATTGTTGGCCGGCAGCGTGATGGTTTTGCCCTGCCACTGGGTGGTCAAAGTTTTGCCGTCCGCCGAAAGCGTTCCACGAATGCGATTCGGATACGGAAACAGGAACGCCGAGCCGAGCCGGTAGCCCAGGTCGCCGAAGTCGTCGTCGTCCACATCCAGCATCTTCTTGGCAGCGTCCACATCGGGCGACGCGATTACCTGCACTGAGCCCTTGCCGGGAAAGTTGGCGGTGATGTAGAGGATTTCCATGCCGCGGCCGGGCAGCACCGTCACTCCGGTGAACTCGGGCTTGGTGGTGCTCACGGCCTTGCGCGAGAGCGTAACAATCTTCTGGCCGCCGATTTCGGTTTGTTGTGCGTGCATACTTGTCGTCAAAAACATACCGGATAGAGCGCAGCCGGCTGCAATCAGGGTGCGGAAAACGGACTTCATCGCGGTTCATCCCCTGGTGAATTTCAGGATTTTCCGGCCCGCGCCGGCCGTGGTTCGCAACGGCTGGAAAGCGCTTTCCGGAAGCGCAGCCATTCTACATCCGGCGGGGTTACGGTTGCCGCTTCTCCGCGAACGCTGCGCAAAGGCCAGACGGGCGGCCCGGTAGAGGCCTGTGATGGGTAACTGCTTGCAGCACACGGCTTTTTCTTGCACCGTGTTTGACCGTATGTTAGGCTCAACCCGCAGTTTCCCCGTTCCCCGCAGTCCAAATTTCAAGGCGATGGCCGTTCGCAGCGGCCCAGGCAGGATCCTTTGGTCCGACGGTCTGTTGTTTCGCTTCAACTCTGGCGATGGGCGCTTCTGCCTGTCGCGCTGGTCTGCGTGTGCGCGGCACAGCAGGTGGCCCCGGCCAGCCCGTCCCTGGCTAAAACGCCAAGCATCCCGCCCGGCCTGCCTCTCATCCAGAACTACTCGGTCCGCCTCTACAACGGCGGCGGTCAAATCTGGTCGACCACGCAGGATCATCGCGGGATGATGTACTTCGGCACCTCGTCCTCCTTCGTGGTTGTTTTTGACGGCATCAGCTGGCGCAAAGTCTTCATGCCCGTTACGGTCATCCGCTCGCTGGCCGAAGATAAGAACAATCTCATCTGGGTTGGAGCCAATGCCAACTTCGGTTACCTGGCGCCCAATGCGCAAGGCTCGCTCGAGTTCCACTCCATCCTCGACAAAGTGCCCGCCGATGCCCGCGACTTCACCGACGTGTGGCAGGTTCTTGCCACCGCCAAGGGCGTCTACTTCCGCAGCTACGAGCTGCTCTTCCGCTGGGACGGAAATCAAATCAAGGTCTGGAAGCACGCGCCGGGGCAAGCCTTCCAAACCCTGTCCGAAGTGGACGGTCACGTCTACACATCGCAAATCGGCGTGGGCCTTCAGGAGATTGTCGGCGACGAGCTGCGCCCGGTGCCCGGCGGTGAAGCCTACAAGAACTCCATGAAGCTCTTCCTCTGGCGCTACGATGCGAGCCACATCCTCGTCTCCGAGCGCAATGGGCTTCTCTCCCTCTGGGATGGGCAGAAGGTCACGCCTTTCCATACCGATGCCGATGCCGACCTGAAGAAGTACCTGCTCTACACCAGCCTTGTGCTGCGCGATGGCCGCATTGTGCTCACCACCATCAACGGCGGCGCACTTATCCTCTCTCACGAAGGCAAGCTGCTCAGCACGCTCGACACCCGCACCGGCCTGTCCGGCGAGTCGACTCTCTCGGCCTATCAGGATCGCGAAGGCGCGCTCTGGATCGGCACGGAAACCGCGGTCTGCCGCGTCGATGTGAGCTCGTCCATCACCAGCTACTCGCGCGAGCCCGGTCTCGATGTCGTCAACTTCAAGGGAACGATTTACGTCAGCGGCGTTTCCGGCGGTGTCGGTGTCAAGCGCCTGCTCATCGACCCCAGAACGCAGCATCCCACGCTTGTTCCCATTAAGAGTCCT
Organism: Occallatibacter sp.; assembly: GCA_036384955.1. Lineage (GTDB taxonomy): Bacteria > Acidobacteriota > Terriglobia > Terriglobales > Acidobacteriaceae > Telmatobacter. The sequence goes on from DASVLI010000198.1 coordinate 5,797, forward strand.
TCCCAGGCCTGGAACCTGGTCGACTTCAAAGACCCGCAGCACCCCGGCTCCGAGCAGTTACTGGTTGCCACCAGCGACGGCGTCTATCGGCTGCAGGGCGAGGCCTTCGTCCCCGTCATTCCCACCCAGGCCGGTCTCACTCAGCAGACCTACGTCGTCTGGCCTTCCACCAAAGATCCGTCCCGCCTCTGGATCGGCCACTCCGATAGCGTGCAATCGTTGCACTGGAATGGCTCCAGTTGGGTGGACGAGGGCCGCCTGCCTAACGTCGTCTATGAGGCTCGCAACGTGGCCGAGAGCACAAGCGGCGACCTGTGGGTCTCCGGCGCCTCCGGCAAAGTCCTCCGCGTCCGCATGACCTCGGCCACCATGCGCGACGCCAAGTCGTGGATCTACGGCGCCGAAAGCGGCCTCCCCGATGGCTCCACCGACGTCGAGCTCATTGACGGCCAGATCTTCGTCACCGTGGAGCGCTCCAAGCACCTCTACCGGTGGGATGAAGCAACCAGCAAATTCGTGGTCGACGACCGCTTCGTCCTGCCCGTCGATTCGCCGGCCACCAGCGTGGCCCTGGCGCCCATCGATAAGGACACCTTCTGGGCCTATAACGGCAACCCGGACGCGCACCGCATTGCGCGCTTCAGCCGTGCCCCCGACGGAAGCTGGAAGGCGGATGAAGAGGCTTATCGGACCATTCTGCGTCTGCGTGTCCAGATTTTTCACCAGGACACGGACGGTTCCACGTGGATGATTGGCGATGGGCTCTACCGGCTGGCGAAAGCAGGTGCGCCTCCGTCTCCTCAGCCCTTTCTTACCGCCGTGCGCGAAGTCCGCTCCGACGGCAAAATCCTCTATGGCGGATACAAATCCAGCGACGGCGAAGTAAAGCTGCCGGTTGGCACCAGCGCTCTGCGCTTCAGCTTTGCAGCCCTCGCCTACGGCAATCCCGCCGACACCGTCTATCAATTCCTGCTCGACGGCGCGGACAAAAACTGGTCGCCGTGGGACAAGCAGAACGAAGCCAACTATAGCGGCCTCGGTCCCGGCACATACACCTTCCGCGTGCGTTCACGCACCGACGACGGCCGCCTGGGCGAGGAAGCCAGCTTCGCCTTCACCATTCTGCCGCCGTGGTATCGCACCCAGTTGGCCTATGCGCTGTATGTGGTGCTCGCGCTGCTGCTCGGATACTTCGCCTGGCGCTGGGTCACAATCCACGAGCGCCGCAAGGCGCGCCGTAAAACTCTGGTGCTGGAAGAGCAGGCGCGCGCGCTGGAAGCCACGGTCAACGAGCGCACCCAGGAAATTCGCGCCCAGGCCGCCGAAATCTCCGCGCAGCGCGACAGCATCGAGCTGCTCAGCGAGATTGGCCGCGAAATCACCGCGTCGCTTGACCTGAACACCATCCTCTTCAAGCTCTACGAGCGCGTAAATCAAATCGCCGACGCCAGCATCTTCGGAGTCGGGCTCTACCGGCCCGATCAGCACCTGATCGAGTACAGCCTCGCCGTCGAAAACGGCAAACGCTACGCGCCCTACACCCGCAGCACCGTGGACAAGAATCAGTTCGCCGTCTGGTGCATCGACCACCGCCAGCCCATCCTTATTAACGATGTCACCCTCGAATACTCGCGCTACATCCCCAGCTACGAGCACACCACGCGCGCGCTCGAAGATGGCAGCCTGGCCCAGCCGCCCGTCTCCATGATCTACCTGCCGCTCATCGCGCAGGACCGCGTGCTCGGCATCCTCAGCATTCAGAGCTTCAAGAAGAACGCCTACACCGAGCAACATCTCAGCCTGCTTGAAAACCTCGCCTCCTACACCACCATCGCGCTCGACAACGCCAACGCCTACCAGCTCATCAACAAGCGCGAGCAGGAAGTAAGCGAGCGCGCCGCCGAGCTGGTCACCATCAACAACATCACCCAGGGGCTCTCCGCGCAGTTGGAGCGCGACAAGCTCATTCAACTCGTCGGCGATCAGCTCCGCGATCTCTTCCATGCCTCCATTGCCTACGTCGCGCTGCTCGACAAGGACACGATGATGCTGCACTTCCCCTATACCTATGGGGAGGAGGCGCAGTCGCGGCCCTTCGGCGGCGGCATGACCTCGCAAATCATCCGCTCCGGCAAGTCGCTGCTCATTAATGAGGACATGAACCAGACGCGTGCCCGCTTGGGCATCGAGTCGCTTGGCCGCCAGTCGGCCTCCTACCTCGGCGTGCCCATTCCATCCGGCGGCGAAAATATCGGCGTCATCAGCGTTCAATCCACTGACCAGGAAGGCCGCTTCACCGAGGCGGACGAGCGTTTGCTTTCCACCATCGCCTCGGCCGTCGGCGTCTCGCTGCACAACGCGCGGCTTTTTGAAGACGCTCGCCTGGCCCGCGCCGCCGCCGAGGAAGCCGACGCCGCCAAGAGCTCGTTCCTCTCCACCGTCAGCCACGAGCTGCGCACGCCGCTCACCTCCGTGCTCGGCTTCGCCAAAATCATCCGCCGCCGTTTGGAGGAGCGCCTCTTCCCGCTCATCTCCTCCGAGGACCGCAAGGTGGATCAGGTCAAGCAGCAGGTGATCGAAAATCTCGGCGTCGTTGTCAGCGAGGGCGAGCGCCTCACCAAGCTCATCGACGACGTGCTCGACCTGGCCAAGATCGAGGCCGGCAAATTCACCTGGAACATGACCACCGTCTCCATCTCCGACGTGATGGAGCGCGCCACAGCCGCCACCGCCTCGCTCTTTGAGGCCAAGAAGCTCAAGCTCGACCGCGTCGTCGAAGCCGATCTGCCCACCATCACCGGCGATCAGGACCGGCTCATCCAGGTCGTCATCAACCTCATCTCCAACGCGGTCAAATTCACCGATCAGGGTTCAATTCGCTGCGCCGCGCGCCGCGAAGGGAACGAGCTGGTGGTCAGTGTCACCGACTCCGGCATCGGCATCGCTCCCGCCGACCAGCCCAAGGTCTTCGAGAAATTCAAGCAAGTCGGCGACACGCTCACCGACAAGCCCAAGGGCACCGGCCTGGGCCTGCCCATCTGCAAAGAAATTGTGGAGTACCACGGCGGGCACATCTGGGTGGAGAGCACGCCGGGGCAAGGAAGCACCTTCTCCTTCACGCTGCCCATGGCCGCCGCGCCCAGCATTGCAGAGCCCGCGCCGCGCAGCCGCAAGGTCGACATCGAGTCGCTGGTGCGCCAGTTGCGTGAGAAGGTTGCCACGCATCAGCCGCGCGACAAGTCCGTACTCGTGGTCGACGACGACCAGAACATTCGCTCGCTGCTCAGCCAGGAGCTGAGCGAGGCCGGTTACCGCGTGCGCCTCGCCGAAGACGGACGCAAGGCGCTCGCGCTCATCCGCGAAGAGATGCCGGGCCTCGTCATTCTCGACGTGATGATGCCGGAGATGAACGGCTTCGACGTGGCCGCGGTGCTCAAAAACGATCCGGCCACCATGGACATTCCCATCATCATTCTCTCCATCGTGGAGGACAAGGAGCGAGGCTTCCGGCTCGGCGTAGATCGCTATCTCACCAAACCCATCGATACCGCATCGCTCTTCCACGAGGTCGACGCGCTGCTCGATCAGGGCAAGTCGAAAAGAAAAGTCATGATCGTCGACGAGGATGTTTCCACCGTGCGCACCCTCTCCGACGTGCTCACCACGCGCGGCTACCAGGTAATGGACACCAACGGCGCCGAGCTGATTGCGCGCGCTGTCTCCTCCAAGCCCGACATCATCATTCTGAATTCACTTTTATCCAACAACGAGTCCGTGCGTGCATTGCGGTTCGAGAAGGGAATGGAGAACGTTCTGTTTCTCATCTACCAATGAGCGATAAGAAGATCCTGATAGTTGATGACGAACCGCACCTGCGCATGTTGATCCAGCAAACGCTTGAGGATCTGGAGGACGACGGCGTGGAATTGCTGACCGCGACCAATGGCGAGGAGGCGCTCGACACTATCCGCGCCGAGCAGCCCAACATGGTCTTTCTCGACGTGATGATGCCCAAGAAGAATGGCTTCGATGTTTGCCAGGCAGTCAAGCACGAGATGGGAATGCCGCAGGTCTACATCGTTCTGCTCACCGCCAAAGGGCAGGAGTTTGACCGCCAGCGCGGCCTTGAAGTCGGCGCAGACCTTTACATGACCAAGCCCTTCGATCCCGACGCTCTCATCGCACGCGCGCGCGAAGTGCTCGGGCTGGCAGGCTAGGGAGGAGCGCACATGGCTGGTCTCAATCTGCGCGCTGTGCTGGGTTCCAGGTCCGCCAGCATGCAGGTCGTCGGCCAGCTCTGTCAGGCGCTCGCGCCCGATACCTTTATTCAGGACGCATCCGGCCGCGTGCTGCTGGGTCAATCGCACAACGGCTCGGCCGCGCATTCCATCCTGTCGTCGGATGCGGTCATCGGTTCTGTCCACGGAGCGCACGCGGATGTCGTCGCCGCTCTGCTCTCGCACCTCGCCGACCGTGAGTCGCAGCAGCGCGCGCTGGCCTCGGAAACGCTCACGCTCTATCGCGAAATGCACCTCATCGAGCAGCTCTCCGAGGAGCTGGCAGCGCTGCTCAACATAAGCGCCATCAGCGAGTCCTCTCTGGCGCAGGCGCGCCGTCTCATTCCTGCCACCGAGGGTGCGGTCTTCGTCAGCCGCGATCTGGACGGCCCGCTCGAAGAGTGCGCGCGCTTCGGCAGCGCTGCCGCCATGGCGTTGCAACCCGAATCCAAATTCATCGCCTCCGTGCTGGAGCGCGGCGTGGCGGAGATTGTGAACAATTGCTCCGAAGACCCGCGCGCCGAATCTGCCGAAAGGCAGCTCAGCTCGCTGCTGCTCGCTCCACTGCGCACCGGGCAGGCCACGGTGGGCGCAATTGTGCTGGCGCAATCCGGCAGCGCCGAGCCCTACAGCGCGGCCAATCTCAAATTGCTGAACACCATCGCGCTGCAAACCGCCACTGCCATTCGCAATGCCGTCTCCTGCGCGCAGATGGTGGAAACCGCGCGTGCCCGCGCCGCATACGCCGCGGAGTTGCAGGCCGCCAGCTCCGTACAGCAAATGCTCATGCAGGGCGCCTCGCGCCCCACGCCCGGCTTCACCGTCGAATCCGTCTACCTGCCCGCCAGCGAGGTCGGCGGCGACTTCTTCTTCGTCCTCCCCGCGCGCGATGGTTCGCTGCTCGCCACCGTCGGCGACGTCTCCGGCAAGGGCCTCACCGCCGCCATGCGCGTCTCCATGATTCTCGGCGTACTGCGCCGCGAGGTCTCCGACGACCCCGCGCAAATTCTCTTCAACCTCAACAACGCGCTTGTCGACCAGGGCCAGCTCGGCTTCACCACCGCATGCACGGTGCGCATCCGTACCGACGGCACGTACTCCTTCGCCAACGCCGGGCACATCGCGCCCTATCTCTCCGGCGTCGAGCTGCCCACCGCGCCCGCGCTGCCGCTCGGCATCGTGCCCGACCAGATTTATGCGCCTGTCGAAGGAATGATGCAGCCCAGGGATCGCATGGTGCTCGTCTCCGATGGCGTGCCCGAGGCGCGCTCGGAGGCCGACGGCCTGCTCGGCTTCGAGCGTCTCGCCGAGCTCTCCACCAAGCCCGCCGAACAAATTGCCGACGCCGCCCGCGCCTTCGGCCAGGAGGACGACATCACTGTCGTCGCTCTGCAACTGGCTGAAACGGGCCTCTAGCCCGGCATACGCAAATTGCCAATCGCACCCGCATGCGCGATACTTTCTTAGTCGGCCGCCACCCGCGCGCCGCATGGGCGGGAGTAGTTCAGTGGTAGAACGTCAGCTTCCCAAGCTGAATGTCGCCGGTTCGATCCCGGTCTCCCGCTCCATCAAAACTTCACGCCTGCACAATCGGGACAGTGAGTTTTGCGATGCCTAGTCGTGCCGCCGGCTGCGCTCAATCAGCACGCTCACGCCCGCCCCCAGAAATGCCGGCGCCATTGCGATCGCAATAATTACAAACTCAAGCGGCCACAGATTGTGATTGGTCGGGTCTGCCGCGCAGTCAGCCACGATAAGACACGCATGCGCCGCGCAAAGGCCGCCCAGCATGGCCACCGGAACCCACCGCTTCTTTCCTTCACAGCCCAGCGTCAGCAGCAGGCCAGCAATCAACACCAGAATGGGGAGCGCATACGCAGGCAGCAAATCGTGTCCGTGCTCGCGCACACTATACGGCTGGAATTTCCAAAAGAAGATCGCATCGAAAATCACTCCAATGCAAACTGAGCCTGCCAATCGCCACTCGCGCGAAGTCATCCGATCACCTCGTGCATCGATTGCCCTCTACTCCGACTCCTGCATCTTCACCACGAAATACGTCACCGTATCGCCCGCGGCCAGCACCATCTGGTGCGGCATGCCGGCAGGGATATGCACCACGTCGCCTGCCTTCAACGCCTGCTCGTGCCCGCCGCTCACGCCCGAACCGCGAATCTCGCCCGGCCCCGTTGTCTCCTGATCGTCCACCTTGCCGCCGGTCAGCAGCGTCGCTTTGCCGTCCAGAATGTAGAACAGATCGGCATAGTGCTGGTGCAATTCGCCGCCGCCGCTCTTGCTGCGAAAGGCCAGCATGGTGTGATGCCGCGGATACGTGGCCAGCGTCTCGCTGGCCGATCCGTCGCCGGCCGCCGCCAGTTCGCGCAGATGCCTGGCGCGCTCCATCAATTGCGCGTTTGAAAAGTGGTCGCTCATTTGTGCGGAAACTCCAGTGGCCAGCAGCAGGGCAATCGCAGCCGGCAAAAATCGACGGAAAGCTGTCATGCAGAAACTTTAGCGCAACTGGCTGGCGGGAATGGACTCGGTATCGTCGCAGCCATGATTTTCTCCACCCAGCCCCCAGCAATAGATGTAATTGCCGGTGCCCACGCCCGAGTTGATGGACCACGCCGGCGAAATCACGGCCTCCTTGTTGGCCACCATCAAATGCCGCGTCTCCTGCGGCGGCCCAATCAAATGCAGCACCCGGTCTTCGGGCTTCATCTCCAGGTACAGGCGAATTTCCGAGCGGCGCTTGTGCGTTTTCGCCGGCATGGTGTTCCATGCGCTGCCCATCGCCACCTCGGTAAAGCCCATCACCAACTGGCAGCTTCGCACCCCGTCCTGGTGAATCAATCGCGTGGTGCGGTGCAGATCGGCCGTGCGCGGCGACCCCATCACGATAGGCGTTGTCCGGTTGGCATCAATCCGCGACGGCGGATAGGAAGTATGTGCGGGATAACTTAGAAGAAAGTACTCAGCCGGCGCATTCGGATTCAGGCTCATAAAGCTGATATCTTCGCAACCTCTGCCTATATAGAGCGAGTCAAGGAAAGCTAAGTCATACGTGACGCCATCTACCAGCACAACCCCGGATTCACCGATATTAATGACCCCGATTTCGCGCCGCTGGGTGAAGTAGCGCGCGCACAAATCCGGATCGGATTGCAGAATCAGAGGCTCCTCTTGTGGAACCGCCGAGCCGACGACGGCATGATCCAAATCCACGTAGACCAGGTCGATTTGACCGGAATGGAAAAGTTCATCGACCAAAAAAGACGCACGAAGTTCCTCTGATGTCATCCGTGCAAAGCGGACTGCATCGGAAGTCTGTATGAAGCGCACGCGCTCTGTCCCGTCCCCGAGTTCCCAATCTAATTGATTTTTGTTGCCGGGTTGCGACTGGAATATACAACGGATGGGGGATATATGTGGATAAGCAAGTCTAATGGAGTCTGAACGTTACATATTCAAGTTAGTAACGTGGCCAAGCGTACTAAGGAGTAAATAGGTAACTTATTCAAGTAATCAAATTCGCAGTTACTGTCCGCGGCTTTCGCTGTCGCATGCCAGTGCGGCCGCCCGTTGAAACACCTTCAGCAGCATCGCGTGCGTCAGCCGTCCGGTATTCGTGTTCTGCAGCGAAGGGTGATAGCTGGCCACAGCCGTCAGCCCGCTCGGCAATCGAAATTCGGCTCCGTGCGCAAATTTAAATCCGCTCCGCGCATGCAGTGTTCCGCGCCGCTGCTCGTGCGCCAGCAATCCATCAAACGCAATTCTGCCCAGGCAAACCACCACGCGCAGCCGCCGCAATAAGCTCAGCTCCTCGTCCAGCCACGGCGCGCAGTTGCGCAACTCTTCCGGCGTGGGCTTGTTGTCCGGCGGCGCGCAGCGGCCCACGGACGAAACCCACAAATCCGTCAGCTTCATGCCGTCGTCGCGCGAAACCGCCTTGGCCTGCGAGGCGAACCCCGCCTCATACAGAATTGGATAAAGAAAATCTCCGGATCCATCGCCAGTAAACGGCCGTCCGGTGCGGTTCGACCCATGCGCGCCCGGCGCCAGCCCCAGCGCCAGAACGCGCGCCTCGGGGTCGCCGAACGAAGGCACAGGTTTGCCCCAATACTCCCACTCGGCGAAGGCTCGCCGTTTCGTTTCAGCCATCCTGGCCGCGTGTGCACGCAGCCGCGGACATTTTTCGCAGGCCACAATGCGTGCATTCAGTTGGTCCAGCGCGGTGCTCGTGGAGCGCATGAGGCGATTGTAGGATGTTCTTCCCCTGGCCGTGCCGCTTCGGACTCCGCTCTCCCGTTTGGGAACAGCCCGCCAGGCGCATGGCATCAATTCGCTCAAGTCAACTTCCGCGGCACTTTGCACGATATACACAGTGTCTGTGGCAATGGTGCAGACAGGCAGGAGAAAGCAGATGCGGCCGGAGCTCGACGAGCAGTGCGTCATTAAAGCGAGTGCTCAGTTCTGGGAGCAGATGCTGGCCATGCAGCTGACTCCGCTGCACCACGAGGAAGCCAGCCTCGGAGACCGCCACTTCACCGGCCGCGTCCAGATGAGCGGCGCCTGGAACGGCCTGGTTGAGGTGCGCATGTCGCCCGGACTGGCCAGCCATGCCACGGCCGCCATGCTCATGCAGCCGCTTGAGACCGTCGTCGAATCCGATACCCTCGACGCCACGCGCGAAATCGTCAACATGCTGGCCGGCGTCATCAAGTCGTCGCTCCCCCGTCCCTGCAGCATGACCGTCCCTGAAGCTGAGGTTAAGCCCGAGCACATCTGCCACATCTCCATGCGTGCCGATCTACTGGTTGTCGGCTTCCGCCACGACGCCGGCGATCTCCTCGTCCGCGTCTTCGAGCAGGTTGAAGCGCCTGCGGCCTGAGCGCCGCCAGCCCGCGGCCCAGGCCCGGCCGAAGTCTTTTACCCATTCTTTATTGCATCTTTATTCAACTTCAAACTATGTTGGGGAATGGAACCCCCTTTCCTGATTTTCTGTATCCGTAAATTTCCGAGCACATTTTAGGCAGTTTCATACCCGGCTGCGCCCAGCCGCATAGCGGAGTCTCATCTTCCGGCAGGCGCACCCTGAAGAACCAAACCCTATCTGTACAGATTTGGAGGACAGGCGCAATGTCAAATCGAAGTTTGCAAAGGCTTTCAATCGCTTTGCTGCTGCTGGTAGTGGGTGTGCTTGCCGTACCGTTCCAGGCAGGCGCGCAAACCTTCCGCGGCGGCATCAACGGAACCGTGACCGACGAAACCGGTGCGGTTGTGCCCAACGCACCCGTCGAAGCTGTAGAGGTGGCGACAAGCGTTTCCCACAAGACAATCAGCTCCAGCGCCGGCACCTACACTTTCCAGGATTTGCCATTGGGCTCCTACACCATCACCGTGATTGCCCCGGGCTTCCAGACTTCGATCGTCAAGGGCGTGCCGGTCACTGCCGGCACAATCTACACGTTGCCCGTCAAGCTCTCGGTCGCATCCAAGGGAGAAACAGTTGAAGTCTCCGCCGATGCTCTCGCTCTGGACACGACCACCGTCACGTCAACAACGGTGATCCCGGCTGAGACGATGCAGGACACGCCGATGAATGGCCGCGACTTCACGCAGATGATTGGCCTTGCGCCCGGCTTCGGCGGCTACACCGCCGGCGGTTTCGGCTCGGTAAACGGTTCGCGCGCCAACCAGGTCAACTGGCAAATTGACGGCGTCGACAACAACGACCTCTGGCACAACGTGCCTGCCGTCAACCAGGGCGGCGTCTCCGGCATTGCCGGTATCACCCTGCCGCTCGATTCGATTCAGGAATTCTCGCAACAGACCCAGTCCGGCGCGGAGGCTGGCCGTAATGCAGGCGGCACCGTCAACCTGGCTACCAAAAGCGGCACCAATCAGATTCACGGTTCGGCTTATTACTACAACCGCAACGAGGTTTTCGCCAAGAACAACCCTTTCAGCAGCGGCCCCAAAAACAAGCTGCGCAACGAGCAGTACGGCTTTTCGGCTGGCGGCCCTCTCAAGAAGGACAAGCTGTTCTACTTCTTCAACTACGAGAAGCAGCAGTTCATCATCGAGGTGCCGGACTCGGCTACCGAACCCTCGACCGCGTGGCAGAACGAGGCGATCAACTACATCACCACCAACTTCCCGTCGATCCCCACCACAACCTTTGCCACGCCACAAACCGTTCTAAGCACACTGTGGCCCGCCGAGTCGCTCACCGGCGACGCCACCACGTCGAACTATCCGGTTACCGAGCCCACCACGGGCTACAGCTATAACGGCTTCGGTCGTCTCGACTACACCATCAACGACAAAAACAGCATCTCGCTGCACTACTTCGGAGGACAGGGCGACCAGTCGTCCTATGTCGGCTCCAAACTGGTCTACTACTTTGAGACCGCTCCCATTCACGTCTACAACTACTCGGCCGTGTGGAACAGCACCCTTAGCAACCGCTTCACCAACCAGGTGCTGGTCGGTGTCAACTACTTCAATCAGGTCTTCTTCGATATCAACCACAGCTTCGATATGGCCTCGCTCGGCTGGAACACTGAGGTCAGCCCAGCCCTCTCCGGCGCGCCAGCCATCTCCATCAGCGGCTTCGACGGCACCAACGCCGCCACGCCGCCCTCGGGCCGCAACGACATTACCGGCCACCTGGACGACACCGCCAACTACACCATCGGCAAACATCAGTTCCGCTTCGGTGGCGAGTTCCGCCGCGCCTACCTCAACGAGTTCTACCACCGCAAGATGCGCGGCGCGTTCAGCTTCAACGGAGCTGAAGGTCCATGGGGTTCCAGTGCGTACGACCCGGATAGCGGCGCCTTCGTCGGCGACTCCTGCACTACGCAGTACGGAATCACCGACGCCACGCAGGACACGACTACTGACTCGCACGTTCTGGCCCTGGCCGACTACATGCTCGGTTGCACTCACTCCAGCTCCATCGCCCGTGGCGACCCGGAACGCGAAGTCTACGTGAACAACTACAACCTGTTTCTGGCGGATTCCTATCAGGTGACGCCGAAGCTGAACCTGAACCTCGGCGTGCGGTACGACTTCCTGGGACCGATGCACAATTCGACCAAGGATCTCTCGGTCTTCCTCTTCGACAAGGGCATTGTCTTCCAGGGCGACGGCATCGACAGTCTCTACAAGGCCGCGCACAACGACTTCAGCCCCCGCATCGGCATCAGCTACCAGGCCAAGGAGAACACGGTCATCCGTGCCGGCCTCGGCGTCTACTTCGACCAGCCAAACCTGAATCCGTTCCTCGACAATCGTCCTTCCAACGGCGGCGCGTCGGGCGCGGAGAGCAACCCCGGTGGAGCAAGCCCGGTCGGCCTGCTCAGCAAATCGCACCAGGTCATCACACCCGATGCCTCGCTCTTCTCCACCTCCGCGGCCTTTAACGCCACCAACAGCTACGGCCTGTTCTCGGTCAACCAGAACTTCCGCTCCGCCTATAGCGCCAACTTCAGCCTCAACGTTGAGCAGCAACTCAACTCAAAGATGATGCTGACCGTTGGCTACGTGGGATCGCAGGCGCGCAAGCTGCTTTCCATCCACGACATCAACCAGGCGCCGCTCGGCAGCTCAAGCCTCTCGGCGCAGGATCAAAACGCTCTTCGTCCCTACGCTGTCCAATACGGATCGACCACCGATGCATTCTCTAACACCGGCTACCCCATCGGCCCGGTCAACGAGATTGCCTCCATCGGCAACTCAAACTACAACTCGCTGCAAACCATTCTCAAGATGTCCAACTGGCACAATCTGACCTCCCAGTTCACCTACACCTGGGGTCACGGTCTCGACCAGATGACTCAGTACCGCGGTTCCGTTCCGCAGGACTCGAACAATTTCGGCGCTGAGTATGCCAGCATGGACTACGATACCCGCAACAACTTCAACGCCTACCTCAACTACACGGTTCCCAAATTTACCGGCCCCAACTGGATGTCGAATGGCTGGCAGTTGAACTCGCTCATCAGCATTCACAGCGGACAGCCGTTCACCGTCTTCACCGGCAACGACACCAGTGGTACAGGTGTGGGCATGGACCGCCCCAACCAGACAGCCGGCATCTCCGTTAAGGGTGACCGCAAACTGGTCGACGGTGTGGAGCAGTACTTCAGCAATGCAGGCGGCGCCTATGTCGATCCCGTCAACGCCTTCGGCACATTGAGCCGCAACTCGCTCGTTGGACCCGGCTTCAGCGATGTGGACTTCTCGGTCTTCAAGAATGGCAACATCACCGAGCGCATCAAAGCCCAGTTCCGCGTCGAGTTCTTCAACCTGCTTAACCACACCAACCTCTCGCCCCCGGATAACTACCTATCCGATGGCGATGGCTTCGGCCAGATCTACACCACCATCGGCAACTGGAACGGCGCTCCCGGCATCGGCCCCGGCGAGCCGTTCAACACCCAGCTGGCTCTGAAGATCATCTTCTAGCCAATCGCAAACCAAACGCCGGCGGCTCCTCGCGAGCCGCCGGCGTTTTACTGTCCGCATTCATTTCGTACAACAGCGCCGGTCTCCACTGCACAGCGCCGCTTCCCTTTATGTAGCGCCGGCCTCCACTGCACAGCGCCGCTTCCCGTTATGTCTTTGCGAAGTGTCTTTGGGCACAAACATGGATGCCCCATCCTTGCGCAGCAAGGGTGGGAACCACTCTCCTATCCAGTCTCAATCAATCTGTAGCGCCGGCCTCCACTGCACAGCGCCGCTTCCCGTTATGTAGCGCCAGCCTCCCGGCCGGCTGTCGCGTGGACCTCCCGGTCCACGCATGTCTTTGCGAAGTGTCGTGGGGCACAAACATGGATGCCGGCTGCCCCCGATCCCTCGCCTTTCGGGACCGGGGAAGCCAGTTGACCTGCGACATGAATTCCTGGATACTTCCCGTCAATTCCTCGACTCAAAAGAAAAACCCCGCCCAAGGGCGGGGTTTTTCATCCAAAATCCGCGCTACGACAAATGCGTATGCGGATGCTCGGCCAGCCGTCCCGGCAGCGGCGCCGGTTCCATGCCTGCGGTGTTCGTGCTCATCACCTCGGTAAAAGCCTTGCGGAAGGCCATCATCTCGTCGGCCGTGCCCACCGTGATGCGCACGTGGTTCGGCCATGCCGGCCAGATGCGGCCCACGAACATCAGCTTTTGCGCCAGTGCCGCCTGCACTTCCTTGCCCGGCCGCTTCACATCCAGCATGAAGCAGTTGCTCACCGACGGCGTGCATGTGTAACCCTGGCTCTTCAGCCACGCAATGGTGTCCGCGCGAACCTCGCCCATAATCTTTTTGCGCGTCGCAATCAGGTCCGCGTCCTCCAGGCTGGCCTTGGCCGCTACCACTGCCGTAATCGGCAGCGAGTTCTGCCCGCCGAACGGCGTAATCTTCGCCAGCAGGTCCTTGCGGCCCACCGCAAAGCCCATGCGGATGCCGGCCATGCCATACAACTTCGAGAAGGTGCGCAGAACAATCACGTTCTTGCCTTCCTTCACGTAGTGCAGCGAGCGCGGCGTTTCACTGAAGTGGATGTACGCCTCGTCGATCAGCACAATCGTGTCCTTCGGCGCGTTTTCCACCACGTACGCAATGTCGGCCTCTGGAGTCACCGTGCCGGTGGGGTTGTTCGGATTGCAAATGTAGATCACGCCAGGATTCGTCGCCGCGGCCAGCATGGCCTTCACGTCGTGCTTGGCTTCGCCCTTGGGGTCGGCCAGCGGAACCTTGTGGATGGGCGCGCCGGCAATCGTCGCGGCCCACATGGGAGCCTCATACCCGGGGTCGCCCAGCACCAGCGGCTTGTCCTTGCTGGTAAAAGCCAGCACCGTGTAGTGCAGCGGCTCGGTCGAACCAGCAAACGGAATCACGGTCTCCGGATCCAGCCCTTCCTGCTTGGCAAACACCTCGGCCAGGTCGTCTTCCATGGTGAACAAGTAGCGGCCGCCCTTGGGAATGATCGCGTCCATCGCTTTGCGCGCGGAGTCCGCCGGGCCCATCGGATTTTCGTTGGCGTCGATATGGACCCCGATGTTGGGGTCCGCAAAGTGCGGGCGGGCTGCCAGCGCCAGCCGGGGTTCGGTAAGCAGCGGCATGCTGGCCAGGGCCGACGCGCCTGCGGCATAACGGAAGAAGGAACGGCGCGAAAAGCCACTACAGGGGATTGAATCTTCAGAGGGATGCATGGCAACAACTCCTTTGAACGAGGATGAGCCGGACAGGGAACTGCCGCGGGCACGAGGATTCAGTTGAACGTGGAGAGGGAAGAAGCCGGGAGAAAATGGTTCCCATGTCTCAAGGTAACGTTGAAGTGCGCGCCGCACAAGGAGGAAACGCATAAAGAAATCCATGAAAAATTGCGGATTCTCCGCGGTGCGAGCCTGGCATAGGTCCCGCGCAATTGAGACTGTGACGGGGCAACTATCGCCTCTGCAAGCGGCTGTGGTACACTCCGTCGGGTAAACGCTTTCTCAGGGAAATGCCTCCGTTTTTCGGCCCGCATCGCGCACCGCAACTCATCCGCTTTTCCCGCTTGACAGAGCTCGCAGTAAACCCATTTACTTATGGGCGAAGAGTCGCAGCGTATTCCCAGCGGCTCACGCTTCCACGCAGGTGATGCAATGTTCGGTTTGGCAACCCCCTCGCTCCTCGCCGGCGGCCTAGGCTCCATGCCCGCCATGCTTGCGCTGGCAGGCTCTCCGCTGGCCAGTCTTAAACCCCTCGACCTGCTCGTCATCGTCATCTACTTCGGCATGACCATCTGGATCGGCTTCTACCTCAAGGGCCGCTCCAACACCAGCGAAGAGTTCTTCATGGCCGGCCGCGAAATGACCGCCTGGATCGCCGGCCTCAGCTTCGTCTCCGCCAACATGGGCTCGCTGGAACTGATGGGCTGGGCAGGCTCCGCCTATCAGTACGGCATTCTGGCCACCCACTGGTACTGGATCGGCGCCATCCCCGCCATGCTCTTCCTCGGCCTGGTGATGATGCCCTTCTACTACGTCTCCAAAACGCATTCCGTGCCCGGCTATCTGGGCCTGCGTTACGACGGACGCGCCAGCACCGTGGCGGCCTTCAGCTTCGCCGTCGAAATGATCCTGATGAGCGGCGTGAACATGTTCGCCATGGCCGTCGTCATGAAGGTCGTTCTCGGCTGGGACATCACCTTCAGCATTCTGGTCTCCTCGGTCGCGGTCGCGCTCTATGTCGGCCTGGGCGGCCTGCGTTCCGCAATCTTCAATGAGGTGCTGCAGTTCGTGCTCATCTGGGGCGGCGCGCTGCTGGTGCCCATCCTCGGCCTCTATCAGGCTGGCGGCGTGGAAGGCCTCAAGCACCGCATCATCGCCAATGTGCAGACCATGGGCGGCGTCAGCCCTGACAGCTACGTGCACCTGTGGCGCGATACCTCCCACTTCGCCTCCAACCCCATGGGCGTGCACTGGACCGGCATCGTCTTCGGTCTCGGTTTCGTCATCAGCTTCGGCTACTGGACCACAGACTTCCTCGTCGTCCAGCGCGTGCTCTCGGCGCACAATCTGCGCGCCGCCCGCATGGCTCCCATCATCGGCTCGTTCTTCAAAATGGCCGTGCCCTTCATCGTCATTCTGCCCGGCCTGCTCGGCTTGGTGCTCTTGCAGAATCCCGATGGCTCGCGCCGCAGGCTTGTCGGCGAAGACATCGTTGCCGCCTGCGAACTCTCCAGCGCTGGCCAGGTTGCCAACTCCGCAGCCTGCTCCACCGCCATGGCCAAAACCACGCTCACTCCCGATGAGCAGCAGAAGGTCCTTACCGGCGGACCCGATGCCGAGCTGCACAGCTACAACCAGGCTCTGCCGCTCATGATGGTTCGCTACCTTGGACCCGGCCTGCTCGGCCTCGGCATTACCGCACTCATCGCCGGCTTTATGAGCGGCATGGCCGGCAACGTCAGCGCCTTCTCCACCGTGTGGACCTACGATATTTACAAACCGCTCATCAACAAGAAAGGCTCGGACGCGCACTACGTGATGGTGGGCCGCATGGCCATTGTCATAGGTGTAGCGGTCTCCATTGGAGCCGCGTATCTGGTCATGCACGCGCACGGCATCATGGACTACGTGCAGGCGCTGTTCTCCATCTTCATTGCGCCGCTGCTGGCCACCATTCTCTTCGGCATGTTCTGGACCCGCGCCACCAAGCTGGCCGGCTTCGTCAGCCTGCTCACCGGCATCATCTTCTCGGCAAGCCTGTTCATGTGGGTCAAGCTCACGCCTTCGGCGCTGGCCACCGTGGCGCTCTCGCCCGATGCCAAGCCAATGGCCGAGAACGTCTTCCGCGCCCTGTGGGCCTTCTGCTTCACCGCGGTGCTGGTCGTGGTCATCAGTCTGCTCACCAAACCGCGCCCCATCGAGGAGCTAAAAGGCCTGGTCTATGGCGCCACCATTCTGCCCAAGGAAGAGCCCGTGCCCTTCTACAAAAACGAGTGGGCATGGGGCGTTCTGGTGGTCATCATCTTTGCGGTTCTCAACATTCTCTTCTGGTAGTCGGTACAGAAAGGACAAAGTTCTATGCATGGATCGGGAATTCCAATCTGGTTCTTCATCGGCGTCATGCTGTCTGTTTATGGCGCGTTGGTACTGGGCTACGGTTTGTACGAGTGGTCCACCGGCCTCTATCCGGCGGGCGTGCAGCTTACCGGGCTGCACACGCCGATCTGGTGGGGTGGACTGCTGTTTGTGATCGGTGTCCTTTATTTGATCAAGTTCTTCCCGCGCCGCAGCAACTAGTACGGCGGGGAGGTTTCAGCAATGCCGCGCTTGCGGCGGAAAGTTATTGAGGGAGCAATACCATGGCAACCAATAGAACCATGACCTTTGGCGTCATTGTGGGCAATCGCGGATTTTTCCCGGATCATCTGGCCAAGACCGGCCGCGAGGAAATTATTGCGGTGCTGGAAGCCGCGGGCGCGAAGGCCATCGTCCTCACCCCCGAGGAGTCCAAGTACGGCGCGGTGGAAACCTATGCCGAGGCGCAGCGCTGCGCCGATCTGTTCAAGAAGCACGCCGACGAGATTGACGGCATCATCATTACCCTGCCCAACTTCGGCGAGGAGCGCGGCATCGTTGACGCCATCCGCCTTTCGGGCCTGCGCGTTCCGATTCTGGTTCAGGCCACGCCCGACCGCTCCGACAACATGACCATCGCCGTCCGTCGCGATAGCTTCTGCGGAAAAATGAGCTGCTGCAACAACCTCATGCAGTACGGCCTGCCCTACTCCATCACCACCCTGCACACGGAGTCGCTCCAGTCGCCCGAGTTCAAGGCCGACCTCGAGTGGTTCTCGCAGGTCTGTCGCATCGTCAAGGGCCTCAAGAATCTCCGCATCGGCGCCATCGGCGCGCGGCCCACGGCCTTCAACACCGTCCGCTACTCTGAGCGCCTGCTCGAAACCAGCGGCATCACTGTTGAGACCCTCGATCTCTCCGAGATCTTCGGCCGCATCGCCCGCATGAAAGACAACGACGACGCGGTCCAGGCCAAGCTCGCCAAAATCAAGGCCTATGTCTCCACCGTCGGCATCTCCGATGAAGGCCTTATCAAGCAGGCCAAGCTCGGTGCCGTCGTCGATCAGTGGATGAAGGCCTCGCACATCAACATCACCGCGCTCCAGTGCTGGACCTCGATGGAAGAGTTCCTCGGCGTGGTGCCCTGCACCGTCATGAGCATGATGTCCAACGAGCTGCTGCCTTCGGCCTGCGAAGTCGATGTTCCCGGCGTGCTCTCCATGTACATGATGGCTCTGGCCAGCCAGACGCCCTCCGCGCTGCTCGACTGGAACAACAACTACGGCTCCGACCCCAACAAGTGCGTCTGCTTCCACTGCTCCAACCTGCCCAAGCACTTCTTCAAGGATGTCCGCATGGACTATCAGGAGATCATTGCCGGCACCGTGGGCAAGGAGAACACCTTCGGCACCTGCGTGGGCCGCGTCAAGGGAGGCGAGATGACCTACGCCCGCTTCTCCACCGACGATCGTCGCGGCGTCATCCGCGGCTATACCGGCTACGGCAAGTTCACAGACGATCCGCTGGAAACCTTCGGCGGCGCCGGTGTGGCTGAGATTCCGCAGTTGCAGAAGCTGCTCAAGTACATCTGCCACCAGGGCTTCGAGCATCACGTCGCGGCCAACTTCAGTTCCGTCTCCAAGGCCGTGCACGAAGCGGCCATCCGCTACCTCGGATGGGAGAGCCACTATCACCCCGAGCTGGAAGACTAGTCAATCGGGGCTTAATCGCTGGGCGTTGACGATTCAAGTCAACGCCCAGAATCTTTTGCCGTCGAAGCACTCATTGATGCAGATGCACTCTGGTTGTTTTTTTGAAGGGTACGGCCTTTAGGCCGTACATTGAGTCCAGCAAAAGAGCGTAGGGCTTTAGCCCCTGAGGGATAATCTGAAGTTCCGGTCATTGCATACGGTCTCTTTCAACGAATTCCGAAAAGTAACTGGCGTCTCAAGAGGATGGCTATGGGAAGCAGAATTTCAAAAGGTTTGGTTGTAAATGGTTCGGTGCTGCTCAGCGAGGCGGAATGGAACGCCGAGCTTGATGCCAAGCACGAAAAGCTTGTCGAGTGGCTCAAGGAGCAAAAACTCGCCGGCGTGCTCATTCGCCGCAACGAGAATATCGCCTGGATCACCGGCGGCGCGGTTGAACTGCGCGTGCTCACGCCCTGCGAAACCGGCGTGGCCGCGGTGCTGGTCACCGCCGCTGGCAAGCGCTACTACTTCACCACGGAGAACGAAGCGCCGCGCCTGCACGACGAGGAGTTTGGCAAGCTCGACTTCGAGCCGGTCCTCTTCCCGTGGTTTGCAGACGACACCAACGCAGCCGCGGCCAGGCTGGCCGGCGGACCTCTCGGCTCTGACTCCGGTGGCGAGGGCACTACGCCCGTCAATCTCTATCCGCTGCGCGCCGCGCTCATGAAGAGCGAAAAGGTGCGCTATCGCTGGCTGGGCACGGAAACCGCCGCGGCCACCGTCGAGTCTCTGCATCAGGTTGAGCCCGGCATGAGCGAGTACGACCTCGAAGCCCTCACCGCCGCCAACCTGCTCCGCCGCTCCATCCTGCCTTCGGTCTACCTCTACGCGGTCGACGAACGCATCATGAAGTACAAGCACGCCGTCGCGCGCGGTGCGCGTCTCAAAAACTACGGCATGCTCAACCTCTGCGCGCGCAAGTGGGGACTCGCCGTCTCCATCACCCGCTTCCTGCACTTCGGCCCGCTCCCCCAGGAGCTTGCCGATCGCTTCGTCGCCTCGGCCAAGGTCAACGCGGCCCTCCTCGATGCCACCGTGCCCGGCGCCACCAGCGCCGCGCTCTACAAGATTGCAGCTGAAGCCTACGCCGCGCAAAACTACGCCGGCGAGGAGCGCATGCATCATCAGGGCGGCGCAACCGGCTATGGCGAGCGAGAGTGGGTCGCCACGCCCAAGGGAACTGAGGTCGTCCTCGACAACCAGGCCTTCGCGTGGAATCCTTCCATCCGCGGCGGCAAGGCAGAAGACACCGTCATCCTCAGCGGCGAAAAGGTCGAGTGGATTACCGCCACGCCTTCGCTGCCGGTTATCGAGGCCACTGTCAACGGCCGCGTCTATCCCGCCGCCGGCGTCCTCATCCGCTAATCCCGCAACCGCATCCACGCAAAAAGGCCGCTCGCAAGAGCGGCCTTTTCTGTTTGCAGATTATTTCCTTCGCGTGGTGCACAATCATCTGGAGTGAATGCTTACTGCCCAGGCAGTAAGCGAAGAGAAAGGGAACGCTACATAGCCCCCTCCCCTCCCCCCCCGGGGGGGCGTGGAGTTGGCGAGCCTTGTAGAGGCCGGGGAAAATTCGCAGCTCAGGCGGGTATCTGTCCGCTCGGTGAATCCACCGGGGTCAGTGCCAGCCGCGCCGTCAGCACCACCAATGCCGCCCACAGCACATCTGCGCCCAGCAGATGCAGCACCTGCAGCCACACCGGCGCCAGCAGCACCACATCCAACACGCCCAATGCATACTGCGCGGCCAGCAGAACAAGAATCAATGCCGAGAGCCCGCGATTGTCCCAGTGCGCATTGCGCCGCGCCGCCCGCACTAATAGCCAGGCAAGAAACACGCTCGCCAGGAAAGCGAACAGCGGATGCGTCCAGCGCCAGCGCAATAGCCAGGCGCTGGCAGGCGCCAGGTCCTGCGAGAAAGCCTCGCCAAGCGACGTAGCGGGAAACAACGTATCGCCCAGCGCCGCAAGCGAGCCCGTAACGCCGACAGCCAGCACCACCAGCAGCCCGAGCGACGAGCGCAGCGGCGCAACCAGCGCGATGCTTCCACGCGAAAAGCCTTGCCGCCTGCTCAAAAAATGCGCGGTCAGCGTCAGCGCCGCCAGCAGCAGCAGAGTGTTAGTCAAATGCAGCGCCAGGTACGGCGCACGCAAGGGCGAAGTGCTTTGCGCCGTCAGCCCAAGCTTCACCAGCAGCGCGCCAAGAATCGCCTCAATCAGTGTGAAGAAGACCGTAGCTGCTGCCATCGAACGCGCCAGGTGCCCGCGCCGCGTGCCGCGATAAACCCAGATCAGCAAGCCAACCGCGCAGAAGAACGAGAGACCGCTGGTGATGCGATGCGTAAACTCGATCATCGTATCCACGCGCGCCGAGTGCTGCATCACCGTGCCGTTGCACAGCGGCCAATGGTCGCCGCAACCCGCGCCGGAGCCGGTAGCGCGCACCAGTCCGCCCCAGAGAATTACGGCAATAAAGTAGGCAAGCACAGCCCACGCAAAGCGGCGCAGAGCGGGAGAAGGAAGGGAAGTAACGTCGGCAGGAACGATGGCGGACTGCATGGATAGGGCTCCGAGTGAACCCATTCAGTGTAGAACAGCGCATGCAGCCCGCGTGAAGATGGAAGCGGCGCGCCGCTGGCTAAAGCGTCAGCAGCCGCACCACGTGGTTCACAATAATCAGGTCCTCGGCAGGAGGAATCACGCGCACGGTCACCGGCGAATTCTCCGCGGAGATGGTCGCCATGCCGCGCACGTTATTCTTTTCGGCATCAATTACGATCCCCAGCGCTTCCAGGCCTTTGCATACTTCAGCGCGCGTCGCCATGTCGTTCTCGCCGATGCCGCCGGTAAAGACCAGCATGTCGAGTCCGCCAAGTTCGGCAAAGTAGCTGCCAATCCACTTCTGGATGGTCCACACAAACTTGTCCACGGCCAGCCGCGCTTTCACGTTGCCGTCCTTGATTGCGTCGCGCAGATCGCGCATATCGTTGGAGAGCTCGCTCACGCCCAGTAGTCCGGCTTTCTTGCTGGCCACAATCTCAAGCTGGTCCGCCGCTGCCGTGGCGTCGTCGGTCTTCTCCGCAATCTTGCGCAGAATGAACAGCAGCACGCCCGGATCAATGTCTCCGGTGCGCGTTCCGCTGATGATGCCACCAGTCGGCGTCAGGCCCATCGAAGTGTCCAGACACTCGCCGTTGCGAATGGCCGAAATGGAAGCGCCATTGCCGAGGTGCGCGACAATCAGCCGTTGCGGAACGTCCTGTTGCAGTTGGAACACAATCGACTCGTAACTGATGCCGTGAGCGCCGTAGCGCTGCACACCCATCGACGCGTACTCAGCGGGAATCGGCATATGCTTGGCCACTTCCGGCATGGTGCGATGGAAGTAGGTGTCGAGGATAACGAAGTTCGGCGTACCAGGGAACAGCCGCAGCGCCTCGCGCATGATGTACACGGCGATGGGCGTGTGCAGCGGCGCGAAGGCCGTGTAGCTTTCCATCTCGTCGATCAGCGCGGGCGTGATCAGCTGATTCTCCTGCACCGTCGGTCCGCCGGAAACCATGCGGTGGCCGATGGCCACGGGCGCCGGAAAATCGTCCGAGTGCAGCGCGTCGGCCACGAGCTGGAAGGCAACCGCACGCGTCGGCAAGGCAGGAGTCTGGTCAACCAGCTTTTTGCCCGACGCATCCTTGATCCAGAACTTGCCCAGATCAGTGCCGATGCCGTCGACCGCGCCTTCGAACAGACGCGTGCGCGCGCCATCGCCCGCCTCATACAAAGAAAACTTGATGGAAGAAGAACCGCTATTCAAAACCAAAACCGGCAAAGAAGCCATCGAACAAAACCCTCTCCAAAGAAATTTGCTATTGTGCCTGTGCGGCAGGCCAGCGCCACTCGCGAATGTCGGGCAGGTCGTCGCCGTACTCGGCTACATACAGCTTGTGGCGTTGAATCGCCTCCGAGTGCCACTGCTCGGCGGCCTCGCGTTGCGGCTCAAGCCGCACCACGCGCTTGATCGCATCCAGCGCGAGCTGGAAACGGTCGATATTGTTCAGCACGCACATGTCGAAAGGCGTGGTCGTGGTGCCTTCCTCCTTGTATCCGCGCACGTGCAGGTTGTCATGGTTGTGCCGCCGGTAAGTGAGCCGGTGGATCAGCCACGGATAACCGTGGAAAGCAAACACCACGGGAACATCAGGCGGGAAGATGCGATCGAAGTCCTCATCGGCAAGTCCGTGCGGATGCTCCGACTGCGGCTGCAGCGCCATCAGGTCCACCACGTTCACCACGCGAATGCGCAGATCCGGAATGCGCTCGCGCAGCAATGTAACCGCGGCCAGCGTTTCCAGCGTGGGCACATCGCCGCAGCATGCCATCACCACTTCCGGATTGCCGTTGTCGTTCGAGGCCCACTGCCACACACCCAAACCGGTGGTGCAATGTGCAATTGCCTCTTCCATGGTGAGCCACTGCGGCGCGGGCTGTTTGCCGGCGACGATCAGGTTCACATAGTTGCGGCTGCGCAGGCAATGGTCGGCCGTCGAAAGCAGTGTGTTGGCGTCGGCGGGCAAATACACGCGCACCACATCGGCCTTCTTGTTTACCAGGTGGTCGATGAAGCCAGGATCCTGATGCGAGAAGCCGTTGTGATCCTGCCGCCAGACCAGCGAGCTGAGCAGGTAATTGAGCGAGGCAATCGGCTTGCGCCACGGAATCTGCCGCGTCACCTTCAGCCACTTTGCGTGCTGGTTCACCATCGAGTCGACAATGTGGATGAACGCCTCGTAGCAACTGAAGAAGCCGTGCCGTCCGGTGAGCAGATAGCCCTCGAACCAGCCCTGGCACATGTGCTCGCTCAACACTTCCATCACGCGGCCTTCGGGCGAAAGATTCTCGTCCACGGGCAGCGTTTCAGCCATCCACGTTTTGCCGGTGCCTGTAATCACGTCGCCAAGGCGGTTGCTGGCTGTCTCATCGGGACCGAAGACGCGGAAGTTCTTCTCCTTCAGATTGGCCTGCATCACGGCATGCAGAAAATGGCCAAGCACGCGGGTCGACTCCACGTCCTCCGCGCCGCGTTGCCCGATCTTCACCGCGAAGTCGCGGAAGTTCGGCATCTTCAGCGGCTGCAAAAGCAGTCCGCCGTTGGCGTGGGCATTCATGCCCATGCGCCTGCGGCCCTTGGGCGCAATCTCCGCGAACTCCGCGCGGAATGCGCCGCGCTCGTCGAACAGCTCAGCCGGCCTGTAGCTCTGCATCCAGTCTTCCAGCAGGCGCAGATGGTCAGGCTTCTCACGCAGTTCGCTGAAGGGAACCTGGTGCGCGCGCCAGGTATTTTCCACCGGCTTGCCGTCCACAAACTTCGGACCGGTCCAGCCCTTTGGCGTGCGCAGAATCAGCATGGGCCATGCCGGCCGCTCGGTCACTCCGTTTTCGCGCGCGTTTTTCTGGATCTCTGCGATGCGATCGAAGATGGTGTCAAAAATCGCGGCAGCCTGCTGATGCATCGTCGCCGGATCATCGCCTTCAAGCGTGAACGGCTCATAGCCGTAGCCGCGCATCAAACTCTCCAGCTCTGCCTGCGGAATGCGCGCCAGCAAAGTCGGATTGGCGATCTTGTAGCCGTTCAAATGCAGTATCGGCAGCACTGCTCCATCGGTCGCCGGGTTCAGAAATTTGTTCGAGTGCCAGCTTGTGGCCAGTGGTCCCGTCTCGGCCTCGCCATCGCCCACCACGCAGCCCACAATCAAATCAGGATTGTCGAAAGCCGCGCCGAATGCGTGCACCAGCGAATAGCCCAGCTCGCCGCCCTCGTGAATCGATCCGGGCGTTTCTGGCGCAACGTGGCTGGGAATGCCATACGGCCAGCTGAACTGGCGGAAGAGGCGCTTCACGCCGTCCTTGTTTTGCTCGATGTGCGGATAAATTTCGGAGTACGAACCTTCGAGATAGGTGTTTGCAACGATCCCAGGACCGCCGTGACCGGGACCGATGATGTAAATCATGTTCAGGTCGCGTTCGCGGATGATGCGGTTCCAGTGGACGTAGAGAAAATTCAGGCCGGGCGTGGTTCCCCAGTGGCCTAGCAGGCGCGGCTTCACATCGTCCAGCGTCAGCGGCCGCTCCAGCAGCGGATTGTCCTTCAGATAAATCTGCCCAACCGACAGATAATTCGCGGCGCGCCAGTAAGCGTCCATCTTGGCCAGCATTTCCGCGCTCAAAGGGGTCTTGCTCGTCGATTCACTCATGATTCTCCTCGCAAGTGGCTCGTGCCTACTAAAAGGCTAGCAGCCGCATGTTAAAGCACGGGTGATTCGAGTCACATTCTTGGGCGAATGCACAGCGAACTGTGACGAAAGAGCGCGCATTGTGGCGCATCAGGGAAACCTACTGGCCAGTTTTCGGCTGCCATGGTATCTCCAGCGACCCGCTGCGCCCTGCGGCCAGGTTGAGCACCGCAATGCGCAGTGAATGGGAAGGGAATCCAGCTTTCACCCAAAGCTCAAAATGGAAACGCGTCACTATTCTGCCAATCGTGCACTTTTTCACTGAAAGTCCTGGGCCTCACGAAGAGAACCACCTCACCGGGATGCGGCAAAGCAGTGACCTTGCCGCACATATTCATTGAAACAAAGCCATTCTGAAGCACCTCTTTCGTCGAGATCGGATCCAATGCCTTCCAGCGCGCGTCAGGCATATTCTGAGGATGGGCGCATGACGGATAATATCCCGTCGTATACGGCTTTAGCGTGTCTTCGTATTTCAAAACCGGATTGATAGCTCCGGTAGGTCCGCAATATAGTTTCAAATTGTATGAAATACCAACTTCGTTATCTTTGTGGGTAAGGCGCAGTTGAGCAACACCGTTTTTGTCAGTTCGAATAAATACTGGCCCCAAACTATTCTGCCACCATCCATCCGCAGCACTTACACAGACATTCGCCACGGGGCGTCCGGTTTGGCCATTTACTATCTTGAACGTGATCGTTTGTGCATGAAGAGCCGCGGTGCATAAAGCAAAGAGGAGGAGCGTGAAATCCCTAGCTGCGAATCTCGTGGCAAATAACGTCCTACCACTCATGCCGCCAGTCGTTATCGGCATGGCCTGTACCCTCCCCACCCTGTCATATCTCCGACGAAGTGCCACCCAGCACCAATCACCGTATGGGGATTACCTGAATCGATGTGCGCTGTGAATCGATGGGGAGTAAAGGCGAGAGTATTGGAATTGTCCAGCCCACCATTTCCACCTGGACCAGTAGGGATATGAAGCGGACTAAATGCGCCTCCAAAGTAAGCGCCGCCAGCAGAAGCAGGAAGCCCGGGTTGATCTGCTGGAATAGATATGTTGAGGTTCATAGTCCCCGTGTCATATGGAGCGCCAGTGGAAGAGTACCACGGATCACCCTCCTCCTGAGCTTGCGTGCCAAACTCCTGATCTATTCTCGAAATGATTGATGCAGCGCACGATCCGGCTTTGGCCTTTTTCATTTTGTAGGTTAGGTAATCATCGAGGACGTCCAAGCCCGTACCTATTGCCACACTCTTCCAGTCAACACTAGCGTGGCCAGTCAGGGCATAATTCTCGGCAAAGCTGTTGAACGATTCCTCTGCGAAATGGATAGGCGCTCTAGATAGATACCCTTTAGGCATAAATCGTTGCGAATTTAGGTACCCTTCACCAGCTCCTAGAGCCGCACCGAGGGCCGCCCCTTCCACGTCCTCCATGCTTATGCCGGGATGGCCCTCGATGGCGTTCGACACAAAGTCTACCGCCATGTTTTCCCCAAAACTGCTCGCAAACATGATCAAGAGCGGTAGGAAGGCGAACTTCCCGCTCGGGTCGGTGACCATGATCGGGTTATTGTGGACGTAGGCATACCGGTTCCATGATTGCGGATCACCAGGTTTGCCAGCTATTGGATCTGTCATTAAGAAGGTGCCGGTGCGGGAGTCGTAGTAGCGCGCCAGCGCATAATCCAGTCCACTCTCCGAGTCCCGCTGGTAGCTCGTGAAAAACCACTTGTTCGCCGCGCCCAATTGATACCAGGATTCACCGAACGGGAAAGTTCCGTCCTGAGTCACAATTGCTCCGCTCGCGTTCGTCGTCAGCCGGACGGAAAGTGCGTCCTGATGGTAATAGGTAGCCGCGCCGCGGCCGCCTGCACATCCAGACGAAGAACCGCGTCCGCCATGCGCGCAATATCCGTGGTGAAGCCCTGCACCAGACGCAGGTGCGTGGAGAGCGTGAACAGAGCCAGCGGAGTGCCGGGCGGGACGGTGCGGAGAA
>DASVLI010000199.1:0-7016 GCA_036384955.1 Occallatibacter sp.
GCGCGC
This sequence comes from Occallatibacter sp., assembly GCA_036384955.1. Taxonomy (GTDB): domain Bacteria; phylum Acidobacteriota; class Terriglobia; order Terriglobales; family Acidobacteriaceae; genus Telmatobacter. The sequence continues at coordinate 7 of DASVLI010000199.1, forward strand.
GATGTTCGTGTTTCAAGAGTTTGGCGTGCACGACTGGAGCGCGCGCGCGCCCTCGGCCAGCTTCGCGTTCATTATGGCGGCGCTGATCTATCTGCACATGCGGCGCTTCCGGCGGGGCGGGCACCTGGACGCGGCGCTGATTACCGTGGCGTGCGCGGGGATTATCGGCTTTGCGCGCGGCGCGTCGACGGATATGCAACTGGCGGCGCCGCTTTCAATAGGGCTGCTGGGCTGGTACGCGTGGTACGAGACGGACTCCAAGTTTTGGCTCTTCGACATTTACTTTTTTACCGGCGTAGCCACGCTGGCCAAGGGGCCGGTGGCGCCGTTTCTTGCGATTGTGATTGTGGCGGCCTTCGCGGCGCTGCGGCGGGAGTGGTCGCTGCTGAAGCGCTCGTTCTGGTGGCCGGGCGTGATTTTGTACTTCGCCATCGTGCTGCCGTGGTTTATCGCGGTGCAGATGCAGAACCCGACGTTCTTCCGGCAATTCTTTCTGGAGCACAACCTGGAGCGGTTCGCGACCAACCGGTATCAGCATCAACAGCCGGTTTGGTACTACCTGGTGGTGGTGCTGCTGGCGCTGATGCCGTGGACAGTGCTGGCGATCCGCGCGCTGATTGACGGCATACAGACCTCGGTGGCGGAGTGGCGGCTGCGGCGCGCGCATCCTGACAAGCCGAAGCCGAACCGGCCGGGCGATGCGTTTCCTGAGTTTCTGGTGCTGTGGACGCTGATTCCGATTGTGTTTTTCTCGTTCTCGCAATCCAAGCTGCCGGGCTACATTCTGCCGGCCATTCCGCCCATCACGATTCTGACCGGCGATTATCTTTTCCGCTGCCGGAAGCAGGGGCTGCATCGCGGCTTGCTGGCCGGGCATGCGGTGCTGTGCGGAGTGATGACGCTGTTTGCGCTGCTGCTGCCGTGGTTTGTGGTGCACGGGCCGGCCATGCCTCCGGCGCGGGCGCTGACGGTGGCCATTGCGGCCGCCCTGGGCGCGGCACTGCTGGTGGTTGTGGTGGTGCATGGCTTTGGCGTGGCGCGGCTGCGGCTGGCCACCACCGGCGTGCTGGTGGTGCTGATGTTCTTCCTGTATGGCTTCGGGCCGTTCTTCGGCATTCCCGCAGTGCATGCCACCAAGCGGGTGGTGCAGCTGCTGGACCGTTCGTACTCTGCGCGGCCGCTGGAGACGAAGCTGGAGATGTACGCGCCTCTGGATGAAACGGTGGCGGTGTTCAAGGTGCGCCGCGACGTGGAGTACGGCCTCTCGTTCTACCGCAATCGCGAGGTGGTGAACTACGAGGAGAGCGGCGTGCCGGATGAGCAGCACTTGCTGGTGGTTCGCGTGGAAGGCCGCAAGGGCATCGATTTGAATACGCCCGCTGTGCTGGACCAATACCTGGCCGGGCGGCACTACGAGCCGCTGTTCAACTGGCCGGAGCAGGGTTTGCGCGTGTATCTGGTAGGCAGCCGCGAGTAACCGGCGGAGCGCCAGGGCACGGCTTCCGGCTTGCAGAGCGCCAATCTTCGTGCGAGAGTGACGGGAAGGCTTTTTGGCTGCCGCGCGTGCTGTGTTTCGGCGGCTGCGGCAGGTTCCCGGCTTCTGCGGGGAGAAGATGGCGACAGGCATCACCTACGATGTCCTCGATTTGCGGCACTTTGGCGCCCCCCAGCTAAGACCCCTGCTGGAGGCCGAGGCGGACGTATGGAGCCGGCGGCTGCACTGGGATTACCGTGCCAGCTCGCGGCTGCTGATGCAGTACCTCGACAATCACATGCTGCCGGGCTATGCGGCGGTGGACTCGGGCCAGATTATGGGCTACTCCTTCTGCGTGTACGAGGAGGACAAGGCGGTGATTGGCGACGTGTTCGCGATGGACGTGGACACGGCAACGGGCGTAACGCCGGCCAAGGCGGTGGAGCGGACGCTGCTGAATCACATGCTGGAGACGCTGATGGCTTCGCCGCATGTGGACCGCGTGGAGTCGCAACTGCTGCTGCACCCCACGGAAACGCATGCGGAGGCATTTCGCGAGGCGGGCTTCGAGGTTTATCGCCGGCTGTTCATGGTGCAGAAGCTGGAGGGCCCGTGGAACGCGCCGCGCGTGACGCTGCCGGCGGGTTTGGAGATGCGTCCGTGGCGCGATGACGACCTGAGCGCGGCTGCGCGGCTGATCGCCGAGGCATATGACGGCCACCCCGACAGCCTGATCAATCACCAGTACTGCACGCCGGGCGGGTCGCTGCGCTTTTTGAACAACATTGTGCGCTATGCCGGCTGCGGAGTGTTTGTGCCGCCGGCCTCGCACGTGGTGGTGGAGCGCGGCACGCGGACCATGGCGGCGCTGGTGCTGGGCTCGCGGGTGAGCCCGGTGAGCGGGCACATCACGCAACTGTGCGTCTCTTCGCGATACCGGCGGCAAGGGCTGGCGCGGATGCTGCTGGGGGTCTCGGCGGCACACTTTATGCGCCAGGGCGCCAGCGAGATTTCGCTGACCGTGACGGAGATGAACCACGAGGCGGTGAAGCTGTACGAGGCCGAGGAATACGAGGTGCGGCACAGCTTTGACGCGGCGGTGTGGGTGCGGCCGTAGCGAGCGGGAATTGACTCGATATGCCTGTTTTGGCCTACTTATTTAGGCAGCGAGGACCAATGAAACGACTGGTCTTTGTCGGAGATTCCCACGACGTACTTGCGGAATTCCCTGAACCTGTCAAACAGCACGTGGGATTTGCGCTGTATCAGGCGCAAATGGGCGGGAAACACGTGGACGCAAAGCCGCTGAGGCATCTTGGCTCGGGAATTCTGGAGGTTGTCAGCGACCACAGGGGCGACACGTTTCGAACTGTCTATACGGTTCGTCTTGCAAAAGCTGTGTACGTGCTGCACGCATTCCAGGAGAAGTCCAAGCACGGCATTGCCACACCGCAGAGCGAAATTGAGCTGGTGAAGAAGCGCCTGCAGCGCGCAATGGAAATTGACCGGGGGATGGAGGAGTAGATATGCCGAAGCAGGCGCGCGACTACGTGGTGAGCAGCGGCAATGTGTTTGCCGATCTTGGCATTGCGAATCCCGAGGAGGCGCTGGCCAAGGCCGAGCTGGCGCACAAGATTGCCGAGTTGATTCGCACGCGGAAGCTGACGCAGAAGGAAGCTGCCGAGTTGCTGCGCGTGGACCAGCCCAAGATTTCGGCACTGGTGCGCGGACAGCTTGCGGGATTTTCGCTGGAGCGGTTGATGCGATTTCTGCTGTTGCTGGGGCAGGACATTCGCATCACCGTGGAGAAGAGCGCACAACGGCGTGCGCGTGTGCTGGTGGCGTAAGGGACTGACAGGAAACCGCGTGCGCTTTTAGCGGGCGATGAGGTACATGGCCCAGCTGAGGACGATGGCCGATCCGACGAAGAGCAGGAAGCAGTAGAGGCCGTAGCGCAGCATACTGCGCGGTGTCGAGCGCTGGGTGATGCCGAAGACCACCGAAGTGAAGAGCGAGAACAGCACCAGAGCGGTGAAGTGGGAGGGGTTCATCAGGCGGCCTTCCTCCCGGTGCGCAGATTGTGCGCGTCGACCGCGGCGATGACGTTGAGCAAACCCGCGACGACGATGAAGCGGGTGCCGTAGTCGGCCACGGTGACCGTGATTTGCCCTGTTCCGAGGCCCGCGACGCGGCAGATGAAGTAGAGAATGCCGCCGCAGAGATCGCCAGCCATGGAGAGGATGTCGAGCACGTCGTGTGTGCTGGTGTAGACCTTGCCCTGCATGGCCAGGCCCAGCACGTACATGCTGACGATGGAGACGGCCAGGAGCGCTCCGCGGCCCCACTTGCCCACCAGAAAATGCCCGGCGCCGGGGACGAGCCATCCGGCGATGAGCGGCAAATAGACGAAGCCCTGGGACTGATTTTTTGCCGCGGCTGAGTTGTTTGTCGCTGCTGCCATTCCACTTCCGACTATATCGTACCCGAGCCGCCGTTTTGAGATGTCTAGATGCGCACCAGTTCGGTTTGCACGCGGCCGGTGACCCAGGCTTCGGTTTGGCTGGTGAGCATGTTGACCTCGCTGCGCACGCCGAACTCAGGCAGGTAGATGCCGGGCTCCACGCTGAAGCAGGTGCAGGGCAGAATGCGGCGCACGTCGTGCGTCTCGAGGTTGTCAAGATGCGCGCCGGGGCCGTGCAGCTCGCGGCCGATATTGTGGCCGGTGCGGTGGGTAAAGTAGTCGGCAAAACCGGCCTGGCGAATGACGTTGCGCGCGGCATTGTCGGGCTCAAAGCCACTGATGGGACGGCCGGCTGCGAAGGCTGACTTGACGGCGGCGATGGCCGCGTCGCGCGCGTTGCGCACGGTCTCAAAAACCAACTGCTCGCGCGCGGAGGGCTCGCGGCCGACGACGCCGGTCCAGGTGATGTCGTAGAAGACGGTGCCAGGGCGGTTGAGGCGGCCCCAGATATCGATGAGCAGAAAATCGCCCTCGCGGATGGGCGAGGAAAGCGCGGCGGTGGGCTCGTAGTGCGAGTCCGAGCAGTTGGCGTTGACGCTGACGTTGGGCCCGTTCTCCCAAACGATGTTGGCGCGGCGCATAGCCTCGGCCAGCCACAGCATGTGGTCGAACTCGGTGTAGACGGCGGGCGCGCCCGAGGCGGGGCGCAGGCGCTGGCCAATCTGCTTCCAGCCTTCGGCTAAAAGCTCGTCGATGGCGCGCTGGGCTTCGGCGTGGCTGGCAATCTGGTCTTGCGAAAGGACGGCTTCGAACTGGCTGACGAGATCGGCGGAGCTGACGATCTGCTTGCCGAGCGAGCGCAGGAATTCGACGGTGCCCGCATCGACCATGGAGACGTACATAATCTCGTTGTTGGGCGAGTACTGCATGGCCAGGCGCGTGGAGCCGGCGAGCATGGCTTCGAGGCCCGCGGCCAGCTCTTGCCAGCTGGAGTATGCGGTTTTGGCACCGGGGAGCGTGTCGAGGCGCTTGTCTTCAATGCGATGGACAAGCTTACGCGGCTCGCCCTGGGCGGGAATGAAGTAGTACCAGCGGCGAGTGACGTGGGCCTCGGGGTCGAGGCCGAGAATGCGCGCGGCCAAAGGGTCGCGGTGATGGTGATCGTAGAAGAGCCAGCCGTCACACCCTGCCTCGCGCAGAGCGGCCTGCATCGCGTCCAGGTTCATAGGGGAATTTTAAACGCGGAGATGCGGGAGAGACGGGGCCGCTGCCTGATTGCGCAAAGCGGATCGCAGAAATCTATTGAGGGCCGTCGGAGTTGGCTTCGGGTTGGTGGCGGCTGACGCCGTCCAGTGTGAAGTCGCCGAGAATGCGGATTTTTGCCACGGCGTCGTAGGTGACGGGAACCCACATGCCGCCGAGCGTGCCGTATTGCAGGGTGACATGCAGTTCCTTGAGCCAGAAAGAAGGACTCCGGGCGGGTACGCCTTCAATTTGGCGGATGCGGAAAGTGTGGGTGTCGACCCAAATCTGCCCGCGCAAAAGGTATTTATCTTTGCGCTTGGGAAAGATTGCGAGAACGTACTCGGGTGTGTCCCCGTAGTTCTGCAGCCGCAGGAAAGCAAAGTCGTAGTTTGCGCGGCTGATCTCCGTGCTGTGCTCTTTTCTGGTGGACGAAGTTTCGCTGCTGAGAAGCTCACGAATAATCTTCACGCCCAACGAGTTCCCGCTGGATTGCACGATTTTGAATGTCTTGGTGTCTGGTGGAACGAAATCGATCTGCGTGACGACTTCGGAGAGGGGCTGCTGGTCGTTGCCGCGGAAGACTTTGTACTCCCGCGTGACTTCGTAAGGCCGGGAGAGAGCGGGATTCTGGTGCTGTGCGTCTTCGATGCGCTGCAGAATCGGGTCCAGGTTGGGAGCCGTGGCGGGTGGAGCAACCTGAGAGGCGAGGGGAATCGCGGACGCAACCAGAGCGAACACGCAGAGCGCACCCAAAGCGGATGGAGTGCGTCGCGTTGCGGCAATCAAGCTGTGCACAGGAGCCTTCCTTCAAGCGAGGAAGAGCATGTTGAGGTTATGCATCGCGCGGCAAAGCGGCTGGCGCCGCGCGCGGGGGCATGGGGGAATTTTACGCGGACACGGCGAGGTTTTCGCGGCGGGATTTGATGTCGCGCATGGGGGGCACGCCGAAGGCGCGGCTGTACTCGCGGTTGAACTGGCTGGCGCTTTCGTAGCCGACTTCGAAAGCGGCTGAGGCGGCGTCAAGGCCTTCATGCAGCATGCGCTCGCGGGCCACGTGCAGGCGCAACTGCTTCTGGTATTGCAGGGGGCTCATGGCAGTGAGCGCGCGGAAGTGATGGTGCAGCGTGGAGACGCCCATCTGCGCTACGGCGGCCAGCTCTTCCACGCGCAGCGGGCGAGAGTAGTTGGAGCGCAGCCAGCTTACGGCTTTGGCGGTGCGGTGGCTCTGCTCGCCCAGGGTGGCGATGGAGCGCAGGTAGCCGCCCTGCGGACTGCACAGCAGGCGATAGATGATTTCGCGCTGGATGAGCGGCCCGAGGAAGGCAATGTCCTGGGGGCGGTCGAGCAGGTCAACCAGGCGCAGGCAGGCATCGAGCAGCTCTGGGGTGTGGGTGCCGACGGCCATGCCGCGCGTGCCGCTGAGGGTGGGGCAGGTGATTTCCTGCTGGCTGAGAATTTCGCGGACGCGGGCCATGTCGAGCGCGAGCGTGACGCCGGCGATGGGCTCTTCGACCGTGGCCTTGATGACCTGGCTGACGACCGGCAGGTCAATGGATGTGAGCAGAAAGTTGGCGCCGGTGCAGACATGTACGGTGCGGCCGAGATTGATGCGTTTTTCGCCCTGGACGAAGACGACCAGTTCAGGCTCGTAGGCGGCTGAGATGCAATCGGAGGGAGCGTTGCGGCGATAGAGGAAGAAGCCTGGAACCCCGGTTTCTATTTTGCCTTCGACCTGCATACGATTGACAATTCTGTTTGCCAGCTCGGCGCGAAGGGTTTCGGCGCGTCCGGTAAGGGTTGTGGCTGAAATGGGTTGAACTGTCATGGCTT